>JBBRYW010000019.1:0-33033 GCA_038237235.1 Gaiellales bacterium
ACGCTCGGCGACTGGGTCGCCGTATGTCTCGGCTGCGGCTTCGCGCAGCGTTACTTCGAGGAGTGGGAGGTCGAGCTGCCAGCCTCATGCCCGCAGTGCGGCGGCGAGATCCGCTCGCGCTGCCCGAGCTGCGCCGCCCGCTTCTCGTCGGCGTTCGCGGTCGACTGCGAAGCGTGCGGAGCGAGGCTGCGTCCGCCGGAGCAGTTCGGCGTGCCGATCCGCAAAGCCGGCCGGTAGGCTGGGGCTCGAGACCGTAGCCGGGCGGCCCCGGATCGTGAGCCTCGAAGAGGCCCGCCGGATCGCCGTTCGCGCTCAGCTCCTCGACGGCTCCGCGCGCGGAGTCCTCGAGACCGTGCGCCGGCTCGGCTTTCTCCAGCTCGATCCGATCGCCACTGTCGCGCGACCGCAGCACCTCGTCCTCTGGAGTCGCCTCGGCTCGTTCGACACCGGAGAGCTCGATCGCCTGCTCTGGGTCGACCGGCTCCTCTTCGAATGGAACGCGTTCATCTGGCCGATCGAAGCGCTGCCGCTCGTGCGCGCGCGCATGCGCCGCCTTCGACGCGCGAGCACGACGAGCTGGGATCGATGGATCAGCGACTTCCTGAGAGAGAACGCGAGCTTCCGCCGCTACGTCGTGCGCGAGCTCGAGCGGCGCGGGCCGCTACTGGGGCGCGAGCTCGACGATCGGTCGCGCGGCGAGGCCCGCGAGCATCGCTGGTACGGCAGTCGGCGGGTGGGCCAGATGCTCGAGATCCTCCACACCCGCGGCCACCTGGCGGTGATCGGGCGGCGAGGCGGGCAGCGCGTCTGGGACCTCGCCGAGCGCTGGTATCCGGAGACGGAGGCTGTCCCTCTGCGCGACGCGTTGCTAATCCTCGCCGACCAGCGCTTTCGTGCGCTCGGGGTCCGGCTGCGACATGGCGAGTGGGAAGCGCATCCCGCCGCCGACGACGCGCCGGTGGCGGACCGCGTCACGCTGCTGTCGCCGTTCGACCGACTCGTTCACGACCGGCAGCGCGCCGAGGCATTGTTCGGGTTCCGCTATCGGCTTGAGATGTACGTGCCGCCCGCCAAGCGCGAGTACGGCTACTACGTCCTGCCGCTTCTCGTCGGCGATCGCCTCGTCGGCCGTGCCGAGCCGCGCTTCGATCGGAAGACCGGGACTCTCGAGTTGCTGGGCGCCTGGGGGGACACCTCGCGGCTCGACGAGGCGCTCGCCGGGCTTGCCGCTTTCCTCAGCCCCGGTCGAGGCAGCCGTGGCCTCAGCGAATCTCGGAGAAGCGAATCACCGTGACGGTGTCGTCGAAGGACACCTCGCGGTTGTAGAGCTGGCCGAGCCACTTTGCCATGTCGTCGGCGCGACGGATCTCGGGGTTGTCGTGCTCGATCTCGCGTGGGGAAAGGTCGGCGAGGGTCTTGACGTCGACCTTGTCGATCACGGCCTCGAACACGTTGTCGCGCGGGCTGTAGCGGGTTCCGACCAGAACGCGGACGATCATCCCCTTCTTGTACTTGCGCGACTTGTCGCCGAGCCGGATGGTCGCGGTCTTACGGCCGCTCCGAAGCTGGTCGGCGACGAGCGGCGAGTAGAAGTTCAGCGCGTACATGGAGGAGTCCTGATCGGTCACGGCCTCGGGCGGCGGAGACTATAGAGCTTCTGCGGCCAGGAAGGCGAGCGCCTTCTCGGCCATGCCCTTCTCACCCTCGTAGGCGAGCAGTGCGGGGGCCTCCTCGAGCGAGAGCCAGCGGGCCTCGTCGACCTCGTGGGCGTGCTCGGGCGGGAGCTCCCCAATCCGTCCCGACCGGTAGCGCAGAAGGTAGAAGCTGACAACCTTGAAGACCCGCTCTCCGGCCCACGTGTAGACGTAGCGGACGTCGCCGAGCTTCTGCACCAGCCCCCCGTCGAGGCCGGTCTCCTCGGCGACTTCCCTGACCGCGGTGACCTCGGGCCGCTCGCCTGGCCCGATCAGCCCCTTCGGTAGAGCCCACACGCCCTCCGCCTTGCCGGCGGGCCGAACGGCGGCCATCATCGTACGCCCGCGAAGGCGGCGAACGAGCACGCCGCCCGCTGAAAACTCCCGGCGCACGCCCGTGATACTAGCGCTGCTGGTTTGTAACAAACGCGGAGAGGGAGCTCAGAGCGGCGCTGGTGCCGGAGAGATCGATCTCGCTTGCATCGTTGAAGGAAGGACACTAGACTGTGTCGGCACTCTCGGTTCGTGAGTGCCAGTCAGTGTCACAAAGTCGAATGGAGGCTAGATGAACCTACAACCGCTGGGTGACCGCCTGATCGTCGAGGTTCTGGAGGAAGAGGAGACGACGGTGAGCGGCATCGTCCTGCCGGACACCGCCAAGGAGAAGCCGCAGCGCGGCCGCATCCTTGCCGTCGGCCCCGGTCCTCGTGACGAGGACGGCGAGTACATCAAGATGGACGTCGATGAGGGTGACGAGATCATCTTCTCGAAGTACGGCGGCACCGAGATCAGAGTCGATAGCGACGAAGTGCTGATCCTGCGTGAGTCCGACGTCCTCGCGAAGGTCGTCGGGACCCGCGAGCCCGTCGGCGCCGCAGCCTAGAGATCCGGCGCCAGGCGTGGCCTGGCACGGGCGTTAACCGATCAACGGAGGAATCGAATGGCTCATAAGGAGTTGAAGTTCAGCGAGGACGCTCGCCGCTCACTCGAGCGGGGCGTCAATATCCTCGCCGACGCGGTCAAGGTCACACTTGGCCCGAAGGGGCGCTACGTCGTGCTCGACAAGAAGTTCGGCGCGCCCACCATCACGAACGACGGCGTCACGATCGCACGTGAGATCGAGGTCGAGGACGTCTTCGAGAACCAGGGTGCGCAGCTCGTGCGCGAGGTCGCCACAGCGACGAACGACGTCGCCGGCGACGGCACGACGACGGCCACGGTGCTCGCTCAGGCCATGATCCGCGAGGGCCTGAAGAACGTCGCGGCAGGCGCGAACCCGATGGAGCTCAAGCGCGGGATCGAGAAGGCCGTCGAGTCGATCACAGAGGCGCTCAAGGCGCAGTCGCAGGAGATCTCGAGCAAGGAAGAGATCGCCCGCGTCGCCACGGTCTCCTCGCGCGAGCGGGAGATCGGCGAGGTGCTTTCCGACGCGATCGAGAAGGTCGGCAAGGACGGCGTCGTGAACGTCGAGGAGGGGCAGACGTTCGGCCTCGAGCTCGAGTTCACCGAGGGCATGCAGTTCGACAAGGGCTACTTGTCGCCGTACATGATCACGGACTCCGAGCGCATGGAGGCCGTTCTCGACGAGCCGTACATCCTGGTCGCGAACCAGAAGGTCGGCGCCGTCAAGGACATCCTGCCCGTGCTGGAGCAGGTCATCCAGGCCGGCAGGCCGCTCCTGATCGTGGCGGAGGACGTCGAGGGCGAGTCGCTCGCGACGATCGTCGTCAACAAGCTGCGCGGCACGTTCACCGCCGTCGCGGTCAAGGCACCCGGCTTCGGTGACCGCCGCAAGCGGATGCTCGAGGACATCGCCACCCTGACCGGCGGCGAGGTCATCACCGAGGAGATGGGGCTCAAGCTCGAGAACACGAAGCTCTCGCAGCTGGGCCGCGCCCGCCGCGTCGTCGTGGACAAGGACTCGACGACCCTCATCGACGGCGCCGGCGAGTCCGACGCGATCAAGGGCCGGATCAAGCAGATCAAGTCCGAGATCGAGACGACCGACTCCGACTTCGACCGCGAGAAGCTGCAGGAGCGGCTGGCAAAGCTGTCCGGCGGCGTCGCGGTGATCAAGGTCGGTGCCGCGACCGAGACCGAGATGAAGGAGAAGAAGCACCGCGTCGAGGACGCGCTGCAGGCTGCCCGAGCCGCCCTCGAGGAGGGCATCGTGCCGGGTGGCGGCGTCGCGCTCCTGAACACGACGAAGTCGGTGAAGCTCGACAGCTTCTCCGGTGACGAGAAGACCGGCGCCCAGATCGTGCTCCGCGCGCTCGAGGAGCCGATCCGACAGCTCGCTCACAACGCGGGGCTCGAGGGCTCGGTCGTCGTCCAGCAGGTCCGGACGGCAAAGGCGGGTCACGGCCTCAACGTCGACACGGGTGAGGTCGAGGATCTCGTCAAGTCGGGCATCACCGATCCGACCATGGTCGTTCGCTCGGCGCTGCAGAACGCGGCGTCGATCGCGAAGAACATCCTGACCACCGAGGCGATCGTCGCCGAGCCGCCGGAGAAGCAGGGCGCCGGCGCGGGCATGCCCGGCGGCGGCATGGGAGACATGGGCGGAATGATGTAAGAGGACGCGGGGGAAAGAGCACGGGGGAAACCCGGTTTCCCCCGTGAGCCCCTCGTTAGGATGCACAGCAGAAGGGCCGGCAAAGCCGGCCCTTCTGCTTTCCCGGTTGAAACCACGGATTAGCGGCCTCGCCCGCCGCGCGCGGCTTCGGCCAGGACCGCTGTTCGCGTCGCGACTGCGACGTCGGAGTTGTCGCTGAAGACGCCGTCCACCCCGAGCCGGAAGAAGAGGCGCAGCTCGCCCGGGAGGTTCCCGCTCGCGAGCGCGTACATCGGGCTCGCGGGGTTCCCCTGCCGGAAGTCCTCGGCAAGGAAGGAGTTCTCCCGCCGAAAGGTCCACGGGTGGACGACGAGCCCGGCGGCGTGGGCGTTGTCCACCAGCTGCGTCGGCTGGCGCAGGCGGTTCGCGCTGTCTCGCGGCACGATCAGGTCCTTGCTGGGGCCGATCCCGTCGGCGTAGCTCGCGATCTCGGCGAGCCCCGCCGGCGTTGTCATGTCGGCATAGGTGCGGGGATCCTTGGCCACCGTGAAGTCGTAGGGCTGGCCCGAGGAGTTGATGAGCTGCACCAGCCGGACGTTCGTCATCCGGTTGAGCTCCTTGAGATTGCCCACCTCGAATGACTGGACGAAGACCGGAGAGCTGCTGCTCGTGTACCCGTTCGCGTTCAGCATCGCCACCAGCGGCTCCTCGAGCGAGAGGCCGATGCTGTCGAAGTAGGTCGGATGCTTGGTCTCGGGGTAGATGCCGACGCCGCTGCGCTTCGCGAGGTCGATCACCTCCTGGAAGCTCGGGATCTGGAAGAGACCGTCGAACGCGGTATTGGTCGGGCGCAGCGCGGGAATCCGCTCCTTCGCCCGGAGCGTCCTGAGCTCGGCGAGCGTGAAGTCCTCCGTGAACCAGCCGGTCACCGGGGTGCCGTCGATCACCTTCGTCGCCTTCCGGCTCGCGAACTCCGGGTGGTCGGCGACGTCCGTGGTGGCCGAGATCTCGTTCTCGTGCCGGGCGACGAGCACCCCGTCCTTGGTCGACACGAGGTCCGGCTCGATGTAGTCGGCGCCCATTGCGATCGCGAGCTCGTACGAGGCCAGCGTGTGCTCCGGGCGGTATCCGCTCGCGCCGCGGTGCCCGATCACGATCGGCTTGGCTTCCGAGCGAGCGTCACCGCGTGCGCCGATCGCGGCGAGCAGTGCTGCGAGAACGCCCGCGCACACGAGCGCGAAGGCTGCTCTTCTCGAGGGCATGGCTGGTGTACCTCCCGTTTCGGGTTCGTGGGCGAGCCTACCGCGCCGCGCGGGCATGGGTTGACGCGGCTCCCGCCCTCGAGAGGGGCCGGCCTTGGCCGGCCCCTCTCGTCCCGTTCCGAGTGGAGCTACGGCGTCGACGTCGGCGTGTACCGGCCGCCGTAGATGTCCGTGTTGCCGAAGTTGAAGGGGCAGGTCGGCGGGCCGGGGTACGGGGCCGTCGGCGTGGCGGTGATCGTTCCCTGCCGGAACTGGAGGAACGCGTCGCGGTACATGTCGACTGCCGTGCAGTCGGCCGCGGTGCGGCTGTCGTTCCAGACGGCGACGGCGAAGTTCGGCGGCATGCCGCTCGGCACCTGCAGGCCGGCCGGGTCGGGGGTCCGCATCGCGGCAACGTAGTTGTAGTCGCCGAGGAACTCGTCTCGCAGCCGGTTCGCGCTCGAGCCGCGCGCGTCGCCCAGGCTGCCGCGGTGGAGCGTCGTCCACCCGGTCAGTATCGGCGACGCGTGGCGGACGACCCCCTGCATCAGGCGCGGCGGGCTGAGAATGCTCCGTTGCCATGCCTGCAGGAAGTTGTCGTAGACGAGGTAGACGTCGGTCCCGTTCGGGCTGATTGCGACGGCGGAGAAGTCCGGACGGTCGCCGGCCTGCGCACCGTTCACAGGTGCCGACCACGTGGTGCCCTGGTTCAACGAGTACTGGACGAGCGCCTTCTCGCCGGCGATCGTGCCCCGGCAGCAGCTATAGGGGCTGGGGACGCCGTTTCGGGCATCCGACCAGGCGAGCACGATCTCGTTCGTCGCGTCGGCGCCGCTCGGTGCGCCGTTGGCGATGTCGACGCTCGGGAAGCTGTCGGTCCGCGCCCCCGCGACGCCGTCGAACGTGTAGTCACCACTCTCGGGATCGAAGGCGCCGACGTCGACGACCGTCGCGACCGGCCGGGGCCGCTCGAATGAGCCGCCGCCGTCGAACGAGCGGGCCATGTACTGGACGTCGGTCTTCGTCTGCGGGTCGAAGCCCTGCCAGAAGACGTAGACCGTGCCGCGATTGTCGGTCCGGATCGTGCATCCCTGGCGACCCGGAAGCCGGGGGTTGTTCGCGGCCGGCGAGAGCGGACGCGGCCCCGACCAGTTGGCGCCCGCGTCGGTCGAGCGGTAGAAGAGGACGGGCTCGGGCGCGCCGTTGCCCTTCTCCTGTCCCCGAAAGGCGACGTTGCACAGGTAGACGTTGCCGAAGAACGCGCTCGATGCCGCGTTGTCGGCCCAGACCTGCTCCTTGTCGGAGAAGAGCGCGGCGTTCTGGCGGCTCACGATCACGGGCCGCGACCAGCCGGCGTTGCTGCCGGCGATCGCCGCGGAGAGGCTCGTCGTGTACGAGACCGCGATCGCCTCGAATCCCTTGAACGACGCCTCCGCGCGGGTCGTGCCGAAATTGGAGGTGAGATTCGCGTAGTACAGGCGGTCGCCGTTCGCCCACGGATTGGTGCGGTCGATCCTGCCGCTCGCATCGGGGGCCGGGCCGAAGGCCACCGACGGATCTCCGTCCGAGACGAGCCCGCTCTCGACGTAGTTGGGCAGGGTCCCGATCGTCCCGATCCCGGCGACTCCGGTGGAGGCGGGCGTCGGTGGAGAGGCGGGCGTGCACTGGGTCGCCGTGCAGAGACGAGCTGTGTAGCCGGTGTACGGCGGCTGAATCCAGCTCTGGCCTCCGTTGACCGAGAAGTAGACGCCCGACACACCGACGCCCTGGGTGAACGGACAGCGGGATCCGCTGGCGGGCGCAGTCAGCGGGCACGGTTGCAGATCGATCTCGTCGTTCGAGCCGGCCGCGACGATGTTCGGCGTGTGAGCGTCGATCGCGACGGCGGGCTCGTTCTGCTTGTTCTGCGGGAACGGCCCCGCCGCGTACGGGTTCCCGACGCTTACGAGCGAATCGCCCGAGGCGAGGGCCGGACCGGCTCCAAAGACCCCGATCGATCCCACGGCGAAGGCGGCGAGCGTAGCCGCGAATGCTCTTCTCATGTCTCCCCCTTTAGGCCGGATGGCGGCGCGATCCTACTCCCGGTGCCGCGCCGGGGTGCGCGGAGGGGCCGGCCGCGGCCGGCCCCTCCGACTCGAGTGATCGCTACGGCGTGTAGTCGCCGTAGATGTTCTGGTCGATCCCGCCGGAGTGCGGGCACTGGTCGCTGCTCCAGGCGTTCGTCGGCTGTCCCTTCTTCGTGGCGCTCGGGATCTGCACCACGATGCGGCACTGGTAGACGTCCGCGCTCCCCTTGTCCTCGTCCTCGGGCGTCTCCCGGGGATCAGTCCCAGGCATCGTGTCGCGCCAGTCCGTCCACACGCCGTAGGAGAAGCTCCCGAGCGACGTCACCCAGAGGTAGTCGCCCGCGAACGGCACGGTGCGGTTCGCGAACTGCTCGTAGTTCGGGTTCGACGTCACGTTACTCACCCGCGCCGAAGTCCAGTTCAAGCCCAGGTTGGTCGAGCTGGCTCCCCACGCGTCGAGCGACGGGACGGTCACGAGGCTCGGGCAGTTGCCAACCGGCCTCGTTCGGCTGTAGCACCCGTCGTTTCGGCTGTCCCACCAGATCGTGTGCAGGATCGTCGAGCCGCCCTTCGTATCCGCCGCGATGTCTGGGAACAACTGGTGTCCCTTGTCCGCGAGGAAATCGGCCGGGTCGACGAGCGTCGGCCCGGACGCGATCGTCCCAGAGAGCCCGTTCAGGCGGAGGTAGTAGATGCCCGACTGACTCCCCGTTCCCGGCTGGATCGAGCCGTACGAGGTTCCCGTGGGCGTCTGCGTGCCGGGGATCGTCGGGTCGTAGACGATGTAGACGTTGTCGTCCGTCGAGCCGCCGAACTGGTTCCCGGTCGAGCGGACCTGCGTGTCCCGGCGGAAGAACGTGTAGCCGGACCTGCAGTGGGACGCGAAGTCGCCGCAGTCGCGCGCGGTCGAGCCTTGCGCCTCCTCCTCGCCGAGCGGATCGTCCGGCGCGGCCTGCGGCGTCGGCTGGGCCTCCGGCTCGGGGATGTCCTGAGCGTCGTAGGGAACGAAGGTCCTGACGATCTGCGGCGAAGAGAACGTCTGGCCGCAGTCCGTCGACTTCGTGTAGACGATCGCGTCCACGGAGTTACCCTGGGCAGAGAATTCTCGCCAGGTGACGTATACGTTGCTGCTTCCCGTGATCGCGATGTCCGGGAACTGCGAGTCGTGTACGCCGGGCGAGAGCTTCATCACCTGCGTGAAGCTCGCGCCGTGGTTCGTGGAGCGGCTGAAGAAGATGCCGTTGTTACCGCCGCCGGTGAAGCGCGAGTAGGAGAAGTAGACGACGTTGTCGCACTTGCCGTCGGTGTTGTGGTCGGCCGCGATCGCGGTCTTGTCGTTGAAGACGCCGTTGAGGTTCGGCGCCGAGGACCCCTGCGACACGATCTCCGAGCCCGCGTACTGCTTGCCGTCGCTCATCGGATCGCCGGCAGGGCCACCCGGGTTGACGTACCGCGCGACGAAGACGTCGCCGAAGCTCTTCTTCGTGCCGGCCGGATCGTCCGAGCTCTCTGAGCCGAGGAACACGCGGCCCTCGGCGTCCCAGGCGATCACCGGATCGCCGGAGCTCGCCGTGCGGATGTGGGAGAGAGCCGCGTAGGGCGTCCCGTCTCCCGGGTACCCGGGTACGAGCGAGCTGACGAAGCTCTGACCTGCCGTCTCCGAGCGGTAGTAGCCGAGCCAGATCGGCCCGGTCGCCTGCGGGACTCCGGTCGAGCTCCTGCCGGCGTAGACGCCGCAGTAGTCGTTCGAGCTGCCGACCAGCACGTTCGTGTTCCGCGGGTCGACCTCGACCGACGGCTCGTTCTGACGGCCGTGCGCGATCGAGCACTCGTCCAGCACGGCGTCCGTGGCGAAATTCCCCGTCGCGATCGTGTACGAGCTGACGTAGCCGGGCGGGCTCGTCACCGGGCAGCCGGGTGGTGGCGCGTACGGCGACGATGCGCCCACCGGCACCGGGTCCGCCATCAGCGGGATGACGCAGTCGTTCGTCAGCCGCACGTCGAGCCCGGATGGGGGCGGTGCGGCGATCGCGTTCGCGCTCGCGGCCCAGGACCCTGCGAGCACGCACAGCAAGAGCAGCTTCTTCATACGGTTGGACCTCCTCGTCGTGAAACCCCTGAGCGGGGGACGATAGAGGAGGTCGTGCGTAGGGCCGGCTACAACTTCCAGCCGGTTTCAGAAGCTATAGCGCTGTTCCTGCCAGTAGTCCGCTTCGTTGTGGTAGCCGTAGCGCTCCCAGAACCCCGGGCGGTCCTGCTCGATCAGCTCCAGCCCGCGCAGCCACTTCGCGCTCTTCCAGAAGTACCGCGACGCGATCACGAGCCGGAGCGGCCAGCCGTGCTCGGGCGCCAGCGGCTTACCGTCTGCCTCGTACACGATCAGCGCGCTCTCGTCCTCGAGCGCCTCGAGCGGCACGTTCGCCGTGTACCCCTGCTCGGCATGCGCAACGAGGTACCGCGCGCTCGACCTTGGCCGCGCGCGCTTCGCAAGCTCGCTCCAGTGGACGCCGCGGAAGCTCGCGTCGAAGCGGCTCCAGCGGGTCACGCAGTGGATGTCGGCCGTGATCTCCCTGCTCGGAAGCGCCAGGAGCTCGTCCCACGTCAGGCGAAGCGGCTCCTCGACCTCGCCCCACACGCGGAGATCCCAGGCCGCGAGGTCCGTTCGCGGCACGCCGCCCGCGTGCAGGACGGGCCATTTCTCGGTCAGGTACTGACCGGGCGGCAGCCGAGCCGGGTCGTAGCCCTTCTCGGCGACCTTCTTCTCCGCTCTGGAGCGGAACACTCGGCCTAGACTAGCCCGGGATGGCAATCGTTACGCGCCGTGTCGCCCTTCGTCCGCGGAACTACGTTCGCGCGCGGGGGCCCGACGCCGAGGACTTTCTGCAGCGGATTGTCTCGAACGACGTCACCGCAGGCCCGGCGTTCGACGCGCTCCTGCTGACGCCGAAGGCGCGTGTCGTAGCGCCGCTCCGTGTCTGGCGGCGCGGGCCAGAGGACTTCCTCTTGTTGACCGAGCCGGGTCTCGGCGAGGTCGTCCTCGCGACCCTGAGGCGCGCACGCTTCGCAGCGAAGGTCGAGCTCGAGCCGGAGGAGCACTCGTCGCTCATCGTCTTCGGGGAGGAGACGGAAGGGTTGCCGAGCACGGACTACGGCGAGCCGGCCGTCGAGCTGCTCGACGCCGACGCGGAGCCAACGCTCAACCGCGACGAGCTCGAGCGATTGCGGATCGCGGCCGGTACGCCGGCCTGGGGTACGGAGATCGACGACCGCGTACTCCCCGCCGAAGCGGGCCTCGTCGAGCGGGCGGTCAGCTTCACGAAGGGCTGTTATCCGGGCCAGGAGCCGATCGCGCGCCTGCACCACCGCGGACACGTCAACCGGCGGCTCCGCGTGCTTGAGCTCGAGCAGGGCGAGCTGCCCGCTTTCGGCGCGGAGATCCGCCTCGACGGCAAGGTTGTGGGTCGTGTCACGAGCGCGGTAGCGGGCCTCGCGCTCGGCTACGTTCGGGTCGAGGTGCCGGAGGACTCTGCCCTGGACGCCGGCGGCGTCCCCGCCAGAATGCGCCCCCTGGACTGAGCGTCGCGGTCGGCCGAATCCCGACTTCTGCGCCCGCCGCCTTATTCGCCGTCGAACGGCGGGTCGCGCCGCGGGACTGGTGAGGTGCCGGGTCGTGGCGGCGGCAGTGGGCGTCTACCTCTTAACCACGTTCGCTTCGTCGGCGAGCCGGCCGCCAGCGGTCGCCTCGGTGGAACACGGCCCGAGCCGACGGATCATGCCCCGGCCGGTCATAGTCCGAACCACGCGACGGTGGCCGGAGAGCAGCTGACACTCAGCGCTTCGTATGCGAGGTCCGGACGTCGCCCGTAGCAGCAGCGTCGGTTGGCTGGAAGTCCCCGTGGAGGACGTCCGGGTCCATGTCAGCGCCGTTCGGCCAGACAATCGTCCCCAGCTCCTCGTCGACACGCACCTGGCGGAAGAGCTCGCGGTTCTCACGAAGCGGCTCGAACACCGGACCCCAGAGCTCGCCTGCGAGATCGATCGTTCGCTCCGTGCCGTCCTCGAACGAGAGCCGCATGATGAAGCCGTCGAGTGGCTCGACGGAGCAGATACGAGCCGTGTGCGTCCTCATACCAATGGCGCAATCGTATCGAGTGGCTCTCGTGCGCGAGCTTTCTCCCAGTTCGCTTCGAGCTCACCACGATGGAGCTCGGCCCACTCCCGGACGAGCCTGAGCGCCCGCCGTGGAAGCCCGCCGAACAACGGCTCGAGTGTCGCAATCACGATCTGCGCCTGATACTCGCCGTAGACGGCATGGAAGTGAGGCGGCTCGTGATCGCGGTAGTACATCGTGATCACGATCCCGTAGAAGTGCGCTGATCCGAGGCACGGAATCATCCTCGCCGACCGCGCGGACAGAGCTCTGGTTCGACCACCGTGCAACTCAGCTCGCTCTCCGTTAGAACTCGGATTTGCAGCGACTTCGCGATCAGGTGCGCCCGGCAAGATTCGAACTTGCGACCTCTGCCTCCGCAGGGCAGGCCAGTGGTTGGGCCATGTTGGAGCGGGATGGAGGAACATGGCTCTACGTGCCGTCTTGCGGAAACGTGTCCACGAGCGCTGGTTGTCGTCAGCAACCGATTTCGGCGCGGGCAGGACATCTTTCGGACATCTTGTTGCCATTTTCAGCAACGCGATCGAGAGGCGAAGGCATACGTAAGGTCGCGACCGCTGACCTACATTACGAGTGACGTAAGAGTAAGGAGCGCGTGGGCATCAGCGGGGCGCTCGTCCACGATCTTCCTGCTAACAGGCGGGTCCCGCGCTGCCGGAGACGACGATCGAGAACGCGCATGCCCGAGATCACGTACCCGTTCTGTACCTGCTTCCTTCGGGCCGGTCGACGCTCGCATCAACCACGCTGCGCGCGCGCCAAGTCTGACAGCGCCTTCGAAACCATGCTAAAGAGCACTACCGCGACGCTCGAGAGAATCCTTCTTGCCTCAACGGACGAAACGCGTCTCGCCTTGCTCGATCAGATTCCCGAGACGACCGGGATTGATCTACGACAGCGACCTGCGTTCGCGCCGGCGAAGCATCCCCAGCCTAAGTCGCGCGTTCTCGAGCGAAAGCCGGTCGTGAAGCGGGAGGGAACCCCGGAGGGCTCCCTCCCGCTTTCACCTAGCGCCTTGCCTTTGGTTGAGGGGCTGGTGGCAGATCCCCCAGGGAGGGAAGCGGCTCCGTGTCGATGAGACTCCCTCCGGCATTGTATGCCGCGACGGCGGTCGGGTACCCGCGGTCGGCGACATCAAATACGAAGGCGCCGTCGTGGCTTGGCGACACTGCGAGCCCGGGGCCAACGTCGAACTGAAGCGTGACTCTCTTGACGTCAGGAGACGTAATACCCCAGACGATCAACGCTTCCGGAGCCGCAGGATTCCCTGTTACATTGACACTCCAAACGATTCCTTTCTCCCGCAGCGTGCTGATCAAGCCGCAGAAGTTCGCGGCCCAGGAAGCGTTTGGCCGATCCTCGGTTGCGGCGAAGCACACTCTCCCACCTTCGAGCGAGGGCGCAGCGAAGATTGCCTTGCCAAAACCACTCGCAACACGCCGAACCTGCGTGAGGTCAACTGGCCTGACGCTTGAGAAGATCGGCCCGCGCATTGGTGGAACATCACGCGCTGTGCTCGTGCGGCTAAAGCTCGGAACCTTCGAGCGCAGCAGTAGCGCCTGCTTGGACGGCGCGCTGGCAGCGGCCGGCATGGCCTTCACCGCTCCTTTCTCGCCAGCAGAGGCAAACGCAACTGAGCCGACCACCAGCGTGGCGATCACGCTAGCGACTCCTAGAACTCTCGTGCGAATCATCGCTCCATCACCTCCCTAGATGAAAGGCCCGCTGACCCAAGCCGTTAGTGAGTATCCCTCAGTTCCGGTGTTTCGGATGTAGCCGAACTTGTTATTCCAACTGACGTTGGTACAGCCACCTTCGACTGCGATCGTGCCTCCACCACAAGCCCAACTGCCGGAGGGGTAATACACGAGAGCGTAGGTCGTATTCTTGTTCTTGTTCTTGCAGCAGAAGCTGACTTGCTGCCAGCCTCCCCAATACGTGCTGACCGGTGTCTGGCCTACGTTGAGCCAGCCGGAGTGAAAGTACTCCGTGTCAGCGTGAGCTGTGGTAGGAACAGCTAACGCTGCCACGGTACTGACGAGAATCAGTAAGCGCTTCATGTTTTGTCTCCTGAATAGGCGACGACGTGCATGGTGTTCCTTCCAACCTCGCGATCCTTGGTGCGTGCGGTCCGATCAACAGCGCGGACTTCTCTATCGGACGTCGTAACAGACGTTCCATGCCTGCGGCGTCGACCCGTGGTTCTGCACCTTCCACTGGTAGATGTTCGCGGGGCCGCTCCAGGAGCCACCCCCTCCGAACGACGACGCGTAGGCCTGCGTAGTGCCGTCCGTCTTCTTGATGTACCACGTGAAGTTCTGGCCGCTCGAGGCGTCGGACCAGGACCAGTAGTTCGTGTACTCGAAGCTGGTCTGACCGAAGACGCCCTGCCCGATGTAGCCGGAGGCGGGCACGCGCTGGCAGCCTGTGGCCATGGCTAGCTGCACGGTGGGCGGGGTCGCCAGCCAGACCTTGTCGCCGGCCCGGTAGGGCCGGACCGGGGCGGGCAGCGGCGCAGCCGGCAGCGCACTGAGCTGAGTCGACTCTGACGTGGTGGCGACGCCGTCGGGACCGGCTGGATTGGAGCTCCAGACGTGGTCGCCCGGCTGGTAGGGCCGCGGCGGTGCGGGCTTGCCTGCGAAGGCGCCGGAGACGATCAACAGCGAGACGACGGCACCGGCGACGATTGCGCATGAGCATGCGTGTTCTCACTCGGATCTCGCTCCACTCGTGCGTGACTTGACGGTGGCATCCGTCTTGTCGAATGGCAGGAGTCGAGGTAACGAGGCTTTACAGATTCCTCACGTCTGTGTGAATGCGCGCGACGCCTCAGCCGGCTACTGACCGGACACGCGCGCTCGCTGGGTTCAGTCCCTTGCAATCGGCTGCAGCGCTCGCGCCGCGGCGAGAACCAGCTCTCGCGAGTCTCCCTCGATCGTCACGTATGCATCGCCGAGGCGCATCTGCCCGAGCCAGCTCGTTCCCGCTGCGCCCGCCTGCTGGACGAGATCGATCACGTTCGCGGGCGGGATCGGGTTGAAGTTGAAGGTGAGCCGCCCCTCCGCATACCGGTAGGCGGGCTCGGGCCTCGCGGCGACGTTGATCTGGAGCTGCCGGTTGTTGGGGCCGCCGTATCGCAGCTCGACACCGCTGCCAGTGTCGCTGCGTCCATCCGGGTAGTTTCGCCGCAGCCCCTGCAGGCTGATCGTCTCCAGCACGAGGTCGGCGATCCTCCGACCGGGCCATACGGCAAAGGGTGCGAGCTGTGCGAGCTCGGCGCGGCTGACGGCACGGGAGGAAGTGATCGCCCCGGCCGACGGCGCTCTCGCCGCCGGTGTCCCACCCGAGAAGTCGACCTCGCCCGGCTGTCGCGTCTCCACCGCGCCGACGCGCCAGCTCGGACCGATGCCGCCGACCTCGGCGTCGTCCCGCAGGCGAAAACGGATCGGGACGTAATCCTCGCTATCGAGCGCGACCTCGACCCATCCGCCGCCCGGTTCGGGCACTTCGACGAACACGACCGGCCGGCCGTCGATCGTTCCTTCACCGGCCGGACGTGCCGTCCCCTCGGCGAGAGCGGCGCGATAGCCGCTCACGAACAGCCGAACCGCAGCCGGAAGCGTCCCGTTCCGCATCGAACCGACGACTTCGGCGACCACCGTCCCGTTCCGCCGCGTGATCGCCTTCTGCAAGCCCCTCCGGCGGTCGTGCCAGATCTCGAGCTCGACCGTGGTCGGAGTCGTGCGACCCGTGCGCAGGTCCACGAGCGAGTCCTCCCGGCTGTCCGTGCGCGCGACCAGGTGCACCACCGGCCTCGTCCCCACCGCCGCGAGCGCTTGCTCGAGCAGACCAGGCTCCTCGCCACGGAACGGCACGAGCAGGAGCATGAGCAGGAAGAGCGCCGCGGCCGCCGCGACGGCGAGCACCGGTAGCCCCGGCCGAGGCAATCGCCCGACCAGACGCGGGCGCTTCTGAGTCGCCTGGATCGCATCCGCGATCGCGAGCAACTCCGGCTCGTCGCGAAGCAGCTCGAGCACTTCGGGATCCGAGAGCGGGCGCGCCGGATCTTGCCTCACGGCCGCAAATCCTCCCGTGCGAGCTCCACCCGCAGAACGCGAAGCGCGCGCGCGAACCGCATCTTGCACGCAGCCTCGCTGACACCGACTATGTCAGCGATCTCTGCGAACGGCCTCCCCTCGAGAAGCTTCATCACGACAATCCGCCGCTGCTCGTCCGGAAGCCCTCTGATTGCGGCGCCAAGCGCGCGTCCGGCGGCTCGGCCGTATTCCTGCCCACGCTCATCCGGAACCTCCACCAGCTCGAGCGGCCGGCCGGCGCGGGCGCGTCTACGAGCGTCGTCGGTGAAACGCCGATCGGCGACCGCGTACAGCCACGCGAGCATCGACCGCGGAGGCTCCTGAACGCGCTCCAGCATCGCAGCCGCATCGACAAAGACGTCCTGTGCGAGATCCTCCGCCGCATGATGATCTCCTGTCCGCCGCAGTAGGTAGCGGTAGATCTGCGTCCTGTGGCGGCGAAACGCCGCCTCAACTCGACTCATTCACCCTTCTTATCGTCTGAGCAGCGGAAAAGCAACGCGTCGTCAGCATTGCTCCTTGACGCCGACGGCCGAACGCCGGATGACGGGATGGCCAGGAGACGCAGATGCATCCGGTGATGCGTTTATGCTTCAGGTGTGTTGAGTGTTGCGAAGCTGACTCCGGGGCAGGAGAGCTACTACGAACGTTCCGTGGCCGCGGGGATGGACGACTACTACGCCGGTCGGGGTGAGTCGCCAGGTGTCTGGGTTGGGCGGGGCGCGGTTGCGCTCGAGCTAGACGGGATCGTCGAGGAGGGGCAGCTGGGCCGGTTGATCGGCGGTCGTGATCCGTTGACGTCGGCTGTGCTCCGCTCCCATACGCCGGAGCGGCAGATCACGGTGGAGCGGATCGCGGCGGCGACGGGCCGGCGCTGGCTGGAGCGGAAGACGCTGGCGCCGGTGGCCGGCTTCGACTTGGTCTTCTCGGTGCCGAAGAGCGTCAGCCTCTTGCACGCGCTCGGCGCGGAGGAGACGCGGCTCGCGATCACCCAGGCGCACCTTGCCGCCTGGCAGGCTGCGCTCGGCTATCTGGAGCAAGAGGCGTGCGTGCTGCGGCGCGGGAACAACGGCGTCGTCCGCGAGCACGGCGGCGGCTTCGTCGCTGCCGCCTATCAGCACCGGACGAGCCGGGCTGAGGATCCTCATCTGCACACGCACGTGATCGTGGCGAACATGGCCCGGAGCCACAGCGACGGGGAATGGCGGGCACTGGACGGGGAGGCGATTCTGAAGACCTACCGGCTCGCCGCCGGCTACCTCTACGAGGCCCAGCTTCGCCACGAGCTCTCGCAGAGCCTCGGGCTCGAGTGGGCAACACCGGAGAAGGGCTGGGCCGAGCTCAGAGACGTTCCGCGAACCGTAATCGACGCATTCTCGCGCCGGCGCACCCAGATCGTCGAGCGGATGGCCGAGCAGAACACGAGCGGCTTCCATGCCGCCAACGTCGCCGCCGTCGCCACACGGGAGCGGAAGGAGAGCGTCGACCTTCCCAGGCTGCGGGAGCAGTGGGCGGCGCGGGCGGCCGAGCACGGCCTCGGCCGGCGCCAGCTGCAACGTCTGATCGGGCGCACGCCCCACCGCGAGCCGACCCCGGCCGAGCTGCTCGCCGCGGCCGAGCGGTTGCTCGGGCCCGAGGGGCTGACCGAGAAACGGACAGCTTTCTCGGAGCCGGAGCTTGCGATGGCCTGGGCGCAGGCGCACACGCAGGGCGCCTCCGTCGAGCGGATCCGCGAGCTCTGCGAGCGCCTGCTCACGATCGGCGGCGTCCAGCGGCTGACGGAGCCTGCTCCGGGCCGTCCCGCCGCCTACTCCACGCTGGAGCTACTTGAGCTGGAGCGGAATGCGCTTGCGCTGGCCGAACTAGGACGGTCCTCCGACCCGCCGGTCGCATCCTCGGCGGTGGTCGACGAGACTGTAAAGGGACTCTCGGCCGAGCAGGAGGCGATGGTACGCGCAGTCGTGACGAGCCCGGATCGGGTCGTCTGCGTCGTCGGTCCCGCCGGCGTGGGCAAGACGACCGCGACCCACGCCCTCGCCCTCGCATTCCACGCGGCGGGCGCACCCGTGTTTGGCGCGGCCCCATCGGGGATCGCGGCAGAACGGCTCGAGGACGAGACCGGGATTCCCTCGCGGACGTTGCACCGGCTGCTCGCCGAGGCGAAGCTAGCGGATGGGCTGCCCGCGGACTGCGTGCTGATCATCGACGAAGCGGCGATGGCGGAGACACGTGTGCTCGCCCCGATCCTCTCGTTGGTCGAGCAGTCGGGCGGCAAGGCGGTGCTGATCGGCGACCCACTGCAGCTACCCGCGGTCGGCGCAGGCGGACTCTTCGCCGCCATCGTCGAACGCCACGGCGCACTCGAGCTAACCGAGAACCAACGACAGCCGGACGAGCTTGAGCGGCGCGCGCTCCAGGCGGTCAGGTACGGTCTTGGCCGCGACTACCTCGCCTTCGCCGACCAACGCGGCCGCCTGGTCGTCTCGAACGATCCCCTCGAGAGCCGGGCACGCCTGCTCGGGGACTGGTGGCGGTACGCCCGCACCGACCAGGCCGGCAACCTGATGCTCGCCCACCGCCGCACCGACGTCGCCGAACTGAACGCGCTCGCACGGGCGCTGATGCAAGCGGAAGGCCGGCTCGGCCAGGAGAGCCTGACTGCCGCCGGACACGAGTTCCGAGTCGGCGACCGGATCCTCTGCCGGCGCAACTCCGACACGCTCGGCGTCCGCAACGGCACCCGCGGTACGGTCGCCGCGGTCGACCCCACGCAGGGGACGCTGACCTGCGAGACAGATCGCGGAAACCGGGTCGAGCTCAGCCGCAGCTATCTCGAGGCCGGACATGCCCAGCACGCCTATGCGTTGACCGGCCACGCGAGCCAGGGGCTGACCGTCGAGCGCGCCTTCGTGCTCGGCTCCGATCGCGGCCGGCTGCAGGAGTGGGGTTACGTCACCCTCTCCCGCGCCCGCGAGACGACACGCCTCTACCTCACCGGCCCTCAGGTCGAGCGGGATAACCACTTCCAGCAGCTGGATGACCGCGACCCGCTCACCCGGCTCGCCCAGGCGCTCGAGCAGCCGGGCAGCGAGCCACTCGCCCACGACAGCCGCCGCCCGCCGGTCCGAGCGATGGAGCGCACACGTCCGGTGATCGTCCGCCGCTCCCCGGCGGAGCGCGAGCTGGAGAACGCCCGCGCCCAGCTGCGCACGCTGAACACCCAAGAGGAGCAGGCGCGAGAGCTGCGCGACCGGGCGCAGCGCCGGATCGGGGCGGCGGAGGCGCGGCTCGCCGGCCTCGGCTGGCGCGGGCGCAGACGAGACGGGCACGAGCTCGGCCGCGAGCTCGCCTTCCAACAACGCGCACTCACAGCCGCCGAGAGCACGCTCGTCGGACTTGAGCCGGAACGAAGTCGAGCACTCAGGCGCGTCGAGCTCGCAGCGAAGAACGCTCCGGCGCGGGCGCGGGAGCCGGTCCGCGAGATCAGGCCACAGCTGGAGCGCGAGCGACAGAAGAGCCTCGAACTCGGCTGGTAGCAGCGCCTACAGCTCGAGCCCGTGTCCGAGCGAGCGTTCCAGCTCGGCCAGCCGGCGCATCCCCAGCAGCCGCTCGATGTCCTCGTCCCGGCCCATCGCCCCGACCATCCGGGAGAGGTCGTCGATCGAGGGGATCGCCACCCGGACGCCGTGGCCGAGGTACTCGCGGCTCATCCGCCGGCGCAAGTCGTCGAAGCCCTGCGTCCCGGCCGGCAGGGGCACCACCCTCAGCTCGCCCCGGTCGGTTTGGAACGGGATCACCTCATCGCCGCGCTCGATCCGCTCCGCCAGCCCGGCCTTGCGATGGTCGCGCGGGCGCGCGTTCAGGCCCTCCAAGGCCAGGTTCAGCCGGCGCAGATTCTCCTCCCGCAACGGCAGCGTGATGTCGACCCCCTCGGTCAGCTCGTCCGCGCCCTGGATCACCCGCGCCAACCCGCCGATCAGCAGAAAGGTCACCTTCTGCCGGTTCAGCTCCGCAAAGATCCCGAGCGGATCGAACTCCCCCTCAGCCACGCTTCCGCCCAGTGCTGCTCAGAGTCGAGAGCAGCTGCTCCAACCGCCGCTCCGGCGAACGATTCAAATTCGACTCCAACCGCTCATCACGCCCGGTGTCATACGGAACCAACACCAACGGCAGATCGAAACCGCAGGCACGAACCAGGTCGACCAGCGTCTCCATGCTCGGCGCCACCACCTCCTGCTCCCAACGCGCAATCACCGCCCGATCCCGGCCCGTCCGCTCCGCCAACTCCGTCTGCGTCCAACCCGCCCGCAACCGCGCCTCCCGAATCAACCAGCCACTACGCATTGGCGAGAAGTCTAACCGCATGAGGTGATGTCGTCTTGCGAAGCAGATATGCTTCACGAAGCGTGGGTGAACTTCCGAGCAACGATCGACTACTGACCGCGAGCGAGATTGCCGAACGGCTGGGGTTCTCCGCGGACTGGGTCCTCGATCGCTTCGAGGCAGGCGATGTTCCCGGCTATCGCTTTGGCAGGAAAGGCGGCCCGGTGCGCTTTCTCTGGTCGGACTGGGAGGGCTTCTTGCAGCTATGCCGAGTCGGTCCTACGCTGAAGCGTCAGCTTCACCAAGCCTGAAGGAGTTGAGCGTCAATGCAGGACGGACAGGTGTACAAGCTCGGACGGAGCTGGGCCTATCGGTACCGGCTTCCGGATGGAAGGCGCCCGCAGAAGGGCGGCTTCGGAACGAAGGGTGAGGCACGCGCGGCGCTGACCGAGGCTCTCGGGCGCCTCTCACGAGGTGACGGCTACCGTCCGGAGGCTCCTGGTTTGGATGCTCTCGTCGCGGAGTACCTCGAGCAGCACGTCGCCGAGGAGATCACGATCGAGACTCTCCGCTATCGGCTTCAACATGCTGTCGACGCGTTCGGGATGACACGGATAGACAGATTGCGACCTGCCGAGATCGGCGCTTGGAGGAAGCGGCTCCCCGTCGGCTCTGCGCACTACATCCATCGTGCGCTCCGACAGGTGCTGAGGTACGGCGTCCGCTGTCGCTACATCTACGAGAACCCCGCCTCGTTGATTCCGAACCCTGCCCCGAGGCACAGCGAGATGAAGATCTTCTCCTGGCCCGAGATCGAGGCCGTCGCCGCCGAGCTCCCGCCGCGCTACAGAGCGATTCCCGTGTTCGCAGCGGGTACCGGCTTGCGGCCGGAGGAGTGGATCGCGCTCGAGCGCCGCGACGTCGACCGCGACCGGCGCATCGTCAGCGTCCAGCGCGTCTACACGAACGGCCGCGTCACGGAGCACCCCAAGACGAACCGGTCACGCCGGCGAGTTCCGCTCCGCCGGCGTGTGCTGGAGGTCTTGGACGCCATGCCGCCTCGGGTCGACACTCCCTTGGTCTTCCCTGGCGCGCGCGGCGGCTATCTCGACCTCCACAACCTGCGCGCCCGGCACTGGAAGGCTGCACTTCGCGCGGCGGGCCTCGAGTATCGCCGGCCCTACGACCTGAGGCACACCTACGCCACGTTCTCGATCGCAGCCGGAGTCTCGCTCTTCGCGCTCGCGCGCCGGATGGGGACCTCGCTCCAGATGATCGACCAGACCTACGGCCACCTCGCACCGGATGCCGACGACTACGAGCTGGGGCTCCTGGACGCCTACGACGCCAGGAATTTTTCGACTCGCGGACATATTTTGGACACGGCCAACTGAAGAGCGCGCTGACACGACGAGGAAAAACGGCACCTGTGCAGGGGTTTGCGGTGATGCGCCCGGCAAGATTCGAACTTGCGACCTCTGCCTCCGCAGGGCAGCGCTCTATCCCCTGAGCTACGGGCGCTCGGGAGACCGAGTTTACCCGCTACGTCCTGAGGATCACCTTGCCGAGGGTCTCGCGCGCCTCGATCGCTCGGTGAGCCTCGGCGGCCTGCTCGAGCGGTAGCTCTCCTTCGATCACCGGGCGCAGCTCGCCCCTTCCCGCCATCTCGATCAGTCGCTCGAGAGCCTCCCGCTTTGCAGGGCGGAGCCGATGCCGATGATGCGGCCGCGCTTGCCGAGCAGCGTCCACAGGTTGAACGACACCTGTGGGTCGCCGACCGCGCTGGTCACGAGACGCCCGTCGGGCGCGAGCGCCTCCGCGCTGCGCGAGAACGCGTCCGCTTCTGCGCCGAGATCTCGCAGGCGATCGAGCTTGGGGCCGCTGGCGGTCGCGTAGACGCGGGCGCCGAGTGCTCGTCCGATGTCGATGCAGGCCTGCCCGGTGGCGCTCGAGCCCGCCTGCACGAGTAGTGTGTCGCCTCGCTCTAGCCCGGCGATCTCGACCGTCGCCCACCACGCGGTTCGGTATGACACGCCGATGGCCGCAGCTACCGACGCGTCCAGGGAGTCGGGTATCGGCCAGATGCTCTCCTCGGCGGCAGCGACGAGCTCCGCATAGCAGCCCGGCGCCCCGGTCACCAGCACCCGCGCGCTGGTTGAGGTCGTAGTGGTTGACGCCGGCCGCCTCGACTCGGACGACGACTTCCCCGTCGCCGGGCTCCGCGTCCGCGACTTGCTCCAGCTGGAGTACTTCCGGGCCACCGGTCTCGTGCAAGACGACTGCACGCACCGGGAGGGACACTACCGCTCCTGCCGAAGTGAGCGCGTGTGGCGAGCGCTCCCGACCAGCTCACGCTCGAGCGCAACCGAGACCTTGTGGGCATGGAGCGCCGGCCCATCACCCGCCGCGTCCTGCTCGGGCTCGTCGCGCTGCCGCTGGCCCTCGCGCTCCTCAACGTGTTCGGCCAGCGCCCAGGCACGTCGAGCGCGGCCACCGAGACGGCGAAGCTCTCGGTCTACGCACCCGTCCGGGTTCGAAGCGGGCTCTACTACGAGGCGCGCTTCCACATCCACGCGCGACAGGACGTGAAGGACGCGGCGATCGTGCTCGACTCCGGCTGGCTCGAAGGGATGACGCTCAACACGGTCGAACCGTCGCCGATCGGCGAGTCGAGCCGAGACGGACGGATCGCCTTCGATCTCGGCCACATCCCCGCCGGCCACTCGCACCTGCTCTTCTTGCAGTTGCAGGTGAACCCGACGAACGTCGGGCGTCGCTCCCAGCGCGTGGACCTCTACGACGGGAAGCGGCTCCTACTCACCGTGCACCGCCAAATAACGATCTGGCCCTAGAGGTGACCGCCTGATGGACATCGTCATTCGCGCCTCCGTTGCCTTCGGCTTCATCTTCCTGCTGACCCGCGTGGTCGGCCGCCGCGAGCTGGGCTCGCTCGAGCCGTTCGACCTGATCATGCTCGTGATGCTCGGCGATCTCGTACAGCAGGGCGTGACCCAGAACGACTTCTCCGTAACGGGGCTCATCCTCGCCGCAGGAACCGTCGCAGTCCTGACTGTTCTCGTCTCGTGGCTCGCCTGGCGCTTCAAGCGGCTGTGCGTCGTGCTCGAAGGCGAGCCCGTGATCCTCGTGCAGCACGGCGAGGTGATCAAGCGCAATCTCGACCGAAACCGGATCACGTTGAAGGAAGTAGCGGCCGAGGCGCGGCAGCAGCAGGTCGAGCAGATCGAGGACATCCGCTGGGCTGTCCTCGAGACGAGCGGGCAGATCAGTGTCATTCCCAAGCAGCAGTCCTAGACTCACCTCACCGTGACGCTGTACCTCACCGAGTCCGACGTCGAGTCACTGCTCACGCCCACACACGCGATCGAGGCGATCGAGAGTTGCTTCCGCCGGCTTGCAGAGGGCGCGATCGAGAACCTGCCGCGCAGCCGGCTCAGCCTCGAGGGCGGCGCCTTCGCCGTGATGGCCGCCGTCGACCGTGAGCTGGGCTTCGCTGGGGTCAAGTCCTACGCCTGGCTTCCCGAGGGTACGCCGTTCGTCGTCTGCCTCTTCGACACGGCGCGCGTCGAGCTGGCGGCGGTGATCGAGGCTGACAAGCTGGGACAGCTTCGAACGGGAGCGGCGAGCGGCGTCGCGGCGAAGTACCTCGCGAAGCCGGAGGCTCGTACTCTCGGGATCATCGGCTGCGGCTGGCAGGCCGAGAGCCAGGTGGCGTGCGTCCGCGAGTCGGTGCCGACGATCGAGCGCGTGGTCGCCTACTGCAGGGCGCCAGATCGCCTGGAGCGTTTCTGCGAACGGGTGGGCGCCGATCCCGGTGAGAGCCATAGGGACGCGGCGTCGCAGGAGATCGTCGTCACGGCCACCACGTCCCGGGACCCGGTCGTCCGGGGGGACTGGCTCGCGCGCGGCGCGCTCGTCTGTGCGATCGGCGCAAACGACCGCCGCTCCCGCGAGCTGGACAACGTCGTGCTCGAGCGCGCCGCTTTCGTCTGCTGCGACTCGCTCGAGCAGGCTCGTCTCGAGTCGGGCGACCTGATCGAGCCGGTGGAAGGCGGCATCCTCGACTGGCTCGAGGTGCACGAGCTCCACGAGGTGGTGGCGGGCGAGCTCTCGGGCCGGCAGTCAGGCGACGACATCGTCCTTTTCAAGTCGAACGGAATCGCAGCGTGGGACGTCGCGATCGCCGCGGCCGCGGTCGAGCAGGCCCGCGAGCGGGGCGCTGGTCGCGAGCTCTAGCACGCGGTAGAATCTCGGCGTTACGGGCTACACGCTCAGGAACCTGAAGGACGTCGAGGACCAGGCCGTGAAGTTCGGCTTCTCGCCCGACATGGAGTCCCGCTTCGCGCGTGAAGAGCTCGGGTGTGAGCAGACCGGGCTCAGCTACCAACGTCTGGCCCCAGGCGTCCGGCAACCGTTCGCGCACAGGCATGGCCGGGACGAGGAGGTATACGTCGTTCTCGCCGGCGGCGGTCAGATGCGGCTCGACGACGACGAGATCGAGATCGGGCGGTGGGACGCCGTCCGCGTCGCGCCCGAGACGGTGCGGGCGTTTGCGGCAGGGCCCGACGGTTTGGAGCTCCTCGCTTTCGGCTCGCACGAGGCAGACGACGCCGAGATGCGACCCGCCCAATGGGAGGGCGCGTAGGCACTGCTTGCGGTGCCGACCTCAGGAACCCGGGCTCCGCCCGCGTTCCGTCTGAATGGACCGGTCGAGCGCACCGGATACAGACCCGCGCTCCTAGCTCGAGTGTCGATCCGAGCGCGCCGCCGCTACCTTTGCGCCACCAAGCGCGCGCACGACGTCGGGATTGTCGAGCAGGCGGTCGCGCTCCAGCGGGGTAGTCCGATTGCGAATGTAGGGATCGTCCAGGATGTCCGCGAGCGGGCGCCCGCGCTCGTGCTCGCGGATGACGTAGGAAGAGAGGCGGTCGAGGCTGTTGGAGCGCGTGAAGAGCGTCGCGAACGGATTGCGCAGGAGCGACGTCCAGCGGGGCACGGCCGAAGTCTAGAGCCTCCGTTCGCGGACGGCGCTGGTCGCCGCCGGGTTACAGTCCCGCGCGTGGGTCCGAGAACGGGCACGGTGCGGTTCGCCGAGCGGGAGATTCACGGGCTCGACGACGCCGGATCGCCGGAGCGAGTCGTCGTGTGGATCGAGCGGCGCCCGGGCGCGCTGTGGGCAGTGGGCCGGATGGTCAACCCCGATCATCGCCCGAGGCGTGAAGCGCGCGACGCCGAATACGTCTTCGAGGGCTACGAGCTCGAAGACGCGCTCGAGCGGGCCAACCTGACGCTCGAGGACGACGTGGTCGTCTCCGAGGCTGACGGCCGCGTCGAGCGCGTCCTGCCCTTCACGCGTGACGAGCTGTTGAAGCCGCTCGAACGCTGGTTCTTCGGGCGGCGTTGAGACAAAGCCGAAGCGCCCGCGCCGGTTTTGCCAGGGCAACCGCCGCACCGCGGTCGTCAGCGGCATCGGTAGCCTCCAGACGGTGAAGATTCGCCTCGGCCACAGCCCCGATGCGGACGACGCGTTCATGTTCTGGGCGCTCGCCGCGAACCGCGTCGACGCGCGCGGGCTCGAGTTCGAGCACGTCCTGCGCGACATCCAGACGCTGAACGAGTGGGCTCTCGAAGGACGGCTCGAGGTGACGGCGCTCTCGCTGCACGCCTACCCGTTCGTCCAGGACCGCTACGCCCTCCTGCCACACGGTGCGAGCATGGGCCGTGGCTACGGACCGATCGTGGTCGCGAGGGAGCCGGTTCCGATCGCGGAGCTGCCGCGCCTGGAGATCGCCATCCCGGGCCGCATGACGACTGCCTTTCTCGCGCTCCGCCTTGCGATCGGCGACTACCCGTACCGCGAGCTTCCCTTCGACGAGATCCTCGAAGCCGTGCAGGCGGGCGATGTAGCGGCCGGCCTCCTCATCCACGAGGGTCAGCTCACCTACGCCGAGGCGGGGCTCGTCAAGGTGCTCGACCTCGGCGAATGGTGGCTCGAGGAGACCGGGCTCCCGCTCCCCCTCGGGGTGAACGTGGCCCGGCGTGACCTGGGCGAGGACGTCCTTCACCGCATCTCCGAGGCACTACGGGACTCGATCCAGGCCGGGCTGGACAATCGCCAGGAGGCGCTGCGCTATGCCATGGAGTTCGGGCGGGGGCTCGACGACGCCCGCACCGACCACTTCGTCGGCATGTACGTGAACGAGCTCACGGCCGACTACGGGGACGAGGGCCGTCGCGCGGTGAAGGAGCTCCTTCGCCGCGGCGAGGCACTGGGTGCGTTCGAGGCACCCGTCCGCGTGGACTTCGTCAGCTGAGCCGACCCGGATGACTCGAGCCGTCGTTCTCTCGGCCGTCCGCACGCCGATTGGACGCTACGGAGGCGTGCTCTCCGACGTGCGGCCGGACGACCTCGCCGGGATCGCAATCGCCGCTGCCGTCGAGCGGGCCGCCATCGATCCGAGGGCGATCGAGGACGTCTACTTCGGCTGCGCGAACCAGGCCGGCGAGGACAACCGCGACATCGCGCGCATGGGCGCGCTGCTTGCCGGGTTGCCCGACTCCGTCGCGGGCGTCACCGTGAACCGGCTCTGCGCCTCGGGCCTCTCGGCCGTCGTCTCCGCATGCCATGCCGTGGTGGCCGGAGAAGGCGACCTCTTCGTGGCCGGCGGCGTCGAGTCGATGAGCCGCGCGCCGCTCGTGATGGCAAAGTCCGATCGGCCATTCCCGCGCGGCGACCAGGTCGTCTGGGACACCGTCCTCGGCTGGCGCTTTCCCAACCCGCGGCTCGAGGAGATGTTCCCGCTCGAGTCGATGGGCGAGACGGGCGAGAACGTCGCCGAGCGATTCGGGATCACGCGCGAGGAGCAGGACGCTTTCGCGCTCGGCTCGCAGCGCCGCTGGGCGGCGGCGTACGAGGCCGGACGGTTTGCGGACGAGCTCGTCGCGGTCGCTGGAGTAGAGCGCGACGAGCACCCCCGTCCGGACACGAGCGAGGAGAAGCTGGCCGCTCTCAGGCCGGCGTTCCGGGCCGGCGGCACCGTGACCGCGGGCAACTCGAGCGGGATCAACGACGGCGCGGCCGCGCTCGTGATCGCGAGCGAGGAGCGCGCGCAGGAGCTGGGCGGCGAGCCGCTCGGTTTCTTCCGCGGCAGTGCGGTCGCCGGCGTCGACCCACGGGTGATGGGGATCGGCCCGATCCCGGCCGTGCGCAAGGTGCTCGGGCGGGCCGGGGTAGCCGTGGCCGACCTGGATCTCGTCGAGCTGAACGAGGCGTTCGCCTCGCAGAGCCTCGCGGTGATCCGGGAGCTCGGGCTCGACCCAGAGCGCGTCAACGTCAACGGCGGCGCGATCGCCGTCGGCCACCCACTCGGCATGAGCGGCGCCCGCCTCGTCGTCTCGCTCCTGCACGAGCTGCGCAGGCGCGACGGTCGTTACGGTCTCGCCACACTCTGCGTCGGCGTGGGGCAGGGACAAGCGGCGCTCTTCGAGCGTTAGAGTCCCCGTCGTGGAGGTCGCAACCGAGCGGGAGTACGGCCTTTTCATCGACGGCGAGGTGGTCGGGAACTCGGGCGGCGGAGAGGTCAGGGCCCTCGTCGAGCCGGCGACCGGCGATCCGCTTGCGCGCGCGGCAATGGCGGGCCTGGACGACGTCGACCGGGCCGTTGCAGCTGCGAGAGACGCGCTCGACGGCGCCTGGGGCAAGACGCCGCCCGGTGAGCGGTCTCGGCTCCTCCACGCCCTCGCCGACGCGATCTCTGCGAACCGCAAGGAGCTCGCGGAGCTCGAGGCACGGAACGTCGGCAAGGCAATCTCGTCGGCCAAGGCCGAGCTGGCACAGGGAGTCGAGAACTTCCGCTTCTACGCCTCGGCGATCGGCTCGATCGCCGGCCGGTCGAACCCGCTCGGCGGCTCGCTGCTGCACTACTCGCTGAAGGAGCCCGTCGGCGTCGCAGGCCAGATCGTGCCGTGGAACTACCCGCTGATGCTGACGACCTGGAAGCTCGCGCCCGCGCTCGCCGCCGGATGCACGGTGGTGCTCAAGCCCGATCCCGCCACGCCCCTGACCGCCCTGCGGCTCGCGGAGCTTGCCTCGGAGGTCGGCATACCCTCCGGCGTCGTCAACGTCGTGCCGGGAGACGGCCCGACGGTCGGCGCCCACCTCGTCCGGCACCCGGGCATCGACAAGGTCGCCTTCACCGGGTCGACCCAGACGGGGTCCGAGATCATGCGGCTCGCCGCCGAGCCCGTCAAGCGCCTCATGCTCGAGCTGGGCGGAAAGTCGCCGAGCGTCGTCTTTGCCGACGCCGACCTGGCCGACGCGATTCCGAGCGCTGTCTGGTCGATCTACTACTCGGCGGGCCAGAGCTGCGAGGCGCGCTCGCGCGTGCTCGTCGAGCGCCCGCTGTACGACGAGTTCGTCTCCCGCTTCGCGGAGGCGGCACGCGGCCTCAACGTGGGAGATCCGCTCGACCCCTCGACCCAGATGGGGTCGCTGATCTCGGGAGCTCACCGCGACAAGGTTCACCGCTTCGTCGAGCTCGGCCGCGAGGAGGGAGCCGAGGTGGTCACAGGCGGCGAGCCGATGGGTGGTGCCGGCGCGTACTACCCGCCGACCGTCCTCGCCAAAGTCGAGAGCCGGATGACGGTGGCTCAGGAGGAGATCTTCGGGCCCGTCGTCACCGTGACGCCGTTCGAGGACGAGAAGGAAGCCGTCCGGCTTGCGAACGACGTCAAGTATGGGCTGATGGCGACCATCTGGACGGGCGACTCCGCGCGCGGACACCGCCTGGCCCGCCGCATCAGGGCCGGCACGGTGGGGATCAACACGCCCTTCACTGCCTTCCCGGGCATACCGTTCGGCGGCTACAAGCAGTCCGGCTTCGGCCGCGAGCTCGGCATCGAGACCCTCGAGCTCTACCTCGAGACGAAGAGCGTGCTCGTCTCGACCAGCGCGAGACCGTTCAACCCGTTCGGGCTGTAGCTGCCGTTCCCGCGAGCTCCTCGATCCGGCTCGCGGCGCGCTCGAGGGCAGGCTCGTCGAAGAGATACGGCTGCGCGTTCGCGATGTCGTGCACCGGCCCGTCCAGATCCGTCGAGCCCGCCGCGGCGTTGACGACGTAACGGAGTGGGATCTCGTGGCAGACGAGCAGCGTTGCCGCCTGAGAGCCGGCAAGCAGGCGGCGAACCCCCACGGCGTAGCGACGCGCGACGTCGTCCAGGCTCTCGCCGCCCGGGAATGGGTCGGACCGCGTGTGAGCTCGCTTCCAGGCGCGGTAGTCGTCGATCGGCAGGCCCTCGAGCTCGCCGACGTCGATGTCGTTGAAGAGCGGTTCCTCGACGAGCGGAACCTCCCGAGACCCGATCACGAACTCCGCCGTCCGGCGAGTGCGGTCGAACTGCGTGTGCAGGCAGAGCTCGAGCGGGACCTGCGCCAGCTGGGTGCCGAGCAGGCGCGCTTGCTCGACACCGTGAGCTGTGAGATCGACCGAGACGGTGGGGTCCCCGTTGACCCGGTGCTCGAAATTGAGCACAGACTCGGCGTGGCGAGCTATCACTACCAGGCGCACGAACAGGGACACTATCGGGCGCCGCAGCTGATCGAGCGATGAATCGCTACGCCGAGACAGACGCTTGAGCCGGCCGGTTATCCGCCACGAGAGCTCGCCGTCTGCGAGCCGCTATCGCTGGACCGTCCTGACCGCCGGCACGGCGGCTCAGGCGAGCTACTCGGCGATCTTGTTCGGCACGGCAGTTATGGCACCGGCGCTTCGTGCTCGCTATGGGCTGTCGCTCGGCCAGGTGGGCGTGCTCATCTCCGGCTCGCTGGCCGGGTCCGTGCTCTCGCTGATCCCGTGGGGCATGGCCGCCGATCGTCTCGGCGAGAGGCTCGTCCTCGGGATCGGGCTCTCCGCCTGCGGAGCCGCGCTGCTCGCGGCGGCGCACGCCCCGGGGTTCGCGTCGCTCGGGGCTCTGCTCGCTCTCGCCGGTCTGGCCGGTGCGAGCGTCCAGTCCGCGAGCGGGCGCGCAGTGATGCACTGGTTTGCTCCGGCCCGGCGGGGATTCGCGCTCGGGATCCGACAGACTGCGATCCCGATCGGCGGCCTCGCGACGTCGCTCAGCCTGCCGGGGATCGTGTCCGCCGGCGGAACGAGCTGGGGCTTCACGGCGCTCGGCCTGACATGCATCGTCTGCGCAGTAGCGGGTGCCCTGCTGATCCGCGAAGCACCCGGTGCCAATCCGGACGAGCCGCCGCGCTCGGTCTCGTCGCCGCTCCGTGACCGGCGGATCTGGATCCTCTCGAGCGGAAGCGCGCTCGTACTCGCGCCACAGATGTGTGTCGTGGGCTTCACCGTGCTCTTCCTGCACGAGCGGCGCGGGCTGTCGGCGGTCGGAGCGGCGGGTGTCCTGGCCGTCGTGCAGCTGCTCGGGATCGTCGCGCGAATCGGGGCGGGACGATGGTCCGACCATGTCGGAACGCGGGTTGTGCCGCTGCGGCAGATTGCGCTCTCGATCAGCCTGCTCGTCGCGCTCACGACGCTGCTCGTGGACGCGCCCCTCGCGCTGCTCGTGCCGGCGCTCGTCCTCGCCGGAGCTCTCAGCATGAGCTGGAACGGCCTCTCATTCGCGGCGGCCGCCGAGCTGGCCGGCTATGCGCGAAGCGGCGCCGCGATCGGGCTCCAGCAGACCCTCCTGAACGGGCCGGGAGCCATCATGCCCGGAGCGTTCGGCGTACTCGTCGCCGCGACGTCGTGGCGCGCCGGCTTCGCGCTCGTCGCGCTCTTCCCGCTCGCGGGGTGGCGCGTGCTCGGTTTCGTCCGCGGGTAGGGGCGTCTGTGCGCCTCCATCTGAACATCTTCTCGCGCCGCACCGCGCCGAACCGCGCCTAGCCCTGCGGCGCCGGCACCGCCTCGTCGGTCTGGAAGAGCGAGAACGGGTTGCCCTCGCTGTCGGCGCAGCGGGCGTACCAGCCCACGCCCGGGATCGCCGCCTTGTCCTGAGCAGAGCCGCCGAGCTCCTTGATTCTCGCCACATGGGCATCTATGTCATCCGTGTCGAAGTAGACGATCGGGCCGCTCTCGCCGGCCTGACTCGGATAGACGGCACCCGCAGGCTCACCGCCGGCCTCCGTCATGTGGTACTCGATCGGCCCGTCCCACGAGTCGAACGTCCAGCCGAAGAGCGAGCCGTAGAACTCGCGGGCGCGGGCGGTGTCCTGCGCCGGCAGCTCGAAGTGCACGAGACGTCCTGCCATCGGAAGCTCCTTTCGGTTTGCCCGCGCCTGACGCTATACGCTCAGGGCTCCTGAGAGAAAGGGTGCTCGATGGTTCGCGTATTCGTCGTCTACGAGGAGAAACCCGACGAGGAGCGCTACCGGCGTCATGCCGAGCTGTGCCGACGGGTTCCGGGCGGCACATTCCGACACGGGCCCATCTTCGGCGCTCCGAGGGGGGAACCGAAGTTCCGCTACTACGCCGAGTGGGAGTTCCCTGACATGGGCGTCTTCAAGACCGCGGCCGGAACGCCCGAGTTCCTGGCCACGGGCACGGATGCGAAGGACATGGGCGTCCCGATCCAGATTCACTTCGCCGAGATCGGTGACTGAGCCCGCGAAGCCTCTGCCACTGACGCCCGACGAGCTCGGCTTCGAGCGGATCGTCTACGAGAAGGCGCCGCCTCGTGCCACGATCAGGCTGAACCGACCCGAGGTTCTGAACGCGTTCGACTTCCAGATGCTCAGGGAGATCGCGCGGGCGGCCGAGGACGCCTCGTGGGACGATGAGATCCGCGTCGTCGTCGTGACCGGCACGGGCCGCGCGTTCTGCGTCGGCGCCGACCTGAAGTCGTGGGGCGCCGAGCTGCTCGGCAACTCGTCCGAGTACTGGAAGTGGTTCGGCGCCTTCAAGGAGATGCACGACCGGTTGCGGGAGATCGGCAAGCCGACGGTGGCGCGCATCAACGGGGTCTGCGTGGGCGGCGGTAACGAGCTGCAGATGGCCTGCGACCTCGCGGTGATGGTGGAGGACGCTTTCATCCGGCACGTCGGGCTCGAGCACGGCTCGGTGCCGGCCGGCGGAGCGACGCAGTGGTTGCCGATCATGGTCGGCGAACGGCGTGCGCGGGAGATCGTCCTCATGTGCGAGGAGATCCCCGCGGCGCAGGCGGCCGAGTGGGGGCTCGTGAACTGGGTCGTGCCGCGTGTCGAGCTCGACGCCAAGGTGGACGAGGTGGCCGAGAAGCTCGCCCAGAAGCTCCCGCAGACGACGCGCTACGCGAAGCAGCAACTGAACTGGTGGCGCGACGTGTCGTGGCACGAGACGATCGGGCACGCACGCGACTGGCTGGCCATGTCGATGCTGAACGACGAGACCCGCGACGCGATCGATGCTTTCCTCCAGCGGAGCAAGGAATGAGCGACGAGCTGCGGGCCGTCGAGGAGCGCTGGGCCGCGATCGTGCGGGAGCGCGACGTGGCCGCGGCGGAGGCGTTCCTCACGGACGACTTCGTGCTCCAGAGCGCCGGCGGTGTCTCGCCGAACGCAGCGAAGCGCGACTGGATCGAGACCCTGACGCAGATCGAGACCCGCTCGATCGAGCCGTCCGACGTCGAGGCCCGTGTCTACGGCGACGTCGCCATCGTCCGGCTCCGGCTTGCGTGGGAGGCCGAGCTCGCCGGTCGCGATCTGACGGGCGACTACGCGATCGTGGACGTGTTCAAGCGCGCGCCCGACGGCTGGCACCCCACCTGGCGGATCTCGACGAGGCTGACCGGGTGAGCGACGAGCTCGTCCGGGTCGAGCGCGACGACCCGATCGCCGTCGTGCTGCTCAACCGCCCGAAGCAGCTGAACGCCCTTTCGGACGACGTGATGGA
>JBBRYW010000020.1:0-32878 GCA_038237235.1 Gaiellales bacterium
ATCGACGACACGGACGTTGCTCGGTCGAGCCGGGAGAGTGAGGCGGGGATTTTGCGAGACCTCGGGTGGCTCGGTCTCGGCTTCGACGAGGAACCGGTCCGTCAGAGCGAGCGAGCCGAGGCCCACCGCCAGGCGGTGGAACGGCTGGTCGCCGCCGGAGACGCGTCGGAAGAGGCGGGCGCGATCCGCTTCGAGCATGAGCGCAGACCGACGCTCCTCCGGCCGGACGGCTCGGCGACTTACCACCTCGCCACTGTTGTCGACGACATCGAGCTCGGCGTCACGCACGTCATTCGGGGCAAAGATCACCTGTCGAACATGCCGCTCCACCTGGAGCTTGCCCGCGCGCTACGCGCCGAGCCTCCGGAGTACGTTCACCACGGCCTGATCCTAGGCCCGGACGGGCACAAGCTCTCGAAGCGGCACGGCGTCTCGGCTCTCGCCGATCTCCGCGACGCGGGGTTGCCGCCCGAGGCTGTACGGGCATATCTCGAGGAGCTGGGTCTGCCCCGCGGGGATGTGCACCTTGATCTGGCGCGCCTGCGGCGGCTTGCGGTCGAGGCCATCGCGGCGCTGAGCGACGGGGAGCTGGCCTCACGCGTCGGCGCGCCGGTGGAGATGGCGTCGGCCCTTCGCGGCGCGCACGACCTGGAGGAAGCGCGCAGAACCGCGGCCGCGCTGCTCGAGCCTCCGTCAGTTCGCGTTGCGGACGACGAACGGTCGTCGCTCGAGCGCTTCCGGGAGCTTCTGGCCGCGGCGAACGGCCAGCCGGACGCCGAGCGGGCGCAAGCTCTCGTCCACGACCTTCGCGCGTCCGGCGGCAACTTGCGCGCCGTTCGGGTCGCGCTCACGGGCCGCCGGCGGGGCCCCGAGCTGTGGGCGGTGATCGCCGCCCTCCCCTTCGACGAGATCCTGCGGCGGACCGATGCGGCTCTATAGCTCGCTCTCGCGGCAGCTGGAGCAGCTGCCAGAGCCGCCAGGCCCGATCGGCATGTATTTCTGCGGCCCGACGGTCTACCAGCGGATCCACGTCGGAAACGCGTTGACCGTCTCGGTGCTGCCCCTCTGGCTGAAGCGGTGGCTCGAGCTCTCGGGCTACCGGACGAAGCTCGTCGTCAACATCACGGACATCAACGACAAGATCTACGACGCTGCTCCGGGTGCGAGCGCCGAGCTCGCCCGGGACGCGACGGCGTGGTACATCGAGGACACGAACCGGCTCGGCCTTGGCCGGCCCGACGTCGAGCCGACTGCGGTCGAGACCGTATCCGAGCAGATCCGGATGATCGAGGAGCTGATCGCGAAGGAACTCGCCTACGAGATCGACGGCGACGTGTACTTCCGCGTCGGCCGCTCTCGCGACTACGGGCGCCTCTCCCGTCAACGCTCCGACAAGGTGGCCGAGCAGGAGCCGAACGCGCGGAAGGCTGATCCCCGCGACTTCGCGCTCTGGAAGGCGAACAAGCCTGGAGAGGACACCTCGTGGGAATCCCCCTGGGGAAGGGGGCGCCCCGGCTGGCACATCGAGTGCTCGGCCATGTCCGAGAAACACCTGGGCGAGAGCTTCGAGGTTCACGGCGGCGGCCTCGACCTGATCTTCCCGCACCACGAGAACGAGATCGCGCAGTCGCGCGGCCTGGGTCACGGCTTCGCGCGCATCTGGATGCACACCGGCATGCTCCGCTTCGCCGGCGAGGAGATGCACAAGTCCCTCGGCAACGACGTCTCACTGAAGGACGCCCTCGACAGGTGGGGTCGCGAGACGCTGCTCGTCTTCTTCCTGACGGGCCACTGGCGCAAGCCGCTCGACTTCTCGGAGGAGACGATGGCGGCTGCCGGGGCCCGCGCGGGACGGTTCCGCGAGCTCTTGCGAAGTCCGTCCGAGCCCGCTTCGCCTGATGCCTGGGAGCGCTTCGCGGCAGCCCTCGACGACGACTTCAACACGCCAGAGGCGCTCGCGGTCATGCACGAGTGGCGAGATCACGACCTGCTGCGCCGCGCGCTCGACCTCTTCGGGCTCGCGTCGCTCGCCGAGTTGCCGGTCGCACCGCCGAGGATCGAGCGGCTCGCAGAGCGCCGCCAGGCTGCCCGCGGAGCGCGCGACTTCGCAGAGGCCGATCGCGTGCGTACGGAGATCGAGGCGGCGGGTTGGGAGGTACGGGACGTGGCGGACGGATTCCAGCTCGTTCCACGGCGGTGACGCGCGAGCTCGTCTACGGGCGCCAGGCGGTTCGCGAGGCGCTGCGAGGCCCACGCGAGGTGCTCGAGCTGTGGTCGACCCAGAGGGCGATCGGGTCGGAGCCATGGCTTCGTGAGCCGAACGCGCCTCGCGTGCACGTGAAGCTGGAGCGCGACCTGACCGAGAGTGCCGGGACACGCGACCACCAGGGCGTCGTTGCGTGGTGCGAGCCATATCGCTACGCCGACGCCTGGGAGCTCGCCGCCGGAGAGTCGCCGCTCATCGCCTGCCTCGACCAGGTGAGCGACCCGCGCAACCTCGGCGCCGTCTGCCGAAGCGCAGAGGGGGCCGGGGCGACCGGTGTCGTCGTGCCCGCTCACGGATCGGCGAGGGTGACGGCGGCGGTCTGCCGTGTCTCCGCAGGCTCGGTCGAGCATCTCCCCGTCGCCGTCGTCACGAACCTCGCGCGCTACCTCGCGGAGATCAAGCGAGGCGACCTGTGGGTCTACGCCGCGACGGGGGATGGGGAGACGACCATGTGGGATGCTGACCTTGCCGGCGGTGCGGCACTCGTCTTCGGTGCCGAGGGGCGCGGCCTGCGACCGCTTGTTCGGAAGACGTGCGACGCCGGGGTCGCGATACCTCTCCTCGGCCGGATCGAGTCGCTCAACGTCAGCGTGGCCGCGGCCCTCCTCCTGTACGAGGCGCGGCGCCAGCGAGGCGTGACGCGAGGGGTTGACACAGCCGTCTCTCGGGCGCTCGATGCCTGAGCCGACCCTCTATCTTTTCGACGGCTACAACGTCTTTCACGCCGGCTCCTTCCGGACTGTCCGGGAGCTGATCGATCAACTCGCCAGCTTCGTCGCCCTTCGTGCTGTCCGCGGCGTCGTCGTCTTCGACGGCGTAGGCCACGAGCACCGACTAGGCTCGCTGGATATTCGATATGCGAAAGACGCCGACGCACTTCTCGAACGCTTAGCGGTTCAGAATCGCAGTCGCGAACGCGTGTGTCTCGTCTCATCGGACGCGACCGTTTTGGGGACGGCAGGCCAGGAAGTGGCAAAGACCAGCTCTCGTATCTTCGTCGACGCGCTCACGACTTCGGATCACTCCGAGCGCGGCCGCTCGCAAGTCGGCGATCGGCTAGACGAGGAAACGCGGCAAGCTCTCGAGCGCTGGCGCCGTTCATAGTTTCGTATTCGGCTTGTGCCATTTCATTGATGATGCTATGGTCTTGCTCAAGTTCAGCTTGAGGAAGCGCAGCGCCACTGCCCCACGAGAGCCTCGCAAGCCCCTCTGAGACGTATGAAATCTCTCGCAACTCGCTTTTCCGCCCAGAGCCCAGCATCGAAGGCTCAACGAGAGCTTGAAGATCTTCAGCTCGCGCTGAAGGCGCGAAACGGAGATGGGACGGCGATGGATCTGCTTATTCGTCGCTACACCGGCTTCGTCCGATTGAAGGCGAGCTCGTACTTCCTTGCGGGTGGTGATTCCGAGGATCTTCTACAAGAAGGCCTGATCGGGCTGTACAAGGCCGTTCGTGATTTCCGGGCCGAGAAGGAGACCTCGTTCCGTAGCTTCGCCGAGCTCTGCGTCACACGGCAGATCATCACAGCGATCAAGACCGCGACCCGCTTCAAGCACGCTCCCTTGAACACCTACATCTCGTTCGGCCACACGCCGGCCGGACAGGAGGCGGACAGCGATTGCACGCTCGGGGACGCTCTCCCTGGCCCCGGAGTCGACGATCCGTCGGTCTGCGTCATCTCGACCGAGGAGCTGCAGAGCCTCGTCTTCACACTCGGTACAGGTCTGTCGAAGCTCGAGTCCGATGCGCTCAAGCTCTATCTCGAAGGCTCCTCGTACGAGGACATGGCCGACGAGCTGGGCTGCGACACGAAGACGGTCGACAACGCGCTCCAGCGTGTGAAGCGCAAGATCCTCGCGCATCAGAAGTCGCGCGAAGTGCTTCAGTAGCCCCGCTACGGGATCGTTTAGCACCTCGACGTGAGCGGGGTTGCCTCGATCACGTAGCATCACGCGCTTGACCCGGCTCGCGCACTCCGTCGTTCGCCATCGCCGCCTCGTGGTCGTCGCATGGATCCTGCTCACGGTGTTCGGCGCGTTCTCGGCGCAGAAGGTGTCGAGCCGCTGGCTCGAGGAGTTCTCGATCCCCGGGTACTCGGCGTACGAGGCTAATCAACGCACGCTTCGGACGTTCGGGACTGGGGAGGCGCCGCCGCACGTCGCCGTCTTCCACTCGGACGGCGACGTGACGAAGGTGGCAGGCGTTGCGCGCGCGATTCGGGGGGTGGAGCATCGCTTTCCGGACTTCCGCGTCAGCTCGTACTTCACGACGCATCGCGATGCATACGTCTCGGCCGACCGGCACACGACCTTCGCCGAGTTCTATGCCGCCGGGCAGCAGGGGTTCAACGCCGACACCGGGGCGAAAAAGATCCGGAAGGCATTCAAGGCCGCCGCGCCGGCGGGCGTCCAGGTCTACCTCACGGGCCGCGACGCGCTCTACGAGTCGCAGGGGGCGTCCAACGGCGGGCCGAGCGTCCTGACCGAGGCGATGATCGGCGGCGCGGGAGCGCTCGTGATCCTTCTCTTCGTGTTCGGGACGCTGCCCGCAGTGGCCATGCCTCTGATCGTCGCCATCTCGTCGATTCTCAACACGTTCAGCCTGATCTGGCTCCTCACGTACGTCACGTCGGTCTCGATCATCGTCCAGTTTCTCGTCGCCCTCGTGGGGCTCGGCGTCGCGATCGACTACTCGCTGCTCATGATCTTCCGCTTCCGCGAGGAGCTCGCCCGGGACGAGGACGTCGAGACGGCGGTCGTCGAGACCATGAAGCATGCGGGCCGATCTGTGATCGTCTCCGGCTCGACCGTGGCGATCGGTCTGCTCTCGCTGGTGATCCTGCCCATTCCGGTCATCCGCTCGATTGGGATCGGCGGGCTGCTGATCCCGGCTGTCTCGGTCGTCGCCGCGACCACGCTCCTGCCGGCGATGCTCTCGCTGCTCGGACACCGGATCAATCGCTTCCGCGTGATGCCGCGCAGGATCGTCGAGGCAACCGACGCGGAAGCCGGCGCCTGGGGTCGCTGGGCGCGCCTCGTCATGCGAAGACCGATCGTCGTCGGGGGCATCGGCCTCGCGATCGTGGCCCTCCTCCTCGTTCCGGGCGTGCAGCTGAACCCGAGCGAGGCCCAGGCGAAAGATGAGGCGGGCAAGGGAGATGCGGTCACCGGCCTGGAGGCGCTCGATCGGGCCGGCATCTCGGCCGGCGTTCTCAAGCCATTCGTCGTCCTCGGCGAGCACTGTTGCACGCCGCAGGCCGCGGCAAAGATCGTTGCAACGCTCGATCGCACGCCGGGAGTCGCAGGGGCGGCCGCTCCGACGGGCTGGCGAAAGGGCGACACGCAGCTGATCGAGGCGTTCCCGGCCGAGGACGGTGCGGCAAAGCCGGTCCGAAAGACGATCTCGCGCCTCCAGCACGACGTTCTGCCCTCCCTCCAGGCGAAGATTCAAGACACGCGGACCGGTCCGGAGCCCAAGCTGACGCTCGGCGGCGTTGCCGCGGAGGACCGCGACTTCGTGCACGCCGTCTACGGCAACTTCCCCTACATACTCGCGTTCGTGATCGTGCTGACGTTCTTCCTGCTGATGCGCGCCTTCCGCTCCGTCTTTCTCCCGCTCAAGGCGGTGATCCTGAACCTCGTCTCGCTCGGCGCCGCGTACGGGATCATCGTCTTCATCTTCCAGCAGGGTCACGGCGCCGAGGCGATCTGGAACGTCCACGCGACCGCCTCGATCATCTCCTGGATCCCGCTCATGATCTTCGCGTTCCTGTACGGCCTCTCCATGGACTACGAGGTATTCATGCTGACGCGGATGCGCGAGACCTACGACGAGACCGGCGACACGCCCGCCTCCGTCTCGCTCGGGCTGGCGCGGACGGGCAAGCTCGTCACCAGCGCGGCGCTCGTTCTGATGCTGGCGTTCTTCGTGCTCTCGACCGGGCCGGGCGTCGACATCAAGCAGTTCGGTATCGGTCTCTCGGCCGGCATCATCTTCGACGCGACGGTGATCCGAGCGCTGCTCGTCCCGGCGATCATGCGTGTGATGGGCCGCTGGAACTGGTGGCTGCCGAAGCGGATGGAGCGGCTGCTCTTCATCCGGGGGCCTGTCGCGCCTGAGGCGGGCTAGCTTCGGGAGGCGCCGCCTCGGGCGCCGTCGCTACCCAGGGGAGCCGCGGGCCAGTCGCCGGCAGGCGATCGGTCGGGATGCGGGCGATCTCGTAATCGCTCGCGAGGCGGGTCCGTCGCCGCTGATTGTTTGCGGGGCGGGTCGACGCGGAGGGCACCTCGCCTACTGCAGTCAAAACCCACGATTGAGATTAGATAGACTCCCGACGTCTCCGGGCAGTAGACGCCGAAGAAGTCGACATCTTCGAGGTAATCCCGCGGAGCTGCACGCGCGTTGCGGTGATGTGCGTACGAGCTCGAGGCTTTGAACCGAACAGCTCCCTGCCGCAGTCGGCCGGGACTTGCACTGGACGCGCGCCAGGTCGCGGCCATCCTCGATCACGACGTCGTAGCGGACGTTCTCTCCGAATGGAAGCGCCATTCGCTAACCCGCCATTGCAAGCCCGAGCATGACTGCTAGCGTCGCACGTTCCCCAATCACCTTCGGATGCTCTCGAGAGATGTCCATGTTGTCGAACTGGTAAACAAGTGGTCGGACGACGCGTCAGGAGGGCGGCCACGCTTGTGAGCTCCATCACCTACCATGATTCCCTCGCCGGAGTAGCTCAGCTGGTAGAGCAGCGCTCTTGTAAAGCGCGGGCCGTCGGTTCGAGTCCGACCTCCGGCTTCGAGACTTCCCAGCTAACGGTGTCTCGGATACGGGGGGCCGCCGCAGCGTGCTCTATCGGGCCTGCCACGGCGATAGCCGAGCGGAGATCGTCAACGGCGTCATCCGCTACTGCGGCCCGGCGGCCGTTCGGCTGAGCGTGTTTCCCGGTGTGCTGTTCCAAAACGGGACGTGCAGGTGGCTAGCGGAGAGCGACGCGCCGTTCATGACGCTCGACGTGGGATTTCAGAGCCTGAACAAAGAGACGAACAGCGGCTTGCGGCGCCTTCATCTTTCGCTGTCGACGAGACCGCGCTTGAACGGAGCGCAGGTGGTCGCGTACTCGAAGGGCAAACGGTGGCAGGGGGCTGTGATCAGCAAGTACAAAGGCACTCTCCGGGCCGGAACGTTCGTCGCGCGAGGTAACCGGGGAAGCCGGGGGCGCGCGACCGGCAGCGTCAGTTGCCCGACCTACGACCGCGGTTGAGAGGAGAGGAGCAGAACGACAAGCGTCCTCAAGCAGCCTCTGCAAGCGCCTGCTCGAGATCTTCCCAGAGCTCATCCACGTCCTCAAGCCCCACGCTGAGGCGGACCAGGCCTTCCGGGACGCGGTCGCCCTCCCAGCGGTGGCGCGTCTCGAGCACGGTCTCCACGCCGCCGAGGCTCGTTGCGTTCGCGATCAGCCGCGTCGAGCGCTCGACGCGCCTGGCGGCGTCTCCGTCGCCTCGGACGTCGAACGAGAGGAGGCCACCGAAGCCCGGGTACCGGACGAGCGCGACGGCCGGATGCGCCGCGAGCCGGCGCGCGAGCTCTCGGGCGGTCTCCGTCTGCCGCTCGACCCGGACGCGCAGCGTCTTGAGGCTTCGCAGGAGAAGCCACGCCGCGTCGGGGGAGGCGGTGGCCCCGGTACGGTCCCGCACCCGCTTCACCTCGCCGTAGACCTCGTCGTTTGCGCAGACGACCGCGCCGAGCAACACGTCCGAATGGCCGCCGAGGTATTTCGTCGCGCTGTGGACGACGAGATCGGCTCCGTGCTCGAGCGGCCGCAGATGGATCGGCGTGGCGGCCGTCGCATCGACGACTAGCGGCGCCGGATGAGAGGCGGCCATTTCGAGGTCCGGCATCGTCAGGAACGGGTTCGACGGTGCCTCGACCCAGACCAGATCGGCGCTGCCCGGCGGCGGGCCGGTCTGGTCGAACTCGATGCAGCGGACGCCCCAGCGCTCGAGCTCCCGCAGCAGCACACCGGTCCCGTAGTAGGCGCCCTCGGCGAGGGCGACCGTCCGCCCTGGCTCGAGCAGGGCGAGCATAACGGCCGTTATCGCCGCGCTGCCCGACGAGAACAGGAGCGCGCGACCACCGTCGAGCTGCCCGAGTTGCGCCTCGGCGGCCGAACCGGTGGGGTGCCCGAAGCGCTGATAGACGAACCGGTCGGCCTCGCCCTCCCGGTGCGGCCAGATCGTCGAGCGATCGAGCGGCTCCATGCCTCAATCGTATTAGGCTCCGGGTCGATGGCGACGACAGACGACCGCACGGAGTCGACGCAGGGCAAGCTCGACCAACTCCGGCAACTCCGGGAGGAGGCGCTTCACGCCGGCAGTCACCGCGCGGTGGAGCGGCAGCGCGAAAGGGGCAAGCTCCTCGCCCGTGAGAGGCTCGAGAAGCTTCTCGATCGCGGCTCGTTCGTCGAGCTGGATCGCTACGTCCGCCACCGGACGGCGGAGTTCGGGATGCTCGAGCGGCGCCCGTACGGGGATGCCGTGGTCACCGGCTACGGCGCGATCTTCGGCCGCAAGGTCTTCGTCTTCTCCCAGGACTTCACGGTCTTCGGCGGGAGCCTGTCTGAGGTGTTCGCCGAGAAGATCTGCAAGGTGATGGACCTGGCCGCGAAGTACGGCTGCCCGGTGGTCGGGATCAACGATTCGGGCGGCGCTCGGATCCAGGAGGGAGTGGTCTCGCTGGCCGGGTACGCCGAGATCTTCTGGCGGAACGTTCAGGCCTCCGGCGTGATCCCCCAGCTCAGCCTGGTCATGGGCCCCTGCGCGGGCGGGGCGGTCTACTCGCCGGCGATCACCGACTTCGTGCTGATGGTGGAAGGAGAGTCGTACATGTTCATCACGGGGCCCGACGTGGTGAAGACGGTGACGGGAGAGGAAGTCACGTTCGAGGAGCTCGGCGGCGCGGCCACGCATGCCGCCAAGTCCGGCGTCGCGCACTTCGTCTCGCCCGACGAGGAGTCGTGTCTCGAGGACGCGCGCCTCCTCCTGTCCTACTTGCCGCAGAACAACGTCGACCCGCCGCCGTTCGCCGAGCCCAGCGATCCGCCCTCCAGGGAGGACGCCGAGCTCGACACGCTCGTTCCGGACAACCCGAACAAGCCCTACGACATGAAGGGTGTGATCAGCCGCGTGGTCGACGACGGCGACTTCCTCGAGGTGCAGGAGCGCTTCGCGGAGAACATCGTGTGCGGCTTCGCCCGTCTCGGCGGGCACCCGGTCGGCGTGGTCGGCAACCAGCCGCGCTCGCTCGCAGGAGTCCTCGATATCGACTCGTCAGTGAAGGCTGCGCGGTTCGTCCGCACCTGCGATTGCTTCAACATCCCACTCGTGACCTTTGTCGACGTGCCGGGCTTCCTGCCGGGGACGACGCAGGAGTGGGGCGGGATCATCCGCCACGGCGCCAAGCTTCTGTACGCCTACTCGGAGGCGACGGTGCCCAAGCTGACCGTGATCACGCGAAAGGCCTACGGCGGCGCTTACGACGTCATGAGCTCCAAGCACATCCGGGCCGACTTCAACTTCGCCTGGCCGACGGCCGAGGTCGCGGTGATGGGTCCCGAGGGCGCCGTCAACATCATCTTCCGCAAGGAGCTCGACGAAGCCGATGACCCCGATGCCCGGCGGGCAGAGTTGATCGACGATTACAAGCAGCGTTTCGCGAACCCCTACAGCGCGGCCGAGCGGGGCTATGTCGACGAGGTGATCGAGCCGCGTCGAACGCGCCCCGTGCTGATCGACGCGCTTGCGACGGCGCGGACGAAACGCGAGCGCCGGCCGCCCCGCAAGCACGGCAACATTCCGCTGTAGGCCGAGTCAGAGCCGCTTTCAGATTGATCGAGCTTTGAGCGAGCACGTCTTGCAACGGTCGAAGGGGATGAGCGAAGCCGAGCGACGGGCAGAGCTGGTGGCCGTCTGGTCGAGCTCGCAGAGCCGCTCCAGCGCGTTCGAGGCTCGGAACGTCCGGCCAGATGCGCGGCAAGAGAGGGTGCCCGCTCGGCGTTAGGGTTCGCTCGTGCACTACGAGATCACGCCGGAGCCCACGCCCGAGGAGCGCGACGCGCTCGTCGCCGCAATCGAGCGCCTTGGCGACGAGCAGCCCTTCCGGGAGAGCGCCTGGTGGCGGGCCGGCATCCGCGAGAGCACCGAGGAGGACGCCTGAGTTGGCGCTGTTCTCGAAGGTGCTCGTCGCCAACCGCGGCGAGATCGCGATCCGGATCTTCCGCACCCTCCGCGAGCTCGGCATCGGCACGGTGGCGGTCTACTCGGAGGCCGACCGCGCCGCCCCGCACGTCGCCTACGCCGACGCCGCATACCTGATTGGCGGCGGCCTCCCTGCCGAGAGCTATCTGAACGGAGCGCGCATCGTCGAGACGGCCCGGCGGGCCGGCGCCGAGGCGATCCACCCCGGGTACGGCTTCCTGGCCGAGAATGCGTCCTTCGCGCGCACGTGCGAGGACCAGGGCGTCGTCTGGATCGGCCCGCCGCCTGAGGCGATCGAGCTGATGGGATCGAAGGTGCTCGCGCGGGAACGGATGCGCAAGGCGGGCGTGCCGATCATTCCCGGCACGACAGAGCCGGTCGAGTCGGCCGAGCGGATCGTCGAGCTTGGTGAGGAGCTCGGCTGGCCGCTCGCGATCAAGGCTTCAGCGGGCGGCGGGGGCAAGGGACTGAAGATGATCCGCTCCCCCGACGAGGCCGGCCGCGCATTCGAGTCGGCCCGCCGGGAGGGCGCTTCCTATTTCGGCGACGCGACCGTGTACGTCGAGCGCTACCTCGAGGATCCCAGGCACATCGAGGTGCAGGTGCTCGCCGATGGGCACGGCAACGTGATTCACCTGGGAGAGCGCGACTGCACGATCCAGCGCCGCCATCAGAAGCTCGTCGAGGAGACGCCGTCCCCTGCCGTCGGGCCGGAGTTGCGGGAGCAGATCGGTGCGATCGCCGTGGGAGCGGCCCGAGCGGTCGAGTACCAAAACGCCGGCACGATCGAGGGCCTGCTCTCCCGCGAGGGCGAGTACTTCTTCCTGGAGATGAACACGCGCATCCAGGTCGAGCACACCGTGACCGAGCTCGTCACCGGGCTCGACCTAATCCGCGAGCAGGTGCGGGTTGCCGCCGGCGACCCGCTCTCCATCGCCCAGAGGGACGTCGTCTTTTCCGGCCATGCGATCGAATGCAGGATCAACGCCGAGAACCCTTCGAAGGGCTTCCTGCCAGGGCCGGGGACGATCACGGCCTACCGCGAGCCGGGCGGCCCGGGCGTCCGCGTCGACTCGGGTGCGCGCGAAGGGGTCGAGATCTCCGGCCTCTACGACCCTCTCGTCGCGAAGCTCTGCGTCCACGGCGTCGACCGGGAACACGCGCGGCGGCGGATGCTGCGCGCGCTCGACGAGTACGTGATCGAGGGGGTGCCGACACTGCTCGGCTTCCACCGTGCGCTTCTCGCTCATCCCTGCTTCATCGAGGGCGAGACCTGCCACGGTCTCGTCGAGTCCGAGCTGCTGGCCGGCCAAGCTGCCAAGCTCGCTCGGAGCGGCGTCGCGCCGAGCGAGTCCGGCGGCCATCTGCAAGCGCACGCCTCGGCGGTCGAGCTCGACGGTCGGCGGTTCCAGGTCGTCGCCCTGCGGCCCGAGCCGCCGTTCCGCGAGCTGGCGCGCCGCCGCCGCGAGCGCACCTCGGCCGTCGGCCGGTCGGGCGCGGTCCGGGGTGCGGTCGTCAGCCCGATGCAGGGAACGGTGCTGGCAGTCGAGGTCGCGGAAGGCGACGACGTGGCGGCCGGTCAGGTTCTGTGCATCATCGAGGCGATGAAGATGGAGAACGAGGTGCGTGCCCCGAGCGACGGCGTCGTGAGCGAGCTGTCGGTGTCGGCCGGGGAGCCCGTGACCACCGGGCAGACGATCTGCCTCGTGTCGCCCGGGGAATGAGCGCCAGGCCCTTCTGCGCCGAGGTGTCCGGTCGAGACCCGCTCGGGGCGACCGCGAGCTTTCTCCAGCACTGGATCCTCGTCGAGTACCGGGGGCTCTGGGATCGCCGGCCGCTGCAGGGAAGCCTGCTTCCCGAGCTGGTCAAGTCGCACCTGGGAGCGCAGCTCGCCGCGCTCCCGCGCTCCCGTCTGCTCTTCATCCGCCGCCCCGAGCGGCGAGGGCATCCGAAGCTCGCCTGCTTCTACGGCGTCTCCAGCGAGCGTGAGCCGCGCTTCTTCGAGCTCGAGCTCGAGGCTTATGAGGATCTCCTTGGCTTCGACTTCGCGGCCGCGCTCGCGGATGGACTCCCGGTCGGAAGAATGCTCGACGAGCCGATCTTCCTCGTGTGTACCCATGGCAAGCGAGACCGCTGTTGCGCGCGATACGGCCGGCCCCTCTACGACGAGCTGCGCGGCCGCTGCGGCGACCTCGTCTGGCAGTCGACCCATGTCGGTGGCGACCGGTTCGCAGGCAACCTCGTCGTCTTCCCGGAGGCCCTCTACTTCGGGCGCGTGGGCCGCGCAGACGTCGAGCCGATCGTGGACGAGTACCTTGCCGGGCGGGTGTTCCTCGACCGCTTCCGCGGCCGCTCGTGCTACCCCTTTCCCGTGCAAGCTGCCGAGCGGGTCGTTCGCGTCGAGACCGGCCTCTTCGGAATCGACGACCTCCGCCTCGTGTCCCGGGAGCGGGACGGCGACCGGTGGCGCGTGCGCTTCGCGGTGGGGGCCGGCGCCGAGACGCACGAGGTCGATGTGGTCGCCGAGCACGGGAGCCCGGCCTATCTCACCTGTGACGCGATCAGTCCCGAGTTGCCGCGCCGTTTCCGCTCGGCGGGTCACCGGATCGTCCGGCGCTGACGACGAGGAGCAACCCCTCGCGCACCAGCCGGCGCGTGAGAGTGAGCCGGCCAGGCTCGTCGAGTGTGCCCGGGAAGTCCGCCGGCGAGAACTCGCCGCCGACGAAGAGGGCGAAGGCGAGGTCATCCTGCACGTGGGGCGGGAACGTGATCGTCTTGCCGGCGAAGGAAAGTGTGAGGGCGCCGTCGATCGCCGCCAGGTCGGCGACGATGCCCTTGCGGCGCAGGAGCGAGGTTTCGACCGTGAGGCTCGCGGCGGCGCGCAGCTGCGCCAGCTGGCCGTCGAGCAGCGGTCTCCGCGTCCGCACGAAGCGCTCGCGCATTCTCCGGGCGACCCGCTCGGGCGCGAGCTCGTCGCGCACCCGCTCGAGCAGGTCTGCCCGCGGTACGCCGTCCGAGGAGACGGAGCGCCGGAACTCGACGTCGTCGCCACAGCTCTCGATTGCCGCACGGAGCGCGTCGAGCCACGTGTAGACGTTGACCCCGACCGTCAGGTGCAGCGAGTCGGACTGGGACGTCAGCGCCTCGTGGAGCCAGCCGCGCGGCAGGTACAGGGTATCGCCGGCGCGGAGCGTCACGTCGTGCACCGGCTCGCCCGGCTCGCTCGCCTCGGGCTCGTAGCGCTGGTCTTTCAGCGGCAGCTCCAGGACGGGCTCGTACACGAGCCAGCGCTTCTCGCCCGCGACCTGCAAGACGAAGACGTCATGGGTGTCGTGGTGCACCGCGAGCCCCTGCGAGCCGTGTGGCGTGTAGTAGGCGTTTGCCTGGGAAGGATGCCCGAGCGCTGCTTCCAGCTCGCGGCAGAGCTCCGCGAGCGGCTGCCACCAGTGATGCAGGCCCTGAATCACGATCGTCGCGCCTCGCTCGAACTCGCCCACGATGCGCTCGACGTCCGGCGAGCCGGAGAACGGGGTGGGTCGCCACGGAACGTCGACGGTGTAGTCGCGCGGGCTGAGCTGCTCGCCGGCCTTGACGAGCCTGAAAGCGGGGTAGCGGATGGCGGTGGAGCAGATCAGCCGCTCGATGTCCTCAGTCGAGAGCAATCCGTCGAACCTCCCCGGCTCCCCGCGGGCGACGACGAGCGGCCGGCGCTCCCAGTGCTCGGCAAGGAAGCGCTCGGCCGGGACGGGATCGAGGCAGCGCGCGAGGGCGGCGTCCGTGGAGACGCCGCCGCTCACGGAAGCCTCGCCTCTAGGCGTCAGTGGTGTCGGTGTCGGTGCCGGTGTCGGACGAGTCGGAGTCCGAGGAATCGGAGTCCGAGGAATCGGAGTCCGAGGAATCGGAGTCGTCGTCGCCGGCGTCGGTGACGGCGAAGCCGGCAGGCTGCTTCTCGGCGGCGATGGTCGTGATGTCCTCGTCTGCGAGCGTTGTTCTGTCTTCGGTCACGAGTCCTCCTCGGTGGGGAAGAGGCGATGCTACAGCGTGCGCTGGTACGCGCGGAAGGCCCAGGTCGCAAAGGCTCCGGTAGCGGCCACGAACGCCGCGAGCAAGCCGAGATGACCTGCGACCGAGGCCCAGTCCGTGCCCGGCAGAGCCGGTTCGCGCGCCGCGCGGACGCCCCAGTCGACGGGGTTGAACTTCGATCCCGTCTGCATCCAACCCGGAATTACCGCCCGCGCGATCAGGATCGTGGAGAGGAACATCAGCGGCAGTCCGATGAAGTTCGCGACCGCGATCATCGTCGCCTCCTTCCGCGTCAGCAGCGCGACTCCGTGCGAGACACCGGCGAAGCCCGCGGCCACCAGCATGGCGGTTCCGAGGATCACGACCCAGCCGAGCAGCCCTGCCGCGACTCGGGCCCCGATCGCATAGCCGACGACGAGCAGGATCAGGCCCTGGATCGCGGCCTGCAGCGCTGCCCGCATCAGCTGGGAGGACACGAGTGAGCTGCGCCTGGCGGGGGTCGCGAGGAAGCGCTCGATCACGCCGCGGTCGAGATCGGTCACCATCGACATTCCCGCCCACGTGCCGGCGAAGAAAGCGTTCATCACGACGACGCCCGGCAGGAAGAAGTCGACGTACGAGGACGTGCCGAAGCCCCCGAGCTCGGTGACACGCTTGAAGAGCTGGCTGTAGAGGAGCAGCCAGACCATCGGCTGGATCAGAAGGAGCGCGATCCAGATCGGCTCGCGCAGCAGGTTGCGCGCCTGGCGGACCAGCATGTAGTACGACTGCGAGACGGCGACGGGCATCACGCGCCCCCGTCCTCGGTCCTGAAGTCTCGGCCCGTGAAGTGGAGGTAGACCTCGTCCAAGGAGGGACGCGCGAGCGTGACCGAGGCGATCGGGATGCCTTTGCCGTCGAGGGTCGAGAGGATGCCGGGCACCGCCCGGCCGCCGTTCTCGACTCGCGCCCGCAGGGTCCGTCCGTCGACCGTCGTCTCCAGGACCGCGTCCAGCGTGGCCACGGCGCTCCGCGCGTCCTCGATGCGCCCGTCGGCGAGCTCGACGTTGACGGCTTCGCCGCGGAGCTCACGCTTGAGCTCCTCGGCGGTGCCCTCGACGACTACCCGGCCGCGACTGACGATGGCCAGCCGGTCGGCGAGGCGGTCCGCCTCCTCGAGGTAGTGGGTCGTCAGCAGGATCGTGAGGTTCTCCCGGCCCGCGAGGCGCTCGAGCTCGTCCCACATCGCGGCGCGCGCCTCCGGATCGAGGCCGGTCGTCGGCTCGTCGAGGAAGAGGACGCGCGGGCGGTGGACGAGCCCGAGCGCGACGTCGAGACGGCGCTTCATGCCGCCGGAGTAGCCGCGAACCTGCCGATCGGCCGCGGCGGCGAGCCCGAAGGTCTCGAGCAGCTCGTCGACGCGTTGCCTCAATGTGGGGCCTCGGAGCCCCTGCACGCGCCCCTGCAGCGTGAGGTTCTCGCGGGCGGTCGCCTCGCGATCGACGCCCGAGGCCTGCGGGATGTAGCCGATCGTGCGCCGAACCTGCCTGGCCTCGCGAACGACGTCGTGGCCGGCGACGCTCGCACGGCCCTCGTCCGGGCGGGTCAGCGTAACGCAGACTCGCGTCGTCGTCGACTTTCCGGCCCCGTTCGGGCCGAGCAGGCCGTACACCTCGCCTTCCTGAACGCGGAACGTCACTCCGTCGAGCGCCTGCACCTCGCCGTAGCGCTTGCGAAGCCCGTCGACCACGATCGCGTCCATGGTTCCCGAGTCTACGGACCGTCGTTAGAGTCCCCGCCCGTGGATCTGTACGAGTACCAGGGGAAGGAGCTCTTCGCCCGCTTCGGGATCCCCGTCTCCGAGGGTCGACTGGCGACGAGCCCACAGGAGGCGCACGCGGCTGCCGAGGAGCTCGGCGGGGAGGTCGTCGTCAAGGCACAGGTGCTCACAGGCGGGCGCGGGAAGGCCGGCGGCGTCAAGCTCGCAGGAGGCCCCGGCGAGGCCGAGGAGCGCGCACGTGACATTCTCGGCCTCGACATCCGCGGCCACGTCGTGCGCAAGCTCTGGATCGAGCGGGCCTCCGAGATTGCGAAGGAGTACTATCTCTCCCTGACCTTCGATCGCGGCGAGAAGAAAGCACTGTTCATGCTGACGAGGGAGGGCGGCATCGAGATCGAGGAGGGTGCGGCCTCCAAGCCCGATGCGCTCGCGCGTCTGCATGTCGATCCGCTCGAGGGATTCCAGCCCTACCAGGCCCGCCGCCTCGTCTACGGGGCGGGCATCACCGATCCCGGCGAGCAGAAGCAGATCCTCTCGATCGTCGCCAGGCTGTACGCGGCGTTCGTCGACTGCGACGCGATGCTCTGCGAGGTCAACCCGCTGATCGTGACGCCGGACGGCGAGGTCAAGGCGCTCGACTCGAAGTTCACTGTCGACGACAATGCCCTCTTCAAGCACCCTGACATCGCCGAGATGCGCGACCTCGAGGCCGTCCCGCGCGAGGAGCGCGCCGCGCGGGAGAAGGGCGTGACCTACGTGAAGCTCGACGGCGAGGTCGGCGTGCTCGGCAACGGCGCCGGGCTCTCGATGTCGACGGTCGACGTCGTGACCTTCGTCGGCGGCCGGCCGGCGAACTTCTGCGACCTGGGCGGCGGGGGCAGCGCAGAGGGCGTCGTCGACGCCCTCGAAGTGATTACGAGCGACCCTCAGGTGCGCTCGATCTTCTTCAATATCTTCGGCGGGATCACGCGCTGCGACGAGGTCGCACGAGGGATCCTGCAGGCTCTGGGGCAGATCGGGATCGAGCGGCCGATCGTCGTCCGCCTGGACGGGACGAACGCCGAAGAGGGCCGGCAGATCCTGGCGGACGCGGCGGCGCCGAGCCTGCATGTCGAGCCGACGATGCTCGATGCGGCACGGCGAGCCGTCGAGCTGGCGGCCGCGTGACGAACCTCTGGGACCAGCGCGCCGAGGCGTACCGAACGAGCGCAACCCACGCGAGCGGCGACGATCTCGACCTGCTCGTCGGGTGGTGCGAGCCCGGCGAGGGCGTCAAGGCGATCGACGTCGCCACGGGCGGTGGCCACGTCGCGCGCCGTCTCCGGGAGGAAGGCTGCGAGGTCGTCACGACCGATCTGGCGCCCGGCATGCGGCCGGACGTGATCTGCCCGGCGGAAGACCTGCCCTTCGCCGACGGCAGCTTCGACGTCGCGGTCACCCGCATCGCGCCGCACCACTTCGCCGACGTTCGGCGGGCCGTGGCCGAGCTTGGCCGCGTCTCGAACCGCCTCGTGGTCGTCGAGGACACGCTCTTCACAGGTCGGGAGGTCGAGCTGGCCGAGCAACTCCGGGACCCCTCGCACGTCCGGAACCACACCGAGATGGAGTGGCGCGAGTTCTTCACCGAAGCGGGTCTCGAGCCGGAGCTCGTCGAGATGTTCGAGAAGCGCCACCCGCTCGAGGACTGGCTCGCGCGAACCGGCTGCGCCGGCGAGGAGGCCGAGCGAGTGAAGGAGCTCCTCGCAGACCAGATAACCGCGGACGGCTCGGCGTGGATCGACACGAAGATTCTGCTGCGCGCGCGGAAGTCCCAGACTTGACCCCTTAATGGCGATCATCGTCGACAGGGATACGCGGCTCGTCGTCCAGGGCCTGACAGGCAGCGAGGGCTCCTTCCACGGCACGCGAAATCGCGATTACGGCACGCAGGTCGTCGCGGGCGTGACGCCGGGCAAGGGAGGTCAGGACGTGAACGGCATCCCGGTCTTCGATACGGTCGCCGGCGCTGTCGCCGAGACTGGCGCGAACACGACCATGGTCTTCGTTCCGGCGCGATTCGCGACGGACGCGATCTACGAGGCGATCGACGCCGGGATCCACACCGTCATCTGCATCGCAGAAGGGCTTCCCGCTCACGAGATGCTCCGCGTCTACAGCTACATGACGCCGCGCGGGATCACCATGCTCGGGCCGAACTGCCCCGGCGCGCTGTCGCCCGGGAAGGCGAACGTGGGGATCATTCCGGCCGAGATCTTTCGCGAGGGCGCGGTCGGGCTCGTGAGCCGCTCCGGAACGCTGACCTATCAGATCGGGCACGAGCTGACGCAGCTCGGGCTTGGCAACTCGACGATCGCCGGCATCGGCGGCGACCCGGTCGTGGGCTCCTCGTTCATCGACGTGCTCGAGAAGTTCGAGGCCGACGAGGAGACGGAGATCGTCGTCATGGTCGGTGAGATCGGCGGCAGCGAGGAGGAGAAGGCGGCGGCGTTCATCGAGGAGCGGATGTCGAAGCCGGTGCTGGCGTACATCGCCGGGTTCACGGCGCCCCCCGGCAAGACGATGGGCCACGCTGGAGCGATCATCTCCGGCTCGAGCGGCACTGCGCAGGGCAAGAAGGAGGCGCTCGAGGCGCGCGGCATTCGCGTCGGCACGACGCCGACCGAGGTGGCGCAGCTCGTTGCCGAGGTCGCAGGGGCTCGCGTATAACCGGATCCGGGTCGCAGGATCCGAGCGCAGCGCTTCGCCCGGGCGTAGCGACGCGATGCGAAAAGACGAGCGCCGCACCCCGCACCCGCCCGCCGGCGATGAAGGTGACGTTCTCCGGCGGCAAATTTCGCGGGTCGCTTGCGCGGTTCTGCGGCCTCTCGCTCGCGGTGATCCTGGTCGCGGCGGCTTGTTCGTCTTCTCGTTCGCAGCGAGCCGCATGGGAGGGACCGTTCGGAAAGCGGCTCGGTGACCTCGTCTACGTCGCGCGGCCCTCCGGCTCGATCCGAAGCGTCGTCGTCTTCGGCCACGGCTGGAGTGACTACACACCGGTGAAGTACCGGAAGTGGTTCGACCATCTCGTCGCCGACGGGAACGCGATCATCTACCCGCGATACCAGGCGACCGACTCCTTCGCTGAATGGAACTCAGGTGATCGCATTCGCTCCGGCTGGTTTCGCGGCATCCGCACCGGGTTCGCGCACCTGGGCGGATCGGACGTCCCCGTCGTCGCGGCCGGCTACTCCGCCGGCGCCACTCTCGCATATCTCTATGCGACGCGAGCTGCGGCGATGGGCCTGCCCGTCCCGAGGACAGTCAACGTGATCTTCCCGGGAGGGACGGTCGAGTTCATCCCGAATGCGGGACACGTTCAGCCATTCCCGTTGAAGACCCGTGTCCTGATCCAGGTCGGCGACCGCGACACCGTCGTAGGAACGGACGGCGGGGATGTGATCTGGAGATCCCTCCGCGCCGCGCGGGCCGCCAACAAGCGCTACGAGGTAGTTCACTCCTCCGGCGACTTCGTCGCGGAGCATGGGGCCCCCCAGATGACCTCGAAAGAGGCACGGCGCGCCTTCTGGGCGCCTCTGGACGCGTCGATCGCAGCTGCTCGCGCCGAAGGCGGATGAGCAGGCGCGAGGAGGATTCGAGCGGATGCCGGAGAGACCGTTCTCGACGAGGCTCGGAACGTCGATGTCTGGGCGAAGAAGATCAGGCCGCGTGAGCGGTCAACGACTCGAGCGGCCTCAGGACGAGACGGGGTTGAAGCGGCGGGACGAGCGAGCCGTCGCGATGGAGCCGGAACGTGGGGCAGGGACTCTCGACCACGAGTGCACAGAGGCCGGCCTGGCGAAAGTAGCAGTCGTCACACGTGACGCCCGTGAGCTTCTTCTTCATCGTCCCCCCGCATCGTGTTCGTCCTTCCCGGACAGGGCAGAACTATAGGGGCGGGACTGGGATGTACAAGGTCCACGCGCTACGAAAAAGGCGGAAATTCCGGGACTTTCCCGGATAAGCCGATCACGCCGTCTTACTCCTTGAGAGGCAATGTTGCCAGGATGCGCAACGCCTGTCGAAAAGTCTGCACAGGCACGATGCGCAGGCCATTGGCGTAGCGTTTCGCCTCGCGCGCGTTATCCCCAGCCGGGACGAGGAAGAGGTCGACGTGGGACCTGCGGGCCCCGATCGTCTTCTGCTTGACGCCGCCGATCGGGTCGACAGTGCCGTTCAGCTCGAGCGCACCTGTGGCGGCGACTCGATAACCGCGGTCGACGTCCCGACCGAGCTTGTCCATCACTGCGAGCGCAAAGGCGAGACCGGCGGACGGGCCGACGACGTTCCCGATGTCGATCTTCACGCGCCGGGGAAGCACCAGGTTCGCGGCTTCCCCCACGTACACGCCGATCACCGGCCGTCCGGTGTCGGGATCACGCATGGTCTTCAGGTCGACGGATCTCAACTGAACGCCCTCCCGGATGCGTAGCCGAACCGGTTGGCCCGCTCGGCGGACGCCGATCAATCGGCGAAGGCCTGCGCGCGTCTTCACCGGTCGTCCGTCGACGGCGACGATCACGTCTCCGGCATGGAGCTTGCCCGCGGCGGGCGTGCCGTCGAATACCGCTGCAATGAGCGCACCCTGCGCGCGTGAGCCGACGTGGTAGCCCAGGGCGCGGAAGGCCACTGCGGCCGCGACCTCCTGCGAGCGCGCCATGTCGAGCCGGTCGAGCTGCTCGCGGGTCCTGCTTGTGACGCCCTGGTTGACGGCAGACGCGGGAACGAGCGTGGAGCCACTGCGAAGGCCGGGAAAGAAGCGCTCGAGCACGGTCGCCTTCCGCACGATGACGTCCACGAAGTACACGCCGCCCGGCCCGTGGGCCGAGCGGGCACCCGCCACCTGTACGAGTGGCGAGACGGGATGAGCTCCGTCGGGCAGGATGATGTACCGCTTCGACGGCGCGACCCAGGCGAGCATCGCGAGTACTACCGTGACGCCGAGGAGCAGCAGGCCGGACGCGAGCAGGCGCCGCGGGGAGAGCAATCGGGCCACGTCCGGTCGAGCATGATCCGGCCGCCCGGCCACGGCGGATCGAGCGGTCGGTCGATCCTCTTCGGCGGTCACTACAGAAGGCCGCGGGTGAGCCCGCCGTCCACCGGTATCACCGCTCCGGTTACGTACGCGGCACGGCCTGACGCGAGGAAGCAGACGACGTCGGCGACCTCGGCTGCCCCTCCGAGGCGCCGGAGCGGGATCGGCAGCAGGTCCGCCTCCGACGGACCGTCGGGGTACACCTCGGCGAGGCGGTCGGTGGCAATCCGGCCGGGCGCGATCGAGTTGACGGTGATGCCGTCGGGTCCCACCTCGCGCGCGAGTGTCTTGGCCCAGCCGATCAGGCCTGGCCGAATCGCATTCGAGAGCGCAAGGCCGTCGATCGGCTCGCGCACCGAGCTGGAGGTGATGTTGATCACGCGCCCGGCCCCGCTCGAGCGGAGCTGGGGCAGGCAGAGACTGGTGAGACGGATCGCGGAGAGGAGCAGCAGCTCGACCGTTCGCTCGATTCCCTCGTCGTCGAGCTCGAGCGCAGTGCTGCGCGGAGGTCCGCCGCCGTTGTTGATCAGGACGTCGATGCCGCCGAAAGCCTCGACTGTCCGTTCGACCAGGCGCCGCAGGTCTCCCGGGCTCGTTACGTCTCCGCGCACCGCAAGGGCGCCGAGACGCTCTGCCTCGCGCTTGAGCAACTCACGGCGGCGCGCGAACATGGCGACGTTCGCCCCTTCCTGTACGAGCCGCTCGGCGACGGCGAGCCCCATGCCCGACGAGGCTCCGCAGACGATCGCAGTGCGGCCGCTGAGCTCTAGATCCATGAGACGAGCACGTAGAAGCCCCCCGCCTGACGCGCTGCCACGACTACGAGCGTGGGCGAGTCCGCTGCGCGGCTGACCTTCGGTGGCTCAGGCGGCGAGGACGCCGACGACCTCCCGTACGGCGCCGGCCGATTCCTCGAGCCAGCCCTGCTCCTCGGCGCTCAGGTCGAGCTCGACGACCTCCTCGACGCCGCCGGCGCCGAGCTTGACCGGCACACCCATGTAGAGCCCATCGATTCCGTACTCCCCCTCGAGAAGCGCGGTGCACGGCAGGACGCGCTTCTCGTCGAGCAGCACTGCGTCGACCATCTGCGCGACGGCGGCGCCGGGCGCATACCACGCTGACGTTCCGAGTAGTTGGACGATCTCGCCGCCGCCCTTACGCGTGCGCTCCACCATCGCCTCGACGCGGTCCGGGCACGCGAGCTTCGTGAGCGGAACCCCGCCGACCGTTGTGGCCGACGCGACCGGCACCATCTGGTCGCCGTGCCCGCCGAGCACGAGCGCCTGCACGTCCTTGACCGACGCCCCGGTCTCCCAGGCGACGAACGTGCGGAAGCGAGCGGTGTCGAGGATCCCGGCCTGGCCGAATACTCGCTCTTTGGAGAATCCCGAAGCCCGCTGCGCAACGTGGCACATTGCGTCGAGCGGATTCGAGAGGACGATGATGACGGCGTCCGGCGATTGCGCGACCGCCTGCTCGGTGACCGACTTCACGATCTTCTCGTTCGTCGTCACGAGGTCGTCCCGACTCATGCCAGGCTGTCGCGGCAGGCCCGCGGTGATGACGACGACGTCCGAGTTGGCGGTCTCCTCGTAGCTATTCGTGCCAACGATTGCTGCCTCGAAGCCGAGGATCGGCCCCATCTGATTGATGTCCAGCGCCTTGCCCTGCGGCAATCCCTCCTTGATGTCGGTGAGGACGACATCGGCATAGTCGCGCTGGGCCAACACCTGGGCGCAGGTCGCTCCGGTGTTGCCGGCGCCCACCACAGTTACCTTTCGGCGACTCTTGAAGGGCGCGAAATCGTGGTGGCCCACGCGGAGGCCGCTCACCGCGATGTCACCGCCGCCCCGAGCCTGCCGACGATCGCATCGCCAACCTGGCTGGTGCCGACGGCGGTCGGGTCGTCTCGCCTCGGCTTCATGTCGTAGGTCACGCTCTTCCCTTCGGCGATCACGGCAGCGATCGCACTTTCGAGCCTGTCGGCCGCCTCGAGCTCTTCGAGATGGCGGAGCATGAGCACGCCCGAGAGCATCATCGCCATCGGGTTCGCCTTGTTCCGGCCCGCATACTTCGGCGCGGAGCCGTGCGTCGGCTCGAAGACGGCCGCGTGCGTCCCGAAATTCGCGCCCGGAGCGAGGCCGAGGCCACCGACGAGCCCGGCTGCGAGGTCGGACACGATGTCCCCGTAGAGGTTCGGCAGGACGAGCACGTCGTACTCCTCGGGCCGCTGTACGAGCTGCATGCAGAGGTTGTCGACGATCCGGTCGTCGAACTCGACGTCGGCGTTCTCCTCGGCCACTTCGCGCGCGACGCGCAGCCAGAGCCCGTCGGAGAATTTCATGATGTTGGCCTTGTGCACGGCCGTCACCTTGCGCCGGCCGTTCCGGCGCGCATAGTCGAACGCGAACTCGACGATCCTGCGGGTTCCCTCCACCGAGATCGGCTTGACGGAGAGCCCCGAGTCCTGCCGGATCACTGCTGGGGAGCGTTCCTCGATCCACGAGATCAGCTCCCGCGCCTCCGGCGTCCCCTCTTCGAACTCGATGCCGGCGTAGAGATCCTCTGTCGCCTCGCGGACGATGATCAAGTCCACGTCCTCGTAACGAGAGCGGGCCCCGCGGTAGGTCTTGCAGGGGCGGACCTGACCGTAGAGGTCGAGTGTCTTTCGCAGCGTCACGTTGACGGAGCGGAAGCCGCCGCCGACCGGTGTCGTGATCGGGCCCTTCAGAGCGACGCCGTTCTCCTTGATCGACTCGAGCACCTGATCCGGCAACGGATTGCCACCGTAGGCGTCCATCACGTCGCTGCCTGCGTGCTGGACATCCCAGTCGAACGGGACGCCTGTCGCCTCGAGCACCCGGCGTGTCGCCTCGGTCAACTCGGGCCCGATTCCGTCCCCGGGAATGAGCGTTACACGGTGTGCCACGGCGCCGGGACTCTAACGATGGTCAGGTAGATTGCGGGCCGTGAACACGCCGCCCCTCAGGCTTGTCGGTACCTGCTGCCGCTTTCTTCCGCTCCCGGCTCGAGCCAGTGGCGGCTAGCGACGGCGGCATGAACGATTTTCGACCAGGCCTTGAAGGCGTCGTCGCCTTCCGGACCGAGATCGCCGAGCCAGACCGCGAGGGAGGCTCGCTCCGTTACCGCGGCGTGGACATCGAAGAGCTCGTCGGGCACTACACCTACGAGCAGGTCTGGGGTCTCCTGGTCGATGAGTCCTTCGAGCCGGGGATGCCGGATCCAGAGCCGCTCGTGCTCGCAGGTCCGACGGGCAACGCGCCCTCCGACTTGCAATCCGCAACGGCTCGCCTGTCGGCCGAGTGGCAGCTGAAGAAACTCGTGGACGCTGAGCCCGACGAGGCGCGCGATGATCTTGCGCGCCTCTCCGCCACGATGATGTCGATCGTCGCGCAGGCGGCCCGAGGACCGGGGCAGGAGCCCGTAGAAGACGAGGTCGTCGGCCACGGCGAGACGGCCGCCGAGAAGTTCCTGCTGCGCTGGCGCGGCGAGGCCGATCCCCGTCACGTCCAGGCGATCGACACGTACTGGATCTGCACGGCCGAGCACGGACTCAACGCATCGACCTTTACGGCACGAATCGTGGCCTCGACGGGCGGCGACTGCGGCGCCGCGATGTCCGCGGCAGTCGGAGCGTTGTCGGGCCCGCTGCACGGGGGCGCACCCGCGCGGGTGATTCCGATGCTGGACGAGGTCGCCGCGTCGGGCGATCCCGAGGCGTACGTGCGGGAGCTGCTCGACCGCCGAAAGCGGATCATGGGCTTCGGGCACCGGATCTACCGCGCCGAAGACCCGCGGGCCCGGCTGCTTCGGCGAACAGCGCGGGAGCTGGGGTCGCCCCGCCTCGCGGTGGCCGAGGAGCTCGAGCGGATCGCGCTCGAGGAGCTCTCGCGTCGCCATCCGGAGCGCGTGCTCGCGACGAACGTCGAGTTCTGGTCGGCCGTCGTGCTCGATGTCGCCGACATTCCGCCCGATCTGACGCCCGCCATGTTCGCCTGCGCGCGCGTGGCCGGCTGGTCGGCCCATATTCTGGAGGAGAAGCGGACCGGACGGCTGATCCGGCCCTCCGCTCAGTACGTAGGCCCATCCAGCCGACCGGCTTCGTCGGTCGGACAGGCGCCCGTTCCGACTTGAGGGCCTGCCCGGAAAGTGGCCGCGGTGGATGGCACGCGGGTACGTTGGTGCGAGGCAAGGACGCAGGGAGCGTGAATGTGCAGGCACATTTGCGCGACCGAGGACGAGGCCTCGCGCCGCGTAGCGCCTGTCAGGCGCCCTGGTCGACTTTCCGGACAGGCTCTTGAGCCTCGTCGAGGCGGCCGAGCAGGCCGACGAGCTGGCCCGGCGCGGCGCCGAGCGGGAGCTCGCGGACCTTCGCGCGCGCTGGGCCGACGACCTCGAGGCCGCGGCTCGCAGCGAGGACTACCGCGACCGGGCAATCGCCTACCGGGCGATCGGCCAATTCCGCTTTCGCCAGAAGCTCGAGCTGCTCCGCCGGGGCCTTGACGACGAGAGCCCGGCCAGCCGCGGGTCGGCGCTCGTATCGCTCGAGCTGATGTCCCAGGAGAGCCCGGGCCCGGTGAACTCGGTGCGCCCGCTCCTGCACACGCTCGTAACCTCGGACCCGAACACCGCCGTCCGACGACTGGCAATCCTCTGCTTGCGAAACGGCTCGCCCCAGCGAGATACGATCGTTCTCCTGCAAGGGCTCGGCGAAGACGAGGAGCAGGAGCCGAACGTGCGAGCGACAGCAACTCGAATCGCGGGACTGCTCAGGAAGCGTGCGGCGACTCGCTAAGGGGTTCGGCGCGCGTGCGGGTGCGCCGCGAAGTACACGTCGCGCCTGCGCCGGTCGCTGATGTGCGTGTAGAGCTCGGTCGTGGCCAGGTCGGCATGACCGAGCATCTCCTGGACGCTTCGGAGGTCGGCGCCTCCTTCGAGCAGGTGCGTCGCGAACGAGTGCCTGAGTAAGTGGGGATGCACGCGCCCGGCGTCGAGCCCGGCCCGTTCGGCGACCCGTCGCAGGATCAGAAAGACGCCCGCGCGCGTGAGCGCGCCGCCCTGCGCGTTCAGGAAGAGCTCCGGCCGGTGCCGCCGGTCGAGGTGGGGACGGCCCCGGGCGAGGTAGCGGCGGAGCGCTTCGACTGCCTTCCGACCGACAGGGACGATCCGCTCCTTATTTCCTTTTCCCGTGCAGCGGACGAGCCGCCCGTCGAGGTCGACGGCACCCCGGTCGAGTGAGACTGCCTCGCTGACGCGGAGCCCGGCACCGTAGAGCAGCTCGACGATGGCGCCGTCGCGAAGAGCCCGCGGCGTCGTACCGGAGGTCGCCTCGATCAGGCGCTCCGCCTCGCGCGGCGAGAGTGTTCGGGGCAGGCGCCTCGTCCGGCGCGGGAGAGCAACCTCGGTGGCCGGGTTGTCATCCCGCACCCCGATCAGGACGAGATGGCGAAACAGCGACCGGATCGCGGCCGCCCGGCGTGCGATCGTGGCGGGCGATCGCCCAGCGGCTCGCTCGGCGGAGAGGTAGCGCTCGACGTCCTCGACCGTGACCGCACGGAGCGGACGGCCGAACCATGCACCGAAGGCCCGGAGGTCGCGGCGGTATGCGTCGACGGTGCGGGGCGCGCGCTGGGCGGTCAGGAACGCGAGGAAGCGCTCAAGGTCGGAATCGTGGACGGCGGTGACGGACACCTTCGCGGCCTTCGCTACGAGCGCGGATGCGAGCGGTCGTAGACGCGGCGCAGGCGGCGCCCGTCGACGTGGCTGTAGACCTGAGTCGTCGACAGCGAGCTGTGCCCCAGCAACTCCTGGATCGTCCGCAGGTCGGCGCCTCCCTCGAGCAGGTGGGTCGCGAACGCGTGCCGCAGGCGGTGCGGGTTCGGAAGCAGCCGCCGGAACATGCTCGTGTCGAGCCTGCGCCCGCGGGCGGAGAGGAAAAGAGCGTTCTCGGCGCCGCGCGCGAGCAGAGGGCGGGCGTCGCGCAGGTACAGGCCCAGCCGGTAGGCGGCCTCTTCGCCGAGCGGCACCGCGCGTTCCTTGCCTCCCTTCCCGCGGACTCGGACGAGCTCTTGCTCGAAGTCGACATCGGCAAGATCGAGATCGATCGCCTCTCGGCTCCGGAGGCCGGCGGAGTAGACGAGCTCGACGAGGGCTCGATTCCGAAGCCCGAACGGGTCGTCGCTCTCGAGACTCTCGAGGGTCGCCTGGATCTCGGCCGATTTCGGCGGGTCCGGCAGCCTTCGGGGCCGTCGGGGGCCAGGGACGTCGGGCACCCTGCCGGCGCCCAGGGCGAAACGCAGGAACGCTCGAACGGCGGCCAGCTTACGCGCGATCGTCGCCGGTGCGAGTCGGCGGGGAGTGCGGCCGGGCCGGGCCGAGCCGAGCTCGGCGGCGTAGGCGGCGAGTACCTCCACTTCGACCTTGTCGAGCCGTGTTCCGCAGCTGCGCAGCCAGGCGTCGAACTCCTCGACGTCCACGCGGTACGCGCGCCGCGTCGCGTCGGAGAGAGCCGGACTGGCAAGGAATCGCTCGATCGCGGTCTTTGCGTCCACGGGGTGGAGCTATTCGCCCCGCACGCCCGTTTGCCTTCCAGCAAGACTGCACGGGTGCGCCGGCCGATGATCCTCCTCGCCGCAGCTGCCGCCTGCCTGGTCGTCCCCTCCGGGGGCCCACCGGGATCGAACGGGCGAGTCGAGGCCTTTCCCCACGCAGGGTCGATTCGCGTGCCGGCCGGCTTTCGTGCCGAGGTCTACGCGAGCGGCCTTCGGAAGCCGACCGCGATCGCGTTCAGCCCGGGAGGACGCCTGTACGTCACCGAGGAGGGCGGGCAGATAACCATGGCGCGCCCACGGTCGCGCGCGCCTGCCGTAGTAGCCCGCGGCTTCCATACGCCGCTCGGGCTCGCGTGGCTGGGCCAGACGCTCTACGTATCGGCGCAGGGAACGCTGTGGCGGCTGGCGGGCGGCCGGCGAACCGCTCTCGTTGCCGGCCTGCCTTTCCGCCTGCACCAGCAGGACAACGTCGTCGTCGGGCGGGACGGGCGCCTGTACTTCGGCAGCGGGTCGACGTGCAACGCCTGCAAGGAGGGGAGCAGGCTGAGCGCAGCCGTCCTCTCGGTTCGACCCGACGGCAAGGGACTGCGGGTGGTCTCGAGCGGGCTTCGCAACCCGTTCGGGCTTGCGGTTCAGCCGGGCACGGGGCACATCTTCGCGTCGGTCAACGGCCGCGACGACCTCGGCAAGGGGGAGCCGGCCGAGGCCGTCGTCGAGATCCGAGCCGGACGATTCTTCGGCTGGCCGCGCTGCTGGCCCAGCGCTGCCAGGCTTCGCCTCGCCGGCCGCTGCACGGGGACCTCGCGGCCGGCGGCGTATCTGGAGCCGCACTCCTCGGCCGACGGTATGGCTTTCTATGACGGAGGCGCCTTTCCGCCCTCGTACAGGGGGAATCTGTTCGTCGCCGAGTGGGGCACCTACTTCGGCCACCGGTTCGGCCGGCGTCTCGTGCGCGTGCGCCTCGACCCGGCGGGGCGCGGGGCTCGAGCGCGTGTCTCCGTCTTCGCGAGCGGCTTCGACCACCCCCTGGCGGTCGCCGTCGACCGCCTCGGTGCTCTGCTGGTCGCCGACCACGGGCGCGGCGTCATCTACCGGATTCAGGCTTCCGGCCGCCCGTAGTCAGAAAACCCGTCAGGGCGGACACGTAGTCGTCGGGGTGCGTCGCATGCGGAACGTGACCCGCGCCGCCGAACGCCAGCCGCCGCGCGTGGGGAAGTGCCTGCGCCACGTGGTCGAGCGGCTTGACCAGATGAGGCTTGCTCTCGGAGCCGTGAGTGAGCAGCACCGGCCGGTCGAAGGCGCGCAGCGGCGACAGGTCGATCGCAAGCTGCTCCGGGTCTCGGCTCTCGTCGAGAAAGGTGGGCGCGTTCGCGACGAACATTCCTCGCAAGCCGGCGGACATCCCGGCCCACGAGCCCGGGCCGAAGGTGAGGTCGTCGACGAAGAGTCGCGCGCCCGCCTCGTCGTCGCCGGCCTCGAGCCGCTCGACGACGGCGGCCATCCCGGCTCGCGCTCGCTTCGTGAGCGCGAGCGCCTCGGGATCTCGCTCGAGCAGCGCGAAGAGGGGCGGCTCGTGCACGGTGAGGCTGCGAAAGAGCGCGGGTTGCTCGCCGGCAAGGCGAAGCGCAATCGTCCCCCCGAGCGAGTTTGCCGCGACGTGAGCCGGCGCGAGGTCGAGGATCACGAGGAGCGCTGCGAGATCGGCGGCGTCCTCCCCAAGACTGCCCGGGCCCTCCGGACGCTCGCTGCGCGTGTGGCCTCGGCGGTCGTAGACGAGCACCCGGTGCGAGCGGGAGAGCGCCGGGCCGACGCGCCGCCAGCTCGAGGCGTCGTCCCACGAGCCGTGGACGAGCACGATGGGTTCACCGGACCCGCTCAGCTCGTAATGGAGCGCAACGCCGTTTACGCGGGCAATCGGCATGGGACGGGCGCTAGGATACGGCTCGACATCACCATCTCACGCGCTGGAGCCATGCTTCTAGCTCGCGGTGCGAAAGGAGATCTCTCGATGGCGACGACGACGAAGCGGACGGCTCGCGCGGGCCTGGAGCAACACGACATCCAGGCCGGGGGGCACGTCTACTGGCGGCCGACGACGTCGATGCTCTACAGCCACGCACTGGCTCGGGGCGACGGCCGGTTGGCGGAGGGAGGACCTCTGGTGGTCGATACCGGAAGTCACACGGGGCGCTCCGCGAAGGACAAGTACCTCGTTCGTGAGCCGGGCTCGGAGGAGCGGATCTGGTGGAGCGACGTCAATCCATCGCTCGACGAGGAGAGCTACGAAGGGTTGCGCGAGAAGGTGACCTCGTACCTCGGCGGGCGCGACCTGTATGTCGTCGACGCGTTTGCCGGAGCGGATCCAGCGCACCGGCTCGGCGTTCGCGTGATCACCGAGAGCCCCTGGCACGCTCTCTTCGCGAAGACGCTCTTCATCGATCCAACCGAGGATGAGTTATCGGTTTACGAGCCGCAAGCACTCGTCCTCCACGCGCCCGAGGTGGAGGCCGACCCCGAAGAGGACGGAACGCGCAGCGGCACCTTTGTTGTGCTCCACCCGAGTCGCACCGAGATCTTGATCGGCGGCACGTACTACGCGGGCGAGATCAAGAAGTCGATCTTCACGGTCATGAACGACCGCCTCCCGCTCGAGGGCGTTCTGCCGATGCACTGCTCGGCGAACGTCAGCGACGACGGCGACGTCGCGGTCTTCTTCGGACTCTCTGGAACCGGAAAGACGACGCTTTCAGCCGACCCGTCACGCCACTTGATCGGCGACGACGAGCACGGCTGGGGCGATCGCGGGATCTTCAACCTGGAGGGTGGGTGCTACGCGAAGGTGATCCGGCTGTCACCCGAGGCGGAGCCCCAGATCTTCGAGGCGACGAGCAGCTTCGGCACGGTGCTCGAGAACGTCGTCGCCGACGAGCGCGGCATCCTCGATCTCCACGACGACTCGAAGACGGAGAACACCCGGGGCGCCTACAAGCTGGAGCAGATCGACAACGCGTTGCCGCAGAAGCGTGCCGGCCACCCGGCCTCGGTCATCTTCCTGACAGCCGACGCGTTCGGCATCCTCCCGCCGATTGCTCGCCTGACGCGCGAGCAGGCGCTCTTCTACTTCCTCTCGGGCTTCACGGCGAAGCTCGCCGGTACCGAGATCGGCGTCCAGGAGCCGCAGCCGACGTTCTCGTCCTGCTTCGGCGCTCCGTTTCTGCCGCAGCCACCGGCCGTTTACGCGCGCCTGCTCGGGGAGAGGCTGGAGCGGTACCGCACCGCGGTCTGGCTCGTCAACACGGGCTGGACGGGTGGGCCGTACGGCGAAGGCAGGCGAATGCCGATCGCGGCGACCCGGGCACTGCTCGCTGCCGCGCTCGCGGGGGACCTGGACGGCGCCGAGTACCGCGTCGACCAGTCGTTCGGCTTCGAGGTGCCCGTCGAGGTCCCGGGCGTCGACCAGCGCCTGCTCGATCCGCGAGCAACGTGGCGGGATCCCGACGCGTACGATCGCAAAGCACGCGATCTCGCCCGCATGTTCCGAGAAAACTCCGCGAAGTTCGCCGACGTCGGCGAGGCGATTGTAAACGCCGGCCCGCGCCTCTAACAAACCCTTTTCCTGCTCATAACGGGTCGTTGCTAGCGTCGACTCATGAGAGGCTCAGTCTTTGCAGCCGGATGCGCGGTCGGGGGCCTTGCGCTGGCCCTGCTCGCCGGGGCGGCAGGAGCTCGGGAGCTTGCTCCGCCCAAGACGTTGCTCGTCACCCAGAAGCGAGTCGACGCGTTCGCGCAGGACGGCGGTCGGATTGCCTGGGCGTCCGACTGCAAAGTCCGGCTCCGCACGCTGGCGGCGGGCAAGCAGACGCTCCTTGGTAACACCGGCGGCTCCTACTGCTTCGAGCCTGCGTCCTGGTCGCTCGCGCTGGCGGGGAAGCGAGCGGTGTGGGGCGGTTATCTGAGGACGGCGTCGAACAACCGCTACGGGACCGTCTATACGGCTGCGCCCGGCTCGAAGCAGCGCGACCTCGAGGATCTCGAGCAGGTCGAGCGGGAGTGGGGCGCATTCCTCGTCGGAGCGGCGGGTGACGGAGCAACCCTGGTCTACGCGAGCACCTACGTCCGCGAGCTCAACGGCCCCGACTGTCCACCGTGCTCGCTGCACGTGACAGGGTTTCCGGTGCGAACGGTTGTGGGCGGCGTCCGGCGCTCGCTCGGGGGAACGCCTCCGGCTGCCGCGATTGCCGCCTCCACTGGCCGAATCGCCGTCGTGCCGGCGGACCGCTCCGAGATCGAGGGCTGCTGCGCGGGCATCGAGCCGCACCCGGTCGCGAACGATCCCGTGCAGATCCGGAGCGCCCGCACCGGCGCGCTGATCGCGAAGTTCAGCCCCCACGGCACCGTGCTCGACGTCGCTCTCTCGGCTGCGACTGTCGCTGTCATCACGCAGGACGTCGGAACGCAGAGGGTCGAGCGCTTCAGCGCGACCACGGGTGCACCCATCAGAAGTACTGCCGTTGCCGGAGCCCCTGTCGACCTTTCCGCGGCCGGCACCACGGTCGTCTACCGCACAGGTCGCACCATTCTCTCGTTGACGGGAGCGAGCGACACCCCCCGGCATGTGGCGACGGCGACTGCGACGCCGATCGGGCTCTCGATTGAGAGTCGCCGGGTGGCCTGGGCCGAGAACGTGCGAATCGGCGACCGTATCAGGGGACGAATCCGCGCTATCAAGATCTAGCTCGCGGCTGGCGATACGAACTCTGCCCGCATGCCTTTCCGATAGCGTCCGATGTTGGTGGAAGCGAAGCACGACGTACTCGTCGTCGGGGCCGGCTGCGCGGGCATGCGCGCGGCGATCGAGGCCCACGACGCGGGCGCCGACGTCGCGCTCATCTCGAAGATCCACCCGGTCCGTAGCCACTCGGGCGCGGCGGAGG
>JBBRYW010000021.1:0-32474 GCA_038237235.1 Gaiellales bacterium
AGGATCTTCGTCCGCACCACCGGGACGCCGACGTTACGAGCGGCGACGGCGTCGCCGCCGACGCTGTAGATCCAGTTTCCGAAGCGCGTGCGCGTGAGCACCCACGCACCGACGGCTGTCACCCCGAGCCACCAGAACACCCGTACCTGGAAATCGTGCGGAGCCCACCACGTCGTCGCGAAGATCCGCTTCGCCGAGCCGTAGCCCTTTGCCGAGTCGATGTCGGAGACGAGGACCGAGCCGGTGAACGTCTCGGTGCCGCCCAGATTGACGCCCTGGAGGATGAAGAACGTCGCCAAGGTGACGATGAAGCTCGGCAGCCTCGTCGACATCACTAGGGCGCCGTTGATCAAGCCCATCACCATCCCGAAGAGGAGTACGAGCACGATCGCCGGCCACACGTTCAGATCGAGGTGCTTGACGAGCAGGCCGAGCAGGAGGCCAGAGCTCCCGACCATGACGCCGGCCGAGAGATCGAACTCGCCGGCGATCATCAAGAGCGCAACGGGAACCGCCATGATCCCGAGCTCGGAGGCGGAGTCGGTCCAGTTGGCGGAGCCGTCGATCGACGCGAAGCCGTTGCCCTCGATCCAGAAGAGGCAGAAGACGGCGACCGCGCCGACGAGCGCGCCGAGCTCGGGCAGCTTGAACAGGCGTGCGAACAGGCCGGTCTGCGCGAGGCGCTCGTCGCGCGGCCTGGGAGGAAGGGCTTCGGCTGCCTTGGCCATCACCGGCGCATGGGGCTCGACCCGGGCGGGCGCGCGGCTCACCGCGCCCGCCCGGGCAGGAGCTCTAGCGCGTGCCCTTCTTGGCGAGCGCGGCGACCTTGGCCGCGTTCGACTTGTCGACGAAGCCCGGGCCGGTGAGAACCGGCTTGCCCCCGCCGGTGATGTTCAGGTTGATCTTGTTCAGGTAGATGAACACGACCGGTAGGTACCCCTGCAGGTACTGCTGCTGATCGATCGCGAACTCGACTTGCCCCTTCTGAATCGCCTTGATCACGTCGCTCGAGAGGTCGAACGTGGCGGCCTTCGCTTTCGACCGCGCCCTCTTGATCGCGTCCATGACGGCGATCCCGACCTGCGGGTTGAGCGCGAGCACCGCATCGATCTTCTTGTCGGCGCTGAGCTTCGACTGGATCTGCGTAGTCGTCTGCGCGATGTCGCTCAGGCCGGGTGTCTGGAGCCTGACCGTGCTGCCCTTGAAGCCGGCCTTCGCTCCCGAGTACCGCTGCTCGAGACCGATGTTGCCCTGCTCGTGGAAAACGACGAGGAGCTTCTTCGCGCCCGCCCCCTTGAGGCGCTCCCCGGCGCCCTGGCCTGCGATCGTCTCCGTCTGGCCGACGTGTGTCTGCGCCCCGAGTGACTTGAACTTGTCGACGCCCGAGTTCAGCGTGACGATCGGAATGTGGGCCCGGGTCGCCCGCTGCAGAGCCGACTTGATCGCGCCCGGGTTCGGCGCCGATGTCGCGATCCCCGTCACCTTCTGCGAGACGGCGGCGCTGATCAGCTGCGCTTGCCGGCTCGGATCGTTGTGACTCTCGCTGTACAGGATCTTGAGGCCGACGTCCTTGCCTGCCTGGTCCGCTCCCTTCTTGCAGACCGACCAGAATGCGTCGCCCGCTCCGTGGGTGATGACGGCGATCTTGCCGGACGCCTCGGCACGCTCGGCTCGCCGCCCGGCGGCGAGCGCCGCCGGGGGTCCGAGCAGTGACGCTCCGGCTGCCAGCAACCCTCCCCTGATGAAGATGTCGCGCCGGGTCAGCCCGGACTGGTTTTCGAGCTCGTCGAGGTCGAGTAGCTCCTCCGGCTCGAGGTGCTCGTGGTCGCTCATGCTCTCCCCTCCTGTTTCCATTCCATCGTTACCAAGTCGTTGCCTGCACTGGAGCGAGATCGATGCGCCTCCCTTCCCGTGCGGATGCGAGGATAACGTCGCAGATGCCGGCCGCACGATAACCGTCCTCGAAGGTCGCCTGCCGAGCATGCATCGGCCGCTCGTCGAGCACAGCCTCGAGAAAATCCCGCCACTGGTGCACCATCGCATGCTCCCAACCGAGGACGTGCCCCGGCGGCCACCAGTTGGACAGGAACGGGTGCTCCGGGTTCGTAACGAGCACGTCGCGAAACCCACCGAGCCCCTCGCGCTCATCCTCGAGGAGGAACACGTGGAGGCGGTTGGGATCCTCCATGTCCCACCAGAGAGAGCCCTCCGAGCCGTTCAGCTCAACGCGGTGCCGTCCCTTCCAGCCGAGAGCGACGCGCGATGCCTCGAGTGTCGCCGTCGCGCCGCCTCGCAGCTCGAAGACGGCGGCGAACTGGTCTTCGGTCGGCGAGACGAGGCGGGCCGTGTGCGCCGAGACCGAGGTCGGCTCCGCGGCGAGGAACCGCAGCATGTCCACGAGGTGGCAGTAGTCGAGTACGGCGCCGGCTCCGCCGTGCGAGGGTCGCGTCTGCGTCCCGAGCATCTGGTAATCCTGCAGATAGAGCGCCCGGAAGTGCGCCACCTCGCCGATCCGACCCGCCTCGACGATCTCGCGGGCGAGCGCGACGGCCGGAACGTAGCGATAGTTGAAGCCGACCGCGTGGTGTACACCTGTCCCTACCGCGGCGTCGAGGAGCTGGCGCGCCTGCTCGGCGTCGACGGCGAGCGGCTTCTCGCAGAAGACGGGCTTCCCGGCCTCGAGCGCGCGCGCGACCGCCTCGGCATGCGCCTCGACGGGAGTCGCGACCGCGACGACGTCGACGTCCGGCGAGTCGATCACGTCCTCCCAGCGGCTGGTCCAGCCGTCGAAACCGAGCTCCGCCGCGAACCGCTCCACCCGCTCCCGCGTGCGACCCGCGACAAGGGTCAGCTCGATCCGCCGCCGTAGCGGTGCGACGTGGTTCAGCGTTTGGAGCGCGTGGCTGTGAGCGCGGGCGATCCAGCCGTAACCCACCAGGCCGATGCGAAGCGGCTCTTGCGTCCCGACCGACAGGGAACGGGCCGGATGTCCCATGAGAGCCGATTGAACAAGCCGCCGAAGCGGAAGTCAACAGGAGTGTCCGGAGGCCCCACTTCCACGCAGTCGATTGCGCCGGAGCCGAGCAGTCGGGATACTGCGCCCACGCGTTGTGGCAGACGGCGAACCGCTGACATGCGAACAGATGCTCGGCGTGCTTCCGAGCCCGACGGGATGAGCACCGGCGTCCGGGCGGCGACGCTGCACGCGCCGGGCGATCTGCGTGTGCAGACCTACCCCTATCCCGACTCACTCGACCCTGGTGCCGTTCTCCTGCGCATGCTCGCGTCCGGCATCTGCGGTACCGACAAGCACACGTTTCTCGGCGAGACGCAGCAGTACGCCGGTACCGACAACGCCCGCTCGACGCCGTTCCCGATCATTCCCGGGCACGAGAACGTCGGGGTGGTACTCGAGACAGGCGCGGGCGGCGCCCCTGCATTCGACGGCACGCCGCTTCGTCCAGGGGACCGGGTCGTGCCGGCGCCGAATCGCCCGTGTGGGCGCTGCGCATCCTGCGCGCGCGGCTTCCCGTACTACCTGTGTCGCAACCTCGAGAACTACGGGAACTCCCTCACGAGCTCCCGACCGCCGCATCTCTACGGCGGCTGGGCGGAACTGATGGTGCTGCTCCCGGGCACGCCGGTCTTTCGCGTCCCGGCGGAGCTTCCGACGGAGGTGGCGGTGCTCACCGAGCTCTTCGCCGTGACACACAGCCTGGACGTCGCTGCGCGGCTCCCCGCACCCGCGGGATGGTCCCCGGGCGACACGATCGCGGTTGTCGGCGTCGGGCCGTTGGGGCTCGTCCACGCCGTCAAGGCGAGCCTCGCCGGGGCAGGGCGCGTGATCGCGGTCGACCGCGAGCCCTCGAGACTGGATCTCGCCGCCGACCTCGGTGCGACCGACTGCCTGCTCGCGGGCGAGGGCGATCCGGCTCGCGCCGCCAGGGCGCTCACGTCAGGCGTCGGCGCTGACCTCGTCGTCGACGCGAGCGGCCATCGGGAGACGTTCGCGACCGCGATCGAGCTCGTGCGCGACGGAGGTACCGTCGTCGAGGTCGGCGCCTTCGTCGACCTGGGCGACTGCGCGTTCAACCCGGCCGTCCTCTGCGGGCGCAGCCTGACGCTCGTCGGCGTCGGCGGCGAGGACGCGCGGGCCTACGACCGAACGCTGCGACTGCTGGCCGCCAACCAGGACCGGGTTCCCCTCGCGCGCGTGGTCACGCACAGGTTCTCGCTCGAGGCGGCCGGAGACGCCATGGCGCGAGCGCTCAGGCCGGACGGCGCGATGAAAGTCGTGATCGAGCCGGAGAACGGGAGCGGCCGATGAAGATGTGGGTCGCAGGGCAGTGGCGCGGCGCCGCGAGCGAGGACGCGGTAACGAGCCCGTACACGGGCGAGGTCGTCGACACGGTCCCGCGTGCGGGTGATCGGGAGGTCGAGCTTGCGCTTGCAGCAGCTGTCGAAGGGGCGGCGGCCATGCGCCGCCTCTCGGCGCACGAGCGCCGGACGATCCTCGAGCGGGCCGCGGGGCTCACCGCCGACGCCGTCGACGAGCTCGCGCGCACGATCAGTGCCGAGGAGGGAAAGCCGCTGGCCGAGGCGGTCGCCGAGGCGACGCGCCTGCCCGACCTGATCCGGCTCTCTGCGAGCGAGGGGGCGCGGCTGCACGGCGAGACGATTCCGGTGGACGGCGCGCCGAACGCAGCCGACAAGCTCGCCTTCACGCTTCGCCAGCCGTGCGGCGTCGTCGTCGCGATCACGCCGTTCAACTACCCGGCGCTGCTCGTCGGGCACAAGCTGTACCCGGCGCTGGCCGGAGGCAATGCCGTCATCTTGAAGCCGGCTCGGGCGACGCCGCTGACCGCGATCAGGCTCACCCAGCTTCTGCTCGAGGCCGGGGTTCCGGCGAACGGCGTCCAGTGCATCACCGGCGCGGGCGAGAAGGTGGGCGCCGCCCTGTGCGCAGACGAGCGCGTACGCAAGATCAGCTTCACCGGCTCGACAACGGTCGGCCGGCGTATAGCGGCGGTCGCAGGGGTGAAGAAGCTCTCCCTGGAGCTCGGAGCGAGCTGCCCACTGCTCGTCATGGGCGACGCCGACCTCGAGCAGGTCGCGGCGGCGACTGCGGTCGGTGGCTACGCCAACGGGGGCCAGGTGTGCATCTCCGTGCAGCGCGTGCTGGTCGACCGCGCCGTCTACGCGGACTTCCTCGACGCGCTTCGCCCGAAGGTGGAGGCGATCGCCGTCGGCGACCCGCTCGCAGAAGGCACGCAGCTCGCGGCGCTGATCAACGAAGAAGCCGCGCAGCGAGTCGAGGCCGCAATCCGAAGCGCAGTCGAGGACGGAGCCTCGCTCGTCACCGGCGGCGAGCGCACGGGCGCGGTCGTCGCACCGACGGTCGTTGCCGACGTCGATCCGCACGCCCCGCTCTCCCGCGAGGAGCTCTTCGGCCCGGCGGTCGCGGTCACCCCCGTCAACGGGATCGACGAGGCGATCGCGTTCGCCAACGACAACTCCTACGGGCTGGGGGCCGGGATCTTCACCTCGGATCTCACGACCGCGCTTCGCTTCACCCGCGAGATCGAGTGCGGGTCGGTGCACGTCAACTGGACGCCGCTCTGGCGCGCGGATCTGATGCCCTACGGCGGCCTGAAGGGCAGCGGCATCGGCAAGGAAGGGCCCCGTTACGCGCTCGAGGAGATGACCGAGCTGAAGACCGTCGTATTCCACGGAGTCTGATGAGGAGGAAAACGTGTCGCGCACGATCCGGCTGACGACCGCACAGGCGCTCGTCAAGTACCTGCAGGTTCAGCACAGCGAGCGCGACGGCGAGATCCGGCGGTTGATCCCGGGGATGTTCGGAATCTTCGGCCACGGCAACGTGCACGGAGTCGGGCAGGCCGTGGACGAGCTCGGGGGCGACCTGACGTTCTTCCAGGGCCGGAACGAGCAGTCGATGGTGCACGCCGCAACCGCGTACGCGAAGACGACCCGGCGGCGGGCCACGCTCGCGTGCACGTCGTCGATCGGCCCCGGCGCGACCAACATGATCACGGGAGCAGCCGGCGCGACGATCAGCAGGCTCCCGGTCCTCCTCCTTCCAGGCGACACGTACGCGACGCGGCACCAGGGCCCGGTCCTCCAGCAGCTGGAGCATGCGCTCGCGGGCGACGTGAGCGTGAACGACTGCTTCCGCCCGGTCAGTCGTTTCTTCGACCGGATCGTCAGGCCCGAGCAACTGCTGACCGCCCTGCCGGAGGCGATGCGGGTGCTGACGAGCCCGGCCGAAGCCGGCGCCGCGGTACTCGCGCTCCCGCAGGATGTCCAGTCGGACGCACACGATTTCCCGGCTCACTTCTTCGACGAGCGGGAGTGGCGAATCGAGCGGCCCGGTCCAGACGCGCGGCGGATCGCCGAGGCCGTCGAGCTTCTTCGCGGGGCGCGGCGACCGCTGCTCGTCGCGGGCGGCGGCGTTCGCTACTCCGAGGCGGAGGCCGAGCTGACCGCGTTCGCTGAGCACTTCGCGATTCCGGTCGCCGAGACGTTCGCCGGCAAGGGGTCGGTCACCGACGACGCCTGGTACACCCTCGGCGGGCTGGGGCTCGAGGGGAACCCCGGAGCCAACGAGCTTGCCCGCCGGGCCGACGTCGTCATCTGCGCCGGAACTCGACTGACCGACTTCGCCACCGGCTCGAGCTCGCTCTTCGGGGATGTTCAGCGATTCGTTGCGATCAACGTGTCTGACCGCGACGCACACAAGGTCGGAGCGCTTCCGATCGTCGCCGACGTGCGTGAGGCGCTGCGCGCGCTCGCGGCCGCCGCCGGCGACGAGGACGGCGCGTCGCGAGCGGAGTACCGCACGGAGATCGAGCGCGCCCGCGGTCGCTGGCAGGCCGAGCGATCCGGCCTCCACGTCCAGGTCGAAGGCGAGCGAATGAGTCAGGGTCAGCTCATCCTCACGCTGAACGAGTTCCTGGAGCCGGGCGATACGGTGGTGGCCGCGGCCGGCACGCCCCCTGGTGACCTGCTCAAGCTCTGGGATGCGACCGGCGGCCGCAACTGCCACATCGAGTTCGGCTATTCCTGCATGGGCTACGAGCTGCCCGGCGCAGTCGGCGTGCGCCTGGCCCAGGAAGGCGGCGAGGTGTATGCCTATATCGGCGACGGCACGTACCTGCTCAACCCCGGCGAGCTGGTCACCGCGCTGCAGGAGGGCCTGAAGATCACCGTCGTGATCTCCGAGAACCACGGCTTCCAGAGCATCCGCCGGCTTCAGATGGGGCGCGTCGGCCGGCCCTTCGGCAACGAGTTTCGCTCCCGCGACGGGAACGGACGGCTGGAGGGCCCCTACCTCGAGCTCGATCTCGCGCGAAGCGCCGAGGGGCTCGGCGCCCAAGCGTGGCGCGCCGCGAACCCCGACGAGCTGCGATCGGCGCTCGAGGAGGCGCGCGGCGTCCGGCGGCCGTGCGTGATCGTGTGTGAGACCGAGCCCCATCGGTATCTGCCGGACGGAGGCGTCTGGTGGGACGTTGCGCCCGCCGAGGCCTCCGGATTCCCCGCCGTGCAGGAGCTGCGGGCGGAATACGAGCGGAACCGCGCCGCGCTGCAGCGGTTCCACTACTGATGACTTTCCGCAAGCGGCTGCTCGCGGGCGAGAGCCTGATCGGGTGCTTCCTGAATACGGGCTCGCCGATCGCGGCAGAGATCTGCGCCCTGGCCGGTTTCGACTGGCTGCTGATCGACCTCGAGCACGGCTCGGCGACGGAGTCGGACCTGCCGCCGCAACTCCAGGCGATCGCCGCCACCGGCGCGACGCCGCTCGTCCGGGTGGAGGCGAACGAGCGGCCGCGGTTCACCAAGGGGCTCGACCTCGGGGCCGAGGGAATCATGGTGCCCCGGATCGACGGTGCCGAGGCCGCGCTGCAAGCCGTCTCGTACCTCCACTATGCCCCGGCCGGAACGCGCGGAGTCGCGCTGCTGAACCGCGCGGCCGCGTACGGCGCCCGAGGCCGCGAGCTGGTCGAGACCTTCAACGAGCGCGCCGTCGGCGTGATTCAGATCGAGCACCCGCAGGCGGTCGCGGAGGTCGACCAGATCGCCTCCATCGCCGGGGTCGACTGCCTCTTCGTAGGCCCCGCCGACCTGACGCACGCGCTCGGAATCTTCCTCGAGACGGAGCATCCCGCCTACCGGGCCGCCGTCGAGGCGGTGCGGGCGGCGGCGGAGCGCCACGGCAAGGCGACCGGAGTGCTCGTGCGAACTGCCGAGGAGCTGCGCTCCTATCGCGCCCTGGGCTTCACGCTGATCGCCTTCGGCTCCGACACGTCGTTCGTCGCGGGTGGAGCGCGGTCGGCGGTCGAGGCCGCGCGCGACGCGTGACCCGCATCGTCGCGACGGGTCCGGTCGCACCACCCGCCGAGGAGCTCCTCGGCGAGATCGTCGTCGCCGGCCCGGGTCAGCTTCCGGCGCTCCTCCCCGAGGCGGAGGTGCTGATCGTGCGTGGAGGGACCGTGATCACAGCCGAGATGATCGAGACAGCCGGCCGCCTGAGAGTGATCGGCCGGAGCGGTGTCGGTTTCTCCGAGGTCGACGTCGATGCGGCGACGCGGCGAGGAATCCCGGTCGTGATCACGCCTCAGTCCGGCGCGCAGGCCGTCGCGGAGGGCGCGCTGGCGCTGATGCTCGCGCTGGGCAAACGGCTGCCGGAGCTCCACCGGGTCGTTCGGGAGGGCCGCTGGAGCGCGCGCGACGAGGTCGAGCTCCGCGATCTGCACGGCTCGACGATCGGCATCGTCGGCCTCGGGCGCATCGGCCTGCGGCTCGCCCGCCTCCTGGAACCCTTCGAGCCGCGACTCCTCGCGCACGATCCCTACGCCGGCGAATCGAAGGACGTGGCGCTGGTAGACCTGCGGACGCTCTTTGCGAAGAGTGACTTCGTCTCGCTCCACGCACCGCTGACACCCGAGACGAAGGACCTCGTGAGCTCGAAGCTGCTCGCAGAGGCCAAGCCCGGCCTCGTTCTCGTCAATCTCGCCCGGGGCGGACTCGTGAGCTCCCTCGACGATTTGCTCGCGGCACTGGAATCGGGCCGGCTCGGCGGGGTCGGGCTCGATGTGTTCGAACCGGAGCCGCCCGATCCGGCACACCGGCTGTTCGACCACCCGCGCGTCGTCTGCACTCCACATGCCCTCTGGCGGACGCCACAGGCCCTCGAGGGAGTCTTCCGCGAGTTGGCCGAGGGAGTCCTGGCGGCGCTCCGAGGCGAGCGGCCGGCGGCTGTCGCAAACCCGAGTCTCTACAGCTGACCGACGGCTCCGCCCGGCCTGCGGACTTCTTCCCACTTGCCCGACTCGCAGGAGCGCGCCATCGCGTCGATCACCTCCGCTGCGGCCAGGATCTCGCGCACGCCCGGCTCCCGCTGCTGCCCGTCGGCGACCGACTGGAGGAATCGGAACGCCTCGATCACCTTCAGGTCGTCGTAGCCCATCGGGATCCCCTGACCCGGCTGGAAGTGGGCGAAATCGGGATGCTGCGGGCCCATCAGCACGCGGGTGGAGCCGGCGTCTCCAGTCACGGCTTCGGAGTAGACCTCGAGCTCGTTCATCCGCTCGAAGTTCCAACTGACCGCGCCGCGCTCGCCGTTCGCCTCGAACGTGTAGCGGGACTCGGCGCCGACGATCACGCGGCTGACCTCGATCGTGCCTTTGACGGCGTTCTCGAACTCCACGAGCGCGGCGGCCCAGTCCTCGTTGTCGACCTCGCCGAGCTCGGTCGCGTCCTCCACGACGCTGAAGTGCGTCCCACTCCCTTGCTCGACCCTGGGCCGCCGCGGGATCAGGATCGCCGACGCTGCCGAGACGCGCACGATCGGTCCGAGGAGAAACTGGGCGAGGTCGACGGCGTGCGAGCCGAGATCCGCGAGGATGCCGAGGCCCGCGAGCTCCCGCGAGAAGCGCCACGAGAGCGCGCCCCTGGGATTCGCCGCGTAGCTCGCGACGAACTGCATTCGAAAGTGGTTGATCGCACCTAGCGCACCAGAGTCGATCAGGGCCTTCGCGTGCTGCACTGCCGGCGGGTGCCGGTAGTTCAAGCCGACGATCGTCCTGATCCCGGCCCGCTCGGCCGCCTCGGCGATCTCCGCTGTCTCGCTCGCGAAACGACCGAGCGGCTTCTCACCCCAGAAATGCTTTCCGGCCTCGGCGGCCGCGAGCGCCATCTCGCGGTGCATGAAGTTCGGCGCGGTAATGCTCACCGCGTCCACCTCGGGATCTGCGATCACGTCGAGCCAGCGCGTTGTCGACCGCTCGTAGCCGAGCCTCGCAGCGGCGAGCGCCGCCCGCTCGGGCACCTCGTCGGCCGCGGCCACGAGGCGGGCGACCCCGTCGCACTCGGGGAAGTGAACCGGCACACGCCGATACGAGGCCGAGTGGAGCTCTCCCATCCAGCCCACCCCGAGCAGACCGATCCCGATCTCACGCCGGGTCGTCGCTCACCCCGCTCACTCGTACGACTCTACGCTCGGCACGGGAGCGATCGCAGGCCGCGGCGATCTGGAGGGCAAGCAGCGCCTCGCGGCCCGGGCACGGGTTCGCGCGCGCTCCTCGGACGGCCTCGAGCCACAACCGCATCTCCGTGTCGAAGGCAGCAGCGAAGCGATCCAGAAAACCCCGATACGGCCGCTCGCCGGGTCCGGACGCAGCCGCCTCCACCGACCGGAGCGGCGTGTGCTCGTCGAGCCCGACGGCGATGGAGTCCTCCGAGCCGAGCACCTCGGCACGGACGTCGTAGCCCCGGGGATCGTGCCGCGTACCGGCGACGAGGACCGGCATTTCGTCGTCCAACGTCACGAGTGCCGCCGCGGTGTCGATATCGCCGTGTCGGGCGAAGCGCTCCCAGCGGCGAGCGGCGCCCGTTGCGAATACCTCGACCGCCTCGCGCCCGGTCAGCCAGCGGGCGACGTCGAAATCGTGAATCAGGAGATCTCGATAGATGCCTCCGCTCCCCGGAATGAAGCGCTCGGGCGAAGGCTCGTGGTCAAAGGAGCTGAGGCGCACGCAGTAGAGCGTCCCGAGGGCGCCCTCCGCGACCAGCCGCCTCGCCTCGGCGAAGCCCGGGTCGAAACGGCGCTGAAAGGAGACCTGCAGGAGCACGCCCGCCCGTTCCGCGCGCTCGACCGCCTCCCGGGTCTCTCGAAGCGTCAGCGCGATTGGCTTCTCGCAAAGCATTGGGAGCCCGCGGTCGGCGCAGGCGGCAATCTGACCCGGATGATCAGGTGTGGCCGACGAGATCACCACAGCGTCGACGCTGGCAGCGAGCACCTCTTCGACCGGCCGCCCGCGAGCCGGATCGCCGCTGCCGACGAGCACCTCGAGATCCGCCTCCCGCTCCAGCCACCCCGCGCGAAAGGCGCCCATTCGGCCGGTTCCGAGAACTCCGATCCTCATCCGATCGCGTCGAGCGAAACGGCCCGTCCCTCGGCGGCCGAGCGCACCGCGGCGAGCGACGCGGCGAGGGCGGCGCGCCCGTCGTGACCCGTGACCGGACTGGCCGCGCCCTCGAGAGCGTCGGCGAAAGCCTCGAGCTCGCGGACGTACGCGGGCGCGTAGCGGTCGAGGAAGAAGTGCGGCAGCACAGGCTCGTGGAATCCAGTGGCATCCGCGACTACCGTCGTGTCGCGCACCTCGTTCCGCGCCTGCACCATGCCCTCGCTCCCGTGCACCTCGAGCCGCTGGTCGTAGCCGTAGCTCGAAACCCAACAGTTGTCGATTGCGCCGAGCGCGCCGGTATCCAGCACCACCGTCGTCACGGCCGTATCGACGAGTCCGAGCTCGCGCGAGTCCTCGGAGGCGAGCGCGCCGGCACGCGTGCTGACCTCCGCGATCTCGGCGCCGGACACGAAACGAACCAGGTCGAGGTCGTGCGTCGTCGTCTCCATCAGGAGCCCCGGCGTCTGCTCGAGGTAGGCCCGAGGCGGGGGCTCGGGGTCGCGGGCGGTGATCCTGATGATCAGCGGAGCGCCGACTCGGCCTTCCGCTATCGCCTCGCGCAGGGCGGCGAAGTTTCGGTCGAAGCGCCGGTTGTAGCCGATCTGGAGCACGATTCCCGCCGCCTCGGTGGCCTCCAGGGCCTCGTCCGCGGCGGCGAGGTCAACCGTGATCGGCTTCTCGCAGAAGACGTGCTTGCCCGCGTTCGCGGCGGCGATGATCTGCTCCGCGTGGAATCGCGGCGGCGAGCACAGCAGGAGCGCCTCGACCTCCGAGCGTTCGAGCAGCTCACGCCAGTCGTCGTGCGAATCCCAACCGAAGTGGTTCGCAAGTCGCTCGGACGCGCTCCGAGCGGGATCAGCGACCGCGACGACGCGCAGGCGTTCGACGCCGCTCGCGATGTTCTCCGCGTGCAGCCGCCCGATCTGCCCGGCGCCCACGATCGCGACGAGATGCTCGACCACCCGGCGAGGATGCTACAGCGACAATTCGAGCCATGACTCCTCGCCAGTACCGCGCGCATACTCGAAGGATCGGGAGCGGTTTCCTCGTCGGTGATTCTGAGCACGCTCGCCCGGGCTGCGGCCGGGAGCGCGGCCGTGTCGCTCCAGCCGTTTACGGTCACCGCGAAGTCAGGGTTTGGAACTATCGCCCGCACGCCCCGCTTCGGACTCTCCGGCAACTGAAGGAGGCGGGAGACTTCGAGGCTGTCGTGTCGTTCGGGCTGGGCTGCGGAGACACGTGGACTTCAAGGTCTTCCAGCTGAGCGGCCCTGGCCGGGTCGTGATCGACGTGGCTCGCTGAGCCTAGACCGATTCGTCCCCGGCGTTCCTAATCGCATCGAGGAGCTCGCCGGTGGTGTAGACGGCGACGCCAGCCGCCTCCACGTCTTTGTCCTGCGACCAGATCGGGAGCGAACAGGCAAGAGCGAGTGCGACCGTCGGCCAGTCCTCCGGATCGCGCTGAGCCATGCGCTGCTGGGCCACTTTGCGATGGGAGTCGCAAACCTCCGGAGGCTGCCAGTCAACTGGCATGGAGCTGAGCGCCGCTAGCAGGAGGCTGGCATCGAGCGCCCGGCGCTCGGCCAATGCCGGGATGTGCCGGGCGACCTCTTCCGCCACAGCCTGGGTAGCGAGACACGTGGGGCCGACAGGCGACGCGAAGACGAGGCGAGCTCGGCCACCGATCAGCGCGGAAAGAACGACGTTCGCGTCAGCGACGACGACGGGAGGCAGCGAAATCGCTCAGGACCTCCTCCTCGGTCACGCTTCGAGCTTTGCGCTGTGCTGCGATCTGTTCGCTGAGACGAAGGAAGACCTCGCGCCGCAGATCCTTCGGCAGCTCGGGCGCGTCCCAGGGAAGGAAGAACCCGGCAGGCCGACCCTCGCGGGTGACGAGGATGATGTCTTCAGAGCGGAACATCTCACTCGCTCGATCGCGGAAGTCCCGCACGGTTACCACTCGCATGTGATCACCTTAGTGGTCACACACTAGCATGGGCCGGGCCGGGCGCTTGCTCCGCACCCACGAGCCTGCCTTCAGCCGAGAGACAAGGTGCCGGCGAACGCGAGCCGGGCAGCCTCGAGGCGATGCTCCTCGAGTCCGACGAGCTGCGCCTCGGCGCGTCCCTCCAGCCCGGCGAGATCGAAATCGCCCAGAGGCGACTCTTCCCCACCCAGCTGTTGGAGCGCCCGCCACATCGCCCGCTTGCCCGTCACGCCGGCGACGAGACCTTCGAGCTCGACCAGACGACTCAGCGGCGAGTAACCGGTCAAGCGCCCATTCAGCTTGAGTCGACCGACACGCTCGGCCGCGCGCGCCAGGACCGGCTTCAGCGTCGACTCGGGGGCCCCGACCGCATGCATCAGGCGCTCGAGCGTCTCACGGTCCTCGATGATCTCCTGCAGAAACTGCTCGAGAAAGTCGCCGAGAGCCGAGCGTCGATTGCTGCGGAGCGAGCGCCTGGTGAGGTCGATGCCGAACGAGCCTCCGGCCAGATGGTCGTTCAGGTAGATGTCGAGCAGGCGGTCGATGGATGCTCCATTCCCGCCTTTCGCCTCCTTAATCCACGGTGTGCCTCGGGCTGGCTAGCCTGCGCTACCCGGCCCTTCCCCTTCCCCTCCCCGAGGCTTCTTGTCGAGACGCGTGCGCAGCTGGCTGACGCGCTCGCGGTTCTTCGGGTCACGAGCGGCACGCTGGGCCTCGCTTATCAGGCGACGTCCTTGCGGGCTACGAGCGAGCTTGATCAGACGACCGAACATCACGATGGCATCTCCTTGCGTAGGGTCGGCTTAGCGTAACCGCCGATCGCCTGGCTCGGCGCGCCGGGGTGTAGCCTCGCCTGATGCAGCGCCGCATCCTCGTCACCGGCGCCGAAGGCACGATCGGAACCGCCGTCAGGCAGTACCTCTCCGAGCGATACGAGCTCGTCTCGCTGACCCTGACTCCGCAGCGGTTCCCGAGCCACGTCGCGGACATCTCCGACCTCGAGGCGATCCAGCCTGCCTTTGCCGGTGTTGACTCAGTCGTCCACCTGGCGGCCTCGGCGGCGATCGAGACGCCATGGGACGCCGTGCTTCAGAACAACCTCGTGGGTACCTACAACGTTTTCGAGGCGGCGCACCGGGCGGGCGCCTCCCGCGTCGTGTTCGCGTCATCGAATCACGCCGTCGGCATGTACGAGCTCGACGGCGCGCCGGAGCTCTACGAGCCTGACGATTCCCGCAGCTACGACCATGCGGTCGAGCTCCGTCCCGATTCGCTGTACGGAGTCTCGAAAGCGTACGGCGAGGCACTCGGCCGCCTGTACATGGAACGACACGGCCTGCGCGTCTTCTGCCTCCGGATCGGAGCAGTGCGGGCAGGCGACGATCCGACCGCGCCGACCGAGAGCCCCCTGCTGGATCTTGACGCCCAAGGGCTCAGAAACCGCCTCAGGGCCGTCTGGCTCAGCCGTCGCGACTGCGCCGAGCTGATCGGGCGCTGCCTCGACGTCGAGGACGTACGCTGGGCCATCGTCTACGGCGTCTCGAACAATCCGCGGCGCTTCTGGGACCTCAACCACGCACGCGAGCTGCTTGGCTGGGAACCGGAGGACTCCGCTCCGGCGTAGTCTTCGGCGCGACCTCCGGCTACCTTCCGATCCATGCGCGTTCTCGCCGCCTCGCTCGATGCGACCACCTTTCTGGTCGCCTGGGCCCTCGCCGGAGCAGCGTCCATCGCCGTCTTTCTGCATGCGAACAAGCACGGCAGCCGTCACGCAACGGCCTGGGGCATGGGCGTCTTCCTCTTTCTGGGCCTCGTCCTTCCGGTCTACGTCATCCACTACCGGATGGCCCGCCGAACGCGCCGGCGGTTCTAGCAGCGCGTGGTGGGGTCGAGCTCGTCGTACCAGCGACCGGCGGCCTTCACATAGAGGTCGTTCTTGACGGTGAAGGCCCATCTGCGTCCCTGGACATAGCGGTAGTTCACGTACGCCTTGGCTCCTCGAATGCGCACCGCGACGAGCACCAGCCGCAGCTTCCTGAGCGTCGGTCGGCTGCTTTGCGCCTTCCGGCGGAACTTCGTGTAGCCGCAGTGAGCGCGGAAACGGGCGGTGAAGAGCCCGTAGAGCTGGCGGTACTTACCCCCTCGCAGGTACGAGTCCTCGAGGCGAACGACCGCGTTCGGCGTCGCCGGGGAAGCGGATCCCGAGTTGGGCGTGGCCGCCGCGGCGAGAACGCTGGCGGCGATTGCGATAGCGGCGAGGAGGCGAGCGGCTCTCAAGGAGTCCTTCACTGGCGAAGAGGAAGCGGGGACTCTAGCTGCGGAGACCTCCGCAGGCGGACGCATGGTCGTCCGAAGGCTCAGTGCCCACATCCGCCACGTCGGCCGCGCGGCATCCGGAGCGCAGCCTACGCTCGGAGCACTTGCGCGAGCACCGGATCAGCCACAGCGTCTTCGGTGAGAGCTCGTTTGGCGCGGCTGCGGAGCGAGCCGCGCGACTCTTTGGCACTCCCCAGTACATCGTCGGGCAGTCAATCGCGGTCGTCGTCTGGATCGCGCTTAACAGCGCCGCGGTCGCCTTCCAGTGGGACCCGTACCCGTTCATCCTGCTCAATCTCGCGTTCTCGACGCAGGCGGCATATGCGGCGCCACTGATCCTGCTCGCGCAAACTCGGCAGGCCGACCGGGACAAGGCCGCCGTGGAGCGTGACGAGCTCCGACACGAGCATCAGGTTCAGGAAGCGGCGGACCACGTAGCTGCCATCCAGGCCGAGACGGAGAGCCTGCGAACGCTCCTGCAATCGAACACCGATCTCACGCAGCAGGACAAGGATCTGACCGAAGAGGTGGCGAGGCTCGCGCGCGAGACGCATCGATTGCTGCGGGATCAGCGCGGCGCCTGACGCGGGACCGACCGCTTCGAGCCCGAAGCGAGCCGGACCGACTGCTGTACCCTCGCACCCCGTGAAGCGCGTCGATGGTCGGACGGCCGGGGCATCCGTGGAGCCGGACCTTCGAGCGGCGTTCGGCGACGGCGTCGTCCTGCCGGGCGTGGCCGCCTTCTACCTCGAGGACGCCACCGAGGCGCGCGGCCTGCACGGTCGCGCAGACGCGGTCGCGCTGCCCCGCACGACTGAGGAGGCCGCCGCTCTCGTCGCCTGGTGCTACGAGCGCGACGTCCCGATCGTGCCACGCGGCGGCGGAACCGGGTTCGCGGGCGGCGCGGTGCCGCTCGACGGCGGTCTCGTACTCGGTCTCGAGCGGCTGACGCGCGTCCGCTCCTTCGAGCCACTGCTCTGGCGAGCGCACGTGGAGGCCGGCATGACCACGGCGGCAGTCCGGCAGCTCGCCCGCGAGAGCGGGCTCTTCTTTCCCCCTGATCCAGGCGCGGCCGAGCAGTCGCAGATCGGCGGCAATATCGCCACGAACGCGGGCGGCCCCCATGCCTTCAAGTACGGCGTCACGGGCGCCTGGATCACCGGCCTCGAGGTCGTCGTACCCCCCGGTCGCGTGCTGACCGTCGGCGGCCCGTTCCGAAAGGACGTGGCGACGTACGACCTTCGGAGTCTCATCGTCGGCTCGGAGGGGACGCTCGGAATCGTCACGGCAGCGTGGTTGAAGCTCCTGCCCGCGCCCGAGGCCGCGCTACCCGTCGCCGCCTTCTACCGCGAGACCCAGGCGGGATGCGAGGCGATCGAGCGAGTGGTCGGCTCCGGGATCCGTGCCGCCGCGCTCGAGTACCTCGACTCCGGTACGCTCGCCGCCTCGGGAGCCAGCTTCCCGGCTCCCGTGCCCGACGGTGCGACGTTCCTGGTCGTCTCCGAGGCGGACGGCAGCGCCGCCGAGGCGGCCGCCGGACGCGAGGAACTGCTCGACGCGCTCCGTGACGACGCGATCGGGCTGCACGCGCCGGTCGACACCGGGTCGGTCGCGGCACTCTGGCGCTGGCGGGACGGTGTGTCGATCGCGGTGACCGCGCAGCGCGGCGGGAAGGTGAGCGAGGATATCGTCGTGCCGCTCGAGCGGCTGCGCGAGGCGATCGAGGGCACGATCGAAATCGGTGCCCGCCACGACCTCCCCGCTCTCAGCTGGGGCCACGCGGGCGATGGCAACCTGCATTCGACCTTTCTTCTCTCGCGCGCCGACGACGGCGCGCTCGCTCGCGCCGAGGCTGCCGCCGGGGAGCTGTTCGAGCTCGCGCTCTCGCTTGGGGGCTCGATCTCGGGCGAGCATGGAATCGGCTACGTCAAGCGTACGCAGCTCGTGCGCCAGACCGACCCCGCCACTTTCGCCCTCCTGACCGCCGTGAAGGACTCGTTCGACCCGAAGGGGCTACTTAACCCGGGCAAGAAGCTCTAACCTCCCGGCCATGACGCGGACGGTGCGCGAAGAATGGCAGCGGCGGTTCGGGCGCGACCAGCCGGGGAAGATCGTCTGCGTCGGGCTCAACTACCGCGACCATGCGGACGAGCAGGGGGTGGAACTACCCGCGGAGCCGCTCCTCTTCGCGAAGTTCGCCAATACGCTGATCGACTCGGGTGAGCCGATCGTGCTCCCGCCCGAGGCGGAGCACGTCGACGCCGAGGCCGAGCTCGCGATCGTGATCGGCCGGCGCGTGAGGCGGATCTCGGCGGAAGACGCGCTCGGCGCGGTGGCCGGCTACCTGTGCGCAAACGACGTGAGCGCTCGAAACCTCCAGTTCTCCGACGGTCAGTGGCTGCGCGGGAAGAGTTTTGACAGCTTCTGCCCTCTATCGGCACCGATCGTCCCGGTCGAGGAGCTCGGCGATGCGGACGACCTGCGGGTCGTGCAGCGCCTGAACGGCGAGGAGCTCCAGGACTCGCGAACGAGTCAGCTGATCTTCGGGGTACGCGCGATCGTGGCGCACGCGTCGAGCGTCTTCACCCTGGAGCCCGGCGACCTCATTCTCACCGGCACTCCCGCGGGGGTCGGCGTGTTCCGCGAGCCGAAGATCGCCTTGCAGCCCGGAGACGAGGTCGAGGTCGAGGTCGAGAGCGTGGGCTCGGTGCGGAACCCGGTCGTCGCCGAGGTCCCCACTTCCGGAGCGGAACGCTAAAGGTACGTCGTCGACTCGCGGACGACCGCGGAGCGGCCGCGCAGGAAGGCGAAGTCGCAGCCCTCGTTCGCCTGCAGGACCTGTTCGGCGTACATTCGCCTGTAGCCGCGCTCGTCCTTCCGCGCCGGCGGAGTCCAGGCCGAGCGCCGCCGCACGAGCTCGGCCTCGCCGACGAGCAGATCGAGCCGGCGCTCGTCCACGTCGAGCCTGATCCGGTCCCCCGTCTCGACAAGCGCGAGCGGGCCCCCGACCGCCGACTCTGGCGCAACGTGCAGCACGACGGCCCCGTACGACGTCCCGCTCATGCGCGCGTCGCTGATCCGCAGCATGTCTTCCACTCCGGCCTTCAACAGCTTCGCCGGAATCGGCAAGTGCCCCCACTCCGGCATCCCGGGCGCGCCCACCGGGCCGCCGTTTCTCAGGACGAGCACGGAGTGGGCGTCGACGTCCAGGTCCGGGTCGTCGATCCGCGCCGCGAGCTCCTCGTTGTCGTCGAACACAACGGCGCGACCCTCGTGGCGCAGGAGCCGGCCGTCTGCCGCCGAGATCTTCATCACGGCGCCGTCCGGGCAGAGGCTGCCGCCGAGGACGACGAGGCTGCCGCCCTCGTCGAGCGGACGAAGGCGCGGCCGGATCACGCGCTCGTCGATCAGCTCGGCGTCCGCGAGGTTCTCGCCGACCGTGGCACCGCTCACCGTCGGGGAGTCCAGGTGCAGCAAGTCGCCGATCTGCGCCATCGCGGCCGGCAGGCCCCCCGCGTAGTAGAAGTCCTCCATCAGGTACTCGCCGGCCGGCTTCAGGTTCGCGAGCCAGGGGGTCGAGGCGCAAAGGTCGTCGAAGAGGCCGAGCGGAAGGTCGACGCCGAGGCGGCCGGCGTACGCCGTCAGGTGGAGGATCGCGTTGGTGGAGCCCGAGATCGCGTGCAGCACCCGGATCGCGTTCTCGAGCGCCTCGCGCGTGACGATGTCCGACAGCCGCACGTTGCTGTCGACGAGGTCGACGATCGCCCGGCCCGCCGCTTCGGCGGCCGCCTTGTGACGCGAGTCGGCCGCCGGAATTGCAGCCGTGCCGGGGAGCGAGAGGCCGAGCGCCTCGGTCATGCACGCCATCGTCGACGCGGTGCCCATCGTCATGCAGTGGCCGTGCGAGCGGGAGATCGAGCCCTCGAGCTCCTTCAGGTCGCGCTCCGTGATCCGCCCGGCGCGGTACTCCTCGTTGTAGTGCCAGCAGTCGCTGCACGAGCCGAGCTCGCGGCCGCGCCAGTGGCCGTTCAGCATCGGCCCGCCCGTCACCACGATCGTCGGGACATCGGCGCTCGCCGCGCCCATGATGCTCGCCGGGTTCGTCTTGTCGCAGCCGGTGAGCAGGACGACGCCGTCGAGTGGGTTCGAGCGGATCGTCTCCTCGACGTCCATCGCCATCAGGTTGCGATAGAGCATCGTCGTCGGCTTCATCAGGGTCTCGCCGAGCGACATGACGCCGAACTCGAGCGGAAAGCCGCCCGCCTGCAGCACGCCCCGCTTGACGGACTCGGCGACCGCGCGCAGGTGGACGTTGCAGTTGACGAGCTCGCTCCAGCTGTTGCAGATCCCGATCACCGGCTTCCCGCGGAACGACTCGTCGCTGAAGCCTTCCGACTTCAGCCAGGAGCGGTGCAGGAAGCCGTCCAGGTCGCGGCGCTCGAGCCACGCGCGGCTGCGGTACCCGTCAGTAGGTGGCACGGCCGCCGCTGATGTCGAAGACCGCACCCGTGGAAAAGCTGCACCGCTCGGACGCGAGCCAGGCGACGAGCTCGGCGACCTCTCGGGCCTCGCCCGGCCGCCCCATCGGGATCCTGCTCAGCATGTACTGGACGTGCGTCTCCGACATCTGCTCGAGGAGCTCGGTTCGGATCACCGCCGGCGTGACGCAGTTGACGACGACGCCCTCGGTCGCGACCTCCTTCGCGATCGCCTTCGTGAGGCCGATCAGGCCCGCCTTCGACGCGGAGTACGGGACGGCGTTCGGGTTTCCCTCCTTGCCGGCGATACTGGCGACGTTCACGATCCGGCCGTAGCCGCGCTCCCGCATGCCGGGCAGCACCACTCGGCAGCAGTAGAAGGCTGCGAAGAGGTTGATCCGAAGCACGCTCTCCCAGTCGTCGTCGGTCAGCTCCCACGTCGGTACCGAGCGGCCCGCGATGCCGGCGTTGTTGACGAGGATTTCGACCGCTCCCAGGCGCATGGCGACCTCGGCCGCCATGCGCTCGACGTCGGCACGGTCCGTGAGATCGGCGACGAAGGGCTCGAGGCCGGCGGACGCAGCCGCCTCAGCAAGGCGTTCTTCGTCCCGGTCGACGGCAGCCACGCGTGCGCCCTCGCGCGAGAGGCGCTCGGCGATCGCGAGACCGATGCCCCGGGCGGCTCCGGTGACGATGGCGACCCGGCCCGTCATGACGCGATCATCTCAGAGGGCAGCGTCTCCCACAGCAGCTCGACCCCCCAGCGGATGCTCGCATGAATCACGTGCTCTGCCGCCTGGCCGTCGCGTGCCCCGCAGGCACGAACGAACTCGCGATAGTGGGCGAGCGAGCGCGCGAACCGCGCACGGGTGGAGAGAATCAGGCGGTTGTAGCGCTCTGCCCGCCAGAAGAACCGCTCGACGTCGGCCAGGAGGCGCTGGCGGCCCGCGGCCCGGTAGCACGCGGCGTGCAGCTCCCAGCGGGTCTTGAGATACGCGTCCACTTCCCGGCGCTGGGCGAGGCCCTTGAGCTCGCCGAGCAGCTCGCGCATCCGCGCGACGTCACCGTCCTCCACCGCCTCGGCTCCGAGGCGGGCGGCAAGCCCCTCGAGCCCGAAGCGCGCCGCATAGACCTCCTCCAGGCCCTCTCTCGTCAACCGGCTCACGGCCGCCCGTCCGGTGCGCCCGATCTCGACGAGACCCTCGCGCTCGAGCATCCCGAGCACCATCCGGACCGGCGTCGGCGAGACGCCGAGCCGCCCGGCCAGCTCCCGGTGTCGCAGCGGCGTTCCCTCCGTCAGTCGCCCGTGGACGATCAGGTCCCGCAGTCTCGCCGCCACCTCTCGCTCGACCGACGGCCGGCCCGCGAGCGGGACAACCGAGACGAGCGTGTCGAGGGCGGGCTCGTTCACAATTGCGCAGGAAGGATGCTATTTCAAATAGCGGGCAGCGCGACAGGGTGCACAGTCCCGATCGCCTGATGTCCGCACCACCGTCGACAGAGACATACGAACGCGGCTCGCTCTTGTACCGTAGCCCGTCCGTGATGGTGGATGAGCGCGACCACATCGGTGGGCGGACGGGATTGCGTCTGCTCGTCGGGATGATCACGGGCCTCTGTGCCGTACTCCTGATCTCTGGCAAGTCGGCGAGCGCGTCTGACCCCGCTACGGGACGGGTGGAACGCGTGGGCTCGCTCGGGGCCCCGGGTTCTGCGGCTGTCCAGTGCACTCCCGCCGAGAAGAAACACCGCCAGCAGGCCGTGATGACGTTCGCGCGCCGAGCGGCAGCTCGGCGAGAGGCGTACTTCAAGTCGCACCCGAAGCCCCGGGACCGCAAGCGGTTGATCAAGGAGCAACAGGCGACGCTTCGGGCACTCCAGCGTGCTCTCGCGGCCTGCTCGAACCGGCCCGTAACCCCCCCCCCGCCTGCTCCCCCTCCGTCGCCACCAAGTCCGCCGCCTCCGCCGCCCACACCTCCTCCACCACCGCTGCCTCCTCCACCACCACCGCTGCCTCCGCCGCCTCCTCCGCCTCCGCCTTCAGCGCCCCCTTTCCCGGGCGTCGGCTTTGCACCTGTCGCGCAGAAGCCCCCGTTCGCAGACGACCGCTCGTCGGTGCGACAACCGTGGGTCGGCGAGTGGGGACCGAAGAGCGATCCGTACTTCCTTCCAGGCACCGGTCATATCCGCGGGTTGATCGTGCCGGTGGACTTCTCCGACGCGCCCGCCACCCGGTCGACCGATTTCTATCGCGATCTGCTTGTGCCACCCGCAACGCGGTGGTACCGAGAGGCCTCGTACGGGCGCCTCGCACTCGACCTCACGATCCTGCCTCTCTGGTACCGCATGTCGAAACCCGCCGCGGCCTACGGCCTACAGAACTGCTGCCCCGATCAGGCCATCTACGACTTCATGGCCGAGGTCGTGCGCCTCGTCGACGCGGATGTGGACTTCAGCGCGATAGACGCTGTGTACGTGGTAGGCCCCGAAAGTTCCGGCCCGTTTCTGAACATCCTGCTGTACCGCCGGTGGCCCGGCGAAGGCATCGTCGCCGATGGCAAGGAGCTGCGCTGGGGGGTGGTCGGCAACGGCAACTTCAGGAGCCCCGAGACCGCCTACCTCCTGTCCCACTACATGATCACGCACGAGACGGGACACCTCATGGGGCTTGCCGACCTCTACGGAAGGGAGTGCCCTACCTGCCCCGACACCCACGACTGGGTCGGCGCGTGGTCGATGATGGACACGGCGAACCCCCATCCGCCCACTTCCTGGGCTGGGACAAGTGGCTGCTCGGCTGGCTGGACGCGGATCAGATTCGAGGGTTGACGGCGCCAGGCCAGGTGGAGGGATGGCTGACGCCGCTCGAGGCGCCGGGCGGCGTGAAGCTCGTCGTCGTGCCTATCACCGCCAGCACGCTGTACGTGATCGAGGTTCGTCAGCCGATTGGCGAGGACAAGGGGCTCTGCGACAAAGGCTTGCTTGTCTACACCGTGGATGCGAGCCTGCTGAACGGTCGAGGCCCGATCCGGATCAAACCGGCGCAGGTGACCAGTCCGGAGCGGGTCGCACAGTGCGGCCTGAACTACAGCGCGGCGTACGACGTCGGCCCGGGAGAAGTCTCGAGGTACGAGGACAGCCTGGTGGCCGTCGAAGTCCTGGAGACGGATGGGTTCAACTACAAGGTGCGGGTCACTCGAAAGTGATCGATCACGCTTCGAGCGTGCGGACCGGCTGAACGATCGACGCCCTCCCGGAACGCCGCGCGCTCAGGCGTCCAGATGTTGCGGCGAGATGCTATTTCAAATATCGTCTCGCGCAGTGGCGGCGCCTCCCTCGACCGTTCGCCTCGGCGTTGACGTCGGCGGGACGTTCACCGACGTCGTCGTGTACGGGGACGACGGTCGCGCAAGCGTGAGGAAGCTGCTCTCCACGCCGCCCGAGTACGACCGCGCCGTCATCGATGCCGTCGGAGAGCTCGTCAGCGGCGCTCCGGAGAAGATCGCGGAGGTGGTTCACGGCACGACCGTAGCCACGAACGCCGTCCTCGAGCGCCGGGGGAGCAAGACCGCACTCGTGACCACGGCGGGCTTTCGCGACGTGCTCGAGCTGCGGCGGCTGCGCATCCCGCACATGTACGACCTCTTCTGGCGCAAGCCGCCTCCGCTCGTGCCGCGGCGGCTGCGGACGGAGGTGAGCGAGCGGATGCTCGCGGACGGCACAGTCGAGCGCCCGCTCGACGAGACCGAGGCCCGCGCCGTCGCCGCGCTGCTGCGCGCGGAGGGCGTCGAGTCGGTCGCCGTCTGCCTGCTGCACTCATACCTCTACCCCGAGCACGAGGAGCGGCTCGGCGTGATTTTGGAGCGCGAGCTGCCGGGCGTAACCGTTTCTCTCTCGAGCGAGATCCTGCGCGAGCAGCGCGAGTACGAGCGCTCGGCCACGACCGCGGTCAATGCGTACGTTCGCCCGTTGATGTCGTCCTACCTCGACCGGATTCGAGCCGGTCTCGACGGCCTCGGCGTGCCGGCGCCGCTCAAGATCATGCAGTCCTCTGGCGGGGTGATGACGTCGGAGGACGCCAGGGCCCGCCCGGTCTACGCCCTCGAGTCCGGCCCGGCCGCGGGCGTCGTGGCGGCGCTCGGGATCGCGAGCCGTCTGGGCTACGAGAACGTGATCTCGTTCGACATGGGCGGGACGACGGCGAAGGCGTCGCTGATCGAGCGCGGCGCCGTCACGCGCGCGCGGGAGTACGAAGTCGGCGGCTCGCTGTCGGCGGGAAGCCGGCTTCTCCGGGGCTCCGGCGAGCTGCTTCGGATCCCGGCGATCGATATCGCGGAAGTCGGCGCCGGCGGCGGCTCGATCGCGTTCCTCGACCCTGCTGGCGGCCTCCAGGTCGGGCCGCGGAGCGCCGGCGCCGATCCTGGACCTGCCTGCTACGGGCGCGGCGGAGTCGAGCCGACGATCACCGACGCCAACGTCGCCCTCGGTTTGATGCCCGCCGGCGCGCTGGCTGACGGCGAGATCTCGGTCTCCGCAGATCTCGCGGGGCGCGCGGTCGCCCGGGTGGCCGACCGGCTCGGGCTTTCCCCCCTTGACACGGCACGGGGCATCCACGACGTCGGCAATGCGCGGATGACGCGCGCGCTCCGCTCGGTCTCCTCCGAGAAGGGCCGCGACCCGCGCGAGCTCGCGCTGGTCGCCTACGGGGGCTCGGGGCCGATCCACGCGGCGGGCCTCGCCGACGAGTTGGGAGTGCGGACCGTCCTCGTCCCCGCGCTCGCGGGCCTGTTCAGCTCGCTCGGCCTTCTCTTCGCCCGGCCGGAGCTTCACGACGTGCGCGCGTGCCGGCTCGACGCGCGGGGAACCGACCGGTCCGGCGTCGACGGCGCCTTCGCGGAGATGGCGGCGCGCCTCGAGCGGGACGCGGGCGCCGGCGAGGTCGAGTGGGCACGCAGCGCGGAGCTGCGCTACCAGGGCCAGAGCTGGGAGGTCGAGGTCGACTTTCCGGCTGGCGAGCCCCTCGACCACCTCGTCGAGCGGTTCGAGGTCGAGCACGAGCGGCTGTACGGGGTCCGCGGCGGGCCAGGCTCGCCGGTCGAGATCCGCGCCCTCCGGCTCGCCGCCCTTGGGCCTGCGAGCGGAACGCGCGTGCTCCACCTGAACGGCGCGCGGCCGGAAGCGAACGGGACACGACCCGCGCACTTCGGCGGCGAGCCCGTGGCCACGGGAATCCGCAGCCGGCAGTCGATCGGACTCGAGACCGAGCGGGGGCCGCTGCTGGTCGACGAGTACGACACGACCGTCGTCGTACCGCCTGGTTGGACCGTGCGGCGAGACCGGGAGACCGAGACCCTCCTCCTGGAGCGAGATGGCTAGCGCCACGACGACCGCTGATCCGATCACGCAGCAGATCGTCGCGAATGCGCTCGCCTCGGTCGCCGACGAGATGGCGACGACGATCTTCCGCACCGCGCACTCGACCGTCGTCCGCGACGGGATGGACTTCTCCGCCGCGATCTGCGATGCCGCCGGCGACACCGTCGCCCAGGCCGTGACGATCCCGTTCCACCTCGGATCGATCCCGACCGCGATGGAGTCGCTGCTCGACCACTACGGCGACCGGCTGCGGCCGGGCGACATCTACGTGCTGAACGACCCCTTCGACGGCGGGATGCACCTGCAGGACATCTTCGTCTTCAAGCCGGTCTTCGTCGGCGTAGAGCCCATCGGCTTCGCCTGCGCGACCGCCCACCACGGAGACATCGGCGGCCGTCTCCCCGGCTCGAGCGCGTGCGACAACACCGAGATCTTCCAGGAGGGCATCCGGCTGCCGTGGCTGCGGCTCTACTCGGAGGGCGAACCGGTCGAGGACGTGTTGAAGATCATCTGCGCGAACGTCCGCATCCCGCGGATGACGCTGGGCGATCTCGGCGCCCAGGTAGCCGCCTGCTCCGTGGCCGAGCGGGGACTCCAGGAGCTTGCGGAGCGGTATGGAGCCACCCGGCTCGCGACGCTGATGGACGCGCTGATCGGTCACACCGAGCGCCTCGTCCGGCACGAGATCGCCGGCTGGCCGGACGGGAGCGCCGAGTTCACCGACTACCTCGACTCGGACGGGATCGAGCCGCGCGAGGTCCCGATCCACGTGCGCGTGACGATCGAGGGCGACGAGGTGACAGCCGACTTCTCGGCCTCCGCGCCGGTGGTGCGCGGGTCGCTGAACAGCACCCGATCGTTCGTCGCCGCCGCTGTCTACCAGTCGATCCGCGCCGCGCTGACCGTCGAGGTGCCGAACACTGCCGGGGCCTTCAGGCCGGTCAACGTGATCACGAAGCCGGGGACGATCACCGAGGTGACGATGCCCGCGGCGTCGTCGATGCGCGGCGTGACCGGCTTCCGGATCGTCGACGCCGTCGCCGGGGCGCTCGCGCAGCTGATCCCGAGCCGGATCCCGGCCGCGGGCGAGGGCGGCAACTCGATCGCCGTCTTCGGCGGCAAGCGCGACGACGGCGAGCCTTTCGTCTACTACGAGCTCGTCACCGGTACGTGGGGCGGCACCCCGGAAGGCGACGGCAACGACGGCGTCTCGAACCCCGCCGCGACCGCATCGAACATCCCGGTCGAGGTGGCCGAGAGCGAGTTCCCGATCGTGATCGAGCGCTACGGGCTCGTGCCCGACACCGGCGGCGCCGGCCGTTTCCGCGGGGGGCTCGCGATCGAGCGCTCCTGGCGTTGCCTGACCCCGGACACGTCGCTGGTCGTCCGCTCCGACCGGCAGCTGCACGCACCGTACGGCCTCGCCGGCGGCGGCGGCGGAGCCTGCTCGGCGAACGTGCTCCGGCACCCTGACGGCAGCGAGGAGCGCCTGCCGCCGATGTTCTCGACCACGATCCAGCCGGGCGACGTCTTCCACCATCGGACGGCCGGCGGCGGGGGCTTCGGCGACCCGAGCGAGCGCGACCCGGAAGCGGTCGCAGAAGACGTTCTCGACGGCAAGGTGAGCGTGGAGGCGGCCCACAGGCTCTACGGAGGGGAGGCCCGGTGAGCACCCTACGGGTTTGGGATCGCCGGAGTAGCGGCTGCGATCAACTGTCGAGGACTCCGCATCAGCCACAAGAGGTTGACCCATGACCGAGCGAGCGGATGCGGTCGTGATCGGCGCGGGCATACTGGGCGCGAGCGCAGCGCATTTCCTGACGAAGCTCGGCTACGGCGACGTGGCCTTGCTCGACAAGGGCACCGTCTGCTCAGGGTCGACGCAGTACTCTGCGGCGAACGTCCGCCAGCACTACTCGAACGAGGTGGGGATCCGGCTCGCGCTGCGCGCCGCCGAGATGTTCTCCAGCGACGAGGAGGAGCTCGGCGGCCCGAGCGGCTTCGTCCGCTGCGGCTACATGGTGATGGCGCCCCACGGCGAGGAGCAGGCGATCCGTAAGGTCGTCCCGCTGCAGCGGTCGCTCGGCGTGCAGACCGAGATCCTCTCGGTCGACGAGCTCGCCGAGCGCTACCCCGAGATCGACGTCGACGGCGTCGCGCTGGCGTGCCTCGAGACGACCTCGGGGTACGCCGACCCCGTCCGGACGACTCGCTCGCTGGTCGAGTCGGCTCGGCGCCGCGGTCTCAGGGTGCACGAGGGACGCGAGGTGACCGGAATCGAGCGCTCGAACGGCCGGGTCACGGGCGTCCGCACCGAGACCGGCGACATCGCCACCCCCGTCGTCGTCAATGCCGCAGGGCCTTGGGGCGACCGGGTCGGCCGTCTGGCCGGGATCGAGTACACCCTCACGTTCAGCCGCGAGCACGAGGCCCAGCTCGAGGTCCCGCCCGGCTTCGGCGACCTTCCGGTCACCTCCGACGCGGTGCAGCGCTTCTACTTCCGCCCGCACGGAGCCGGCCGCATCCTCGTCGGCGAGGGCTGGCCGAAGGAGGTCGAGCCGGACGATCCCGAGACGTACGACGCGGGCACCGACGACGAGCACGTCCGGCGGATGATCGAGAAGCTGTACCGCCGCGTGCCGAACCTGCGCGACCGAGCTCGCTACATCACGGGCTACTCGGGCATGTACGACATCACCGACGACTGGTACCCGATTGTCGGCCCCGAGCCCGGGCTCGACGGCTTCTACGCCGCGTTCGGCGGCAGCGGCCACTGCTTCAAGATCGGGCCGCCGATCGGCGAGGCGCTCGCCGACGTGATCGCCGGTCGCGAGCCTGCGATCGACATCTCTCCCCTTCGCCACTCGCGCTTCGCCGAGCGCGACACGTTCAGCTCCGTCTGGGGGCCTGGCAACCGCGCATGAAGATCGTGGGCGTAGAGAGCACCCCGCTGGCGATCCCACTCGTGCGCCCGTTCCACTGGAGCTCCGGCGCGCAGCTCGGCGCCAACCTCGTGCTCTGGACGGTCGAGACCGACGACGGGCAGGTCGGCTACGGCGACTCGATCTGCGAGCACCCGGCCGCGATCGAGGCCTACGGGCAGCTGATTGCGGAGGAGTTCCGCGGCCGCGCGCCGGGCGACGTCGAGGCGGCACTCGGCGAGCTCTGGCACAAGGGTCGCTGGCGCGTGACGCCGCACTGGACGAACCAGATCCTCGCCGGAATCGAGGTGGCCTGCTGGGACGCGCTCGGCAAGGCGCTCGGCGTTCCCGCGTCGACGTTCCTCGGCGGGCGGGTCCGCGACGAGGTCGATTTCATGGCGTTCCCGCAGGGAGAGACGGCGGAGGAGCTCGCGCGCCACGCCGGCGAGCTCGCCGCGCAGGGCTACCGTGTCATCTACGCAAAGGTCGGCCGCGCGCCGGAGGCTGACGAGGAGGCGGTCGCGGCCGTTCGCGACGCGATCGGGCCCGACGCGCTGCTCCGCGTCGACCCGAACGAGGCGTGGGACGTGCCGACGGCGATCGAGCGGATCCGGGGGCTCGAGCCGTACGGGATCGACTGGGTCGAGCAGCCCGTCGCAGCCGGAAACGTAAACGGCCTCGCGCGCGTGCGGCGCGCGGTCGAGACGAAGATCGCGGCCGACCAGGCCGTCCACACGGCGCCCGAGCTCCTTGCCGTGCTCGAGCAGGAGGCGGCGGACGTGATCGTGCTCGGCCACCACGAGTGCGGTGGCATCTGGCGCCTCCGCCAGCTCTCCTACCTGGCGAACGAGCACGGGCTCCCGCTTAACCGGCACGCCTGCATGGAGAGCGCGATCTCGACCTTCGCGGCGCTCCAGGCGATGTCCGCCATTCCCAACCTCACAACGGGTAACCAGGTGATGCACCAGCTGCTCGCCGAGCCGCTCGTCCTTGACCCGCCCGAGCTCGCCGGGGGGCGAGCACCGGTGCCGGACGGCCCCGGCCTCGGCTTCGAGCTCGACCTAGACGCCGTCGAGCGCGCGCACGCGCGTTACCGGGAGCACGGCCCGTATCGGTCGGTCGAGGCTGCGCGCGTGTGGGGCGAATGATGCAGCTCGACCCAATCACCTTCGAGGTGATCCGAAACGCCCTCGTCGCAGCGACCGACGAGATGGTGCTCGCCCTACGCCGGAGCGCCTATTCGACCAACATCAAGACTCGCTCCGACTTTTCGTGCGCGTTCTTCGACGCGCAGCTCCGCTCCGTCGCGCAGGGCTTCGCGCAGCCCGTGCACCTCGGGTCGATGGTCGAGCAGGTGCCGAAGGCGGTGCTCGAGTACGGCCCCGCCTCGATCGGGCCGGGTGACATGATCATCACCAACGAGCCGTTCCCCAGCGGCGTGCACCTGAACGACATCAGCCTGATCGCTCCGGTGCACGCCGGGGGGCAGCTGCTCGGATACGTCGCGAACCTGGCGCATCACGTCGACGTCGGCGGCGGCGCGCCCGCGTCGATCGGCGCGTTCCGCGAGGTCTACCAGGAGGGCGTGATCATCCCGCCGGTCAAGGTCGTCGAGGGGGGGCGCCTGGTGCCGGACGTGTTCCGGCTCGTCCTGGCGCAGATCCGCTCGAAGCACGAGACTGGCGGCGACCTCCGCGCGCAGATTGCGGCGAACACCACGGGCGTGCGCAGGCTGCAGGCGCTCGTCGACCGCCACAGCGTCGACACGGTGACGCGCGCGATGGACGAGCTGCTCGAGTACACCGAGCGACGCGCGCGCGCCGAGGTGGCGAAGCTGCCGCGCGGAACGTTCGAGGCCGACGGCACGGTCGACAACGACGGGTACACCGACCAACCGGTGCACCTGCGCGTGAAGGTGACGATCCGCGAGGACGGCGTCATCTTCGACACGACGGGATCGGACCCGCAGCGGCGGGCGCCCGTCAACTCCACCTTCGCGCAGACGTACTCGGCCTGCGCGTACGCCCTCAAGTGCCTCGTCGACCCCGACCTGCCGGTGAACGACGGCTTCTACCGCTTGCTCCGGGTCGAGGCGCCGCTCGGCTCCGTGACGAACTGCACCCTCCCCTCGCCGGTCGTCGGCGGCTGGGAGACGCAGACGCGCCTGAATGACGTCATCTTCAAGGCGCTCTCGGAGGAGATGCCCGAGCGCGTGCCCGCGGGTACGAAGGCGATGATGTGCCACGCCGGCTTCGGCAGCGTTGACCCGGAGACGGGCGAGTACTACTGCTTCCTCGAGACGTTCGCCGGCGGCTACGGCGGCCGGATCGCGAGCGACGGCCCGGACGCCGTGCAAACGCACGGCCAGAACACCGAGAACGCGCCCGTCGAGGAGACCGAGCGCGGCTACCCCGTCCGCGTCGAGTGCCTCGAGCTGGTCGAGGACTCCGACGGCCCCGGCCGCTTCCGCGGCGGCCTCGGCCTGCGCAAGGACTACCGCTTCGACCGGCCCACGACGTTCTCGATCCTGGCCGACCGCGACCGCTCGGGCCCGTGGGGGCTCTTCGGCGGACTCCCGGGGAAGCTCGCCGAGTACGTGCTGAACCCGGCCGGAGAGGATCGTCGCCTCAGCTCCAAGACGACGCTCGAGCTCGACGACGGCGACGTGGTCAGCTATCGGACGTGCGGCGGCGGCGGCTACGGGCCGCCATACGAGCGCGACCCCGAGCTCGTGCTCCGGGACGTGATCGAGCGGAAGGTGAGCGCCGAGCGGGCGCGCTCGGAGTACGGGGTCGCCGTCGTCGACGGGCGGGTGGACGAGGGCGAGACGGCGAGGCTTCGTTCATGACGTTCCGGCTGGGCGTCGACATCGGCGGGACATTCACCGACGCGACGCTCGTCGACGAGGAGACGGGCGCCGTCCACATCGCCAAGGTCAGTTCGACTCCGCGGGACCCCTCCGTCGGCTTCATGGAGGCGACGCGCCGGATCCTCGACGAGGCCGGAGTCGACGGCCGCGCGCTCCGCTACGTCGTGCACGCGACGACCGTTGCGACGAACTCGATCATCGAGGGCAAGGTCGCACGCGCCGGCTTCGTCACGACCGAGGGCTTCCGCGACCTGCTCGAGATCGCGCGCCAGGTGCGCCCCACGCTCTACGACGTCCACTTCGAGAAGCCTCGCCCGCTGGTTCCCCGCAACCTCTGCTTCGGCGTCCGCGAGCGGCTGGAGCCCGACGGCTCGGCGCGCGTTCCGCTGGACGAGGCCAGCGTCTACGAGGTCGCGGGCCGGCTGCGCGACGAGGGCGTCGAGGCGGTCGCCGTCTGTCTGCTGCACGCCTATGTGAACGGCCAGCACGAGCGCCGCGTCGGCGAGATCCTGCAGGAGGTCTACCCCGACGCCCTCGTCTCGCTCTCGTCCGAGGTGGCGCCGGAGCTCCGGGAATATCTCCGCGCGTCGACGACGGTGATCAACGCCGGCATCCAGCCTGTCATCGCCCGCTATCTCGCGGGCATCGAGGAGCGGCTGCGTGAGGCCGGCGTCGAGGCGGAACTGCTCGTGATGCAGTCGAGCGGAGGCGTGTTCTCGTCGAGCGCGGCGAGAGCGCGGCCGGTGTTCATGGTCGAGTCGGGTCCCGCCGCGGGCGTGATCGCGGCTGCCGCGCTGGGCGAGACGCTCGGCCACTCCGACCTGATCTCGTTCGACATGGGCGGCACGACCGCCAAGGTTGGCCTGATCCAGGACGGCTCGCCCAAGGTGACGAAGGACTACCAGGTGGGCGCCGCGGCCCGCGCCGGCATCGGCGGCCTCGCGCTGAGCGGCTACCCAGTGCGGACGCCGGTGATCGACCTCGTCGAGATCGGCGCCGGGGGCGGCTCGATCGCGTGGATCGACTCGGGCGGCCTGCTGCG
>JBBRYW010000022.1:0-32440 GCA_038237235.1 Gaiellales bacterium
AGCGGTCCGAGGATGTTGAAGACAGTGGGGACGCCGAGCTCGCGCCGGATCGGCGCCGCGTGGCGCATCGCCGGGTGGTGAAGCTGGGCGAACATGAAGCCGAACCCGAGCCCGTCGATCGACTGGGCGATGCGCGCCGGCAGCTGATCCAGCTCGAAGCCGAGCGCCTCGAGCACGTCGGCTGCGCCTGCCCGCGACGAAGCGGCTCGGTTGCCATGCTTGGCGACGCCCGCGCCTGCCGCCGCGGCAACGAGCGCTGCGGCTGTCGAGATGTTGATCGTCTGCGCGCCGTCTCCGCCGGTACCGGCCGTGTCGACGAGGTCACGGCGCTCCGGCGTCACCGGAATCACATGCTGTCGCATGGCTTCGGCGCAGCCGACGATTTCCTCAGCCGTCTCTCCCTTGAGCCGCAGGGCAACGAGCAGGGCTCCAATCTGGGCGGGCGTCGCTTCTCCGCGCATGATCGTGTCCATCGCCCCCCGCGCCTCCGCGCGCGACAGATCGCGACCATCGAGCAGATTGGAGAGACTGTCTTTCAGCACAGTCGACCCAGGCTAGATGATTGATCCAGCGCTCCGGATGGATCGGGTCGAGCTCTGACGAAACGAGCAACATTTCGTCCATATTTTCGTCTCTATCCCAGGCGAGCCAGGGCGATCCCCCCGGGGCCGCAGCCGGCGGGGTATTCGAGGCCCCGGCTCACCTACCCTCACTCGCGTCGGCGTACATGCCGACGTGACCAAGGCTGAGGCGTCGAAGCGGACGGACGAGCGCTCGAGGATCATGGATCGATCCGCTCGAGCGCCACCGGCCCGACGATCGCGAACACCCGCACCTTGTTTGCACCGCGACGCAGCCTCGAGAGCGGCAGCTCGGCGGAGAAGACACGCCCATGCGGGCCGACCCACGAGCGGACGGTCGCCGCGATTCGGCCGTTCAGCGCGACCGCGACGTCCCGAGCGGTGTCCGTGGCCGGTCCGGCGATCCTCGCTCTCAAGTAGGTCGGCACGATGCGGGCGTCTGGGTCGACGTCACCGAACACGTCGAGCTGATCGGTCTGCAGGCGAAGGCGGCCGGCCGAGATCCGCAGCGACGTAACGGCTCGCCCTACCAGCTCGGAGTGCGGCCCCACGCCGAGGATGCGGGCGCGGCGACCCTCGCCGAAAGCCGCGATTCGCGCGGCGACCGCCCGGTCGCGGTCCCTGAAGATCGAGCCGGCGGAGACGGTGAGGCTGCCGCCTGCCTGCTTGCGGATCGTCAGTGTTGGATCGCCGCGTCGCTGCTCGCCGAGGAGCGAGCGTCCGTCGATCCTCCACGGAATCTCGATTCCCGCGACCTGGGCGATGGTCGGGAGGACGTCGATGCTGCGGACGTGCGAGTTGTCGATTCGACCCGACCGCTGGCCGGGCAGCTTGACGAACAGCGGGACGGGGGCGATCTCTCCGATGTTTCCCGGCGCTGCGTCGCGCCGCAGCTCCCCCGGCTGGAAGCTTCCTCCGTGGTCGGCCGTCACGACCAGGAGCGAGCGGTCGTAGAGGCCTGAGCGTCGGAGCCCGGCGAGCACGTCGCCCAGGAGGCGATCGACGAGCCGGAGCTGCAGGAGAAATCGCCCTTCGGCCTGGAGGGCCAGCCACCGGTCATTCGACCAGCGGCCCCGGAGGAGCCCCGGGACATTGCTGCCGTGCTGGTACTTCTGGCGGGACGGCAGGTACTCCCAGCTCGCGTGCGGCAGCACCGTGTGGTCGAACAGGAGCAAGGGCCGCTTGTCGGGTACGAGTGCGCGGACGAAGGCTTCGAAATGCAAGACGCGATCCTCGCGCCGGTGCAGGCCGAGATGCTGCTCCAGCTTGAAGGCGAGCCGCCGACCGAGGCCGAACGGCGTACTCGAGACGTTCTCGAAGCCGTCGGAGAGAAGCCAGGCGAGCCTCCGCTGGAGCGGCATCCGGGGGCACAGGCGCGCGGGGCAGAGCTCGAAATTCTCGAACACCCGCGGCTTGTAGCTCCGGCCGAGGAGCGTGAAGATATTGCGGGGGAGGTCGACGGTGCTCGGCAGGTCGTGGTTGTCCGGGACGTAGCCGGTGAGGAGCGCCGGCACGGCGTGGATCGTGTAATCGTGAACGGTCGTGTCATTTCGGTACCACGTCGCGTCGCGCGCAAGTGCTGCGAAGCTCGGATACTGGAACGCATCGATTCGGTGCCCGGACGTCTCGAGTGCGGCCTCGGGCAACTCGTCGAAGACGAGAAAGACGATTGGAGCCTTCGGCTTCGCCTCGGGCCCCACCGCGCCGGAGGCGTCGCCCAGGGTCAGGCGCCCGAGCGGCGAAAAGAACAGAAATAGCACGACGAAGAGGAGTGGAGCGGGGGAGAGGACAGTGAGGATCAGCCGCGCAGCCGTGGAGCGGGCGTACGCCACTGTGGCGAGGATCCCGAGCGCGATCGGGGCGAGGCGCAGCAAGGGACTGTGCCCGCGCAGGAGCTGCCAGGCGAAGAGCGTCGTGAGGAGAGCGACGAAGAGCAGGTGAACGCCCTGCCGCGCGTTCTCGCCGAAGAGGCCTGCGGCGAGCTCGACGAGGGCGAGCACGGCGGGCGGCACCAGGATTAGCAGAGTCGCGAAGAGCACGATCTCGCGTCGGCCCGACTCGTGCAAGAGGAAGAATTCCGGCGATCTCGAGAGATCGCCAAAGACCGGCTGGGCGAGTGTGAAGCTCGTCAGCACGCCCAGATGCAGCGCGTCGCGGCCCAGCCGATGCCGGCGCGGGGGAATAGCCCCGGGCGCCCGGTCGCTCACTCCGGGATCGCGAAGAAGAGCGTGCGCGTCCCGGGATCTAGCGGCTCGCGGCGCTCGATCCGGAAGCTCGACCGAAGCGCCTCCTCGAAGACTTCCAGGCGGTAATCCGGATGGGTATCCGCACGCTTTCCGGCGAGCAGGCGCCGCACCATCGGGTCCTCGCGTGCGGCGAACTCGACGAGCAGCGGTGCGCCCAGACTCCGCAGCCAGGCGACGATCTCACGCAAGGGGAGGTTGGCGCTGATCACGAGGTGGTGGAGCAGCGCCAGGCAGAGGACGAGATCCGGTGAGCCGCGCCCGTCCAGAGGCTTCCGCTCGACACCCCGCCAGCCGAGCCCGGGCGAGGGGTCGGCGAGATCGATCACAAGCGGCAGGATGCGCCGCTCGCCTTCGCGCGCGAGCTCGCGGTAGAGCTGCTCGACGACGCCCGGGTCGGAGTCGACCGCCAGGACGTGATCGGCGTGGCTTGCCGCGATCCGCGCGAAGCGGCCGTCGTTGCAGCCGAGGTCCCAGACCGATCGCCAGCGCCTCGTCCCCATCACGTGGGCGACGAAGGCGTCCTTCGAGGTGGCTGCCGCATCCGTGTAGGGCCGGTCGTCCGCGTACCGTGTCCAGCCGGGACCGCGGGGCCGCCACTCGAGACGCGAGACGATCTTCCGGAGGCGGCGGACGTTCGCCCGGATCAGCTCGCTCTTCCACCCGGCAGCGCGGAGCTCGGCCTTGACCTCGGCGGAGCGCGCAGCTTGCCGGCGGTCGAGCCGCGCATGCAGAACGACGTGCGTGGCGACGCCCGGTCGGAGCAGGTCGCCCACCGAGAGGACGGATCGGAACTGGCCCGGCGGGATCCCCTCGAGCGAGCCGCGCAGCCAGGCGTTGAACTCGATCCCTTTGAAGGCCTGGAGCATGAGCGGGTACAGGTAGAGCATGCAGTACTGCCGGTAGCCGACCCAGGGCTCGCCTCCGACGAGGCGCTCGAAGGAGCCGATGTCGACGAACACAGGGCCGGCGCCGCGCCACTGCACGTTGTAGGGCGATGAGTCCTTCAGCATCAGCCTCTCCTCGAGAGCGGCCTCGACGAGGTCGAGCTGCAGCAGGGCGGCGTCCCGAAGCATCCCGAAGCTCCACTCGTACGGGTACGAGACGAAAGGCACGCGCTCGTGACGCAGCAGGGCGGCGTATCCGGCCGGAAGGCGCAGCAGCAGCGGGTCGCCGTCGGCGACTCGCTCGGTTGGAATCAGCTTGCCGGCGGCGGTCAGGTCTCGAGCGAGAGTGGAGGCGCCGAGCGCATTCCAGTCCGCCAGGCCCTCGTCCGTCAGAGCCCGAAGAATCTGCCCGTCCGCCTCGAAGACGCGGCTTCGTGGGTCGCGAAACGACGCGGGCTCAGCCTGGAGCGCGCCCGCCGGAGCGACGCGGGTCACTACGGCGTCGGAGGCTGGTGCTCGTCCTTGCGGATCCCGAGAATGCGAAGAAATCGCCGCCAGTACAACTTCGCCGTGACGGCTATCGCAGCCGTGCCGCCGGCGACGAGCTGAACGATCATGCTGCCCGAGCCGGGGTCGAGGTAGGCGATGACGCGCGGGATCAGCATCGGCGGCGCCGAGCTTACCAGCGTGGCATGCAAGCGAGAGCGGCCGGCCCGGCCGAGCGGTGTCGTGCCTCGCAGGAGAGCTCCGTCCTACGAATCGCCATCGAGCGTGAGGCGCTCGCCCGCCCGCAGGATTCGATGGGCCTGGCCGAGCCGGCGACACTCCCGGGCGAACGGATCCGGGGAGGCCGTGTTGAACCGGAACATGTCGTAGTGGCAGGGGAGGGCGAGGCGTGCGCCGATCTCGTGGGCCAGCCGGGCAGCCTCGCGCCCGTTGAGGTTGCCCGCGACACCGCGGCTCGGCTCGCGGCCGTTGATCGGAAGGAGCGCGACGTCGATCTCGTAGGGCCGCAGCCGCTCCACCATCCCCTCGTAGAGCACCGTGTCGCCGCTGTGGAAGACGGCCCAGCCGTCGAGCGCGACGACGTAGCCGAGGTAGCGGCAGCGGCCGAGCTCGTCGCGCTCGAGTCCCTCGTGCGCCGCGGGAATCCCGGTGATCCTGAGCCCGGCCACCTCGACGGTCAGCTCGTCGTCCGCGCCGAGGAGCCGCTCGGGCTCGACGCCGAGGCGCTCCGCGACGAACGCCCGGTTGGCCTCAGGGGCAACGATCACGAGCTCTGGATTCGCCTCGAGCAGCGGAATCAGCGTCTCCGCATCGAGGTGGTCGGTGTGGTTGTGGCTCGTCGTCACGGCGTCGACGAAGGCGAGCCGTTCGGGTGCGACGACACGTGCGCTCAGCCGTTCATGCGGCCGCTCGGTGCCCGCGTACTTCCGCGTCAGCGAGTCGGAGAGATACGGATCGAGCAGCAGCGCGCGTCCCTGAACTGCGACCAGGAATCCGCTCTGCCCGAGCCACCACAGCTGGAGGCCGTCCTCCGCCCGCGCCGCCTCGACGTCCGCCAGGAAGGCGTCGTCCGAGAGCGCGGGCTCGATCACACGCCCAGCTCGTCGCGCACGAGTGCCACGCCGGCGCAGAGGTTCGAGAGCTTGGATCGGGCGGCCCAGCGAGCAGTCTGACTCAGGCCGCAGTCGGTCGAGAACGAGAGGCGCTCGGGTGGAGCGAGACGGACGAAGTGCCGGACGCGCTCGGCCACCGCCTCGGGCGGCTCGACGTAGTAGCTCTTGACGTCGATCACTCCGACGGCGACGCTCTTTCGCTCGGCGATTTCACGCACGACCTCGCTTTCTGCCAGCTCGCGGCTCGCCATCTCGACGTGGATCTCGTCGGCGTCCAGGCCGAGAAAGGACGGGAACATCGGCGCGTAGCCGCGGGGGCCCACGGCGCGCCCTCTGTAGTTGCCGAAGCAGAGGTGGGTCGAGAGCCAGGCCCGGCCGACGACGGGCTCGACCGTGCGGTTGAAGATGTCGACGAACCGGTCCGGATCTTCACGGTGGGCGTAGCAGCTCATCGACGGCTCGTCGACCGCAATCTCCTCGGCGCCGGCCTCGACGAGCGCGACGAGCTCGCTCCGTACGAACGGGAGCAGCGCCTCCGTGAGTGCCCAGCGGTCGGCGTAGCGCTCGTTCGGCACGAGGCGGCCGCTCAGGGTGTACGGGCCGGGGACGCTGACCTTCAGCGCAGGGCCTGCGGGCGCGACGCGGCGCAGCCGCTCGAGCTCTGCGACGGTGCCCAGGCCGTCGGGCGCGGTGAGCTCGCCGACGACACGGTGGCGGTCGCGTTGGTCGTGGCCCGGAGGGCCGAAGCGGCGCCTGGGAACGGCACTGATCTCGATTCCGTCGAGGTAGCCGTAGAACGAGAGATTGAAGTCGAGACGGGTCTGCTCTCCGTCGGAGATGACGTCGAGCCCGGCGGCCACCTGGTCGTGCACAGCCGCGATCACGGCATCCTCCTGCAGCTCGGCTACGTCATCCGGTCCGAACTCGTCGAGATGGTCGCCCGCGTACTCGAGCCAGCCCGGAAACGGGTAGCTGCCGATGACGGTCGTGCGCAGGGGGATGGCGCTCACTGGGGCGCTATGCTCGCACAGGCATGCAGGCAGGAGCTTTGTCCGTCGAGACCCTCTCCTACAGCGATGTTGCGAAGACGATCGACCACTCGCTGCTCCGGCCCGAGCTGGACGTGGAAGCCGTTGCCGAAGGCTGCCGGCTCGCTCGCCGCTACGGCGTCGCATCCGCTTCGGTACGGCCTGTCGACGTGCCGATCGCGGCGGAGATCCTCGCCGGGTCCGACGTCCTCGTCGGAACCGTGGTCGGCTTCCCGCACGGCAGCTCGCTGACCGACGCGAAGGTGTTCGAGACGAAGCGGGCGCGCGAGCAGGGCGCGCGCGAGATCGACATGGTGCTGAGCATCGGCCGGCTTCGGTCGGGGCGCGACGCCGAGGTGCTGGCGGACATCCGCGCCGTCGTCGAGGCTTGCGGCGACGGGGCGATCGTGAAGGTGATCTTCGAGAACGCGTACCTCGACGACGAGCAGAAGGTTCGCGCGTGCCGGCTGAGCGAGGAGGCCGGAGCGGCCTTCGTCAAGACCTCGACCGGCTTTGCCCCGACTGGTGCGACCATCGCCGACCTGAAGCTGATGCGCGCGAGCGTCTCGCCGCGCATCGAGGTGAAGGCCGCCGGGGGGGTGCGGACGCTCGACGCTCTGCTCGAGGTGATGAACGTCGGAGTGACACGGATCGGCGCGACCGCGACCGCGACGATCCTCGAGGACTTCAAGGCGCGGAAGACAGAGCTTCAACTGGCCACTGCGTAGGCCACCGGCTAGCGCGCGGTCCAGCCGCCGTCCACCGGCAGAACGATGCCGGTCACGAAGCGCGAGCTCTCCCCTGCGAGGTAGAGGGCCGCGGCCGCGATGTCCTCTGGCCGACCGAAGTCGCCCGTCAACGGCTGCAGTTCCGCGAGGCGCGAGACGACACCAGGGTCGCTACGGGCCCGGGCGCTCATGGGCGTCGCGATCAGCCCGGGCGCAATCGCGTTGCAGCGGATGCCCCGTGCGGCGTACGTGACCGCGATAGCGCGAGTCAGCGAGATGATTCCGCCCTTGCTCGCCGCATAGGCATGAGTCGCGAAGTCCTCGTCGCCCCCGACGAGGCCCAGGACCGAGGTGAGGTTGACGATCGAGCCGCCGCCGCTGTCGACGAGTAGGGGGACGGCGTACTTGCAGCAGAGGAAGACGCTCTTCAGGTTCGCTTCGAGGACGATGTCCCAACCCTCCTCGGTGCAGCGGTCGACCGGGCCGTCGCCGAAGCGACGCCCGCTGATTCCTGCTCCGTTGAAGACCACGTCGAGACGGCCGTGCTCCCGGGCGGTGGAGGCGAAGAAGGCCTCGACTTCATTCGCCCGCGTTACGTCGGCCTGCTCACGGTCGATCCCGATCACCAACGCGCCGGCTTCCTCGAATGCCCGCACCACGGCGCCCCCGATGCCGCCGGCCGCGCCCGTCACGAGCGCGACCTTGCCCCTCATGCTCGCCCCAGCGCATAGCGTGCGTTTGCCTCGTCGGTGACGAGAACGTCGACGAGACCGGAGCGAAGGGCGCCCAGTACGGCTCGCCGCTTCCTCTTTCCCCCGGCTGCGGCAACGACGCGTGGAACTCTTCGCAGGCCTTCGAGCGAGAGGGCGAGCGCGAGTGAGTCGGCTGCGAGCACGTTCCCCTGCACGTCGAAGTGATGGACGAGGATGTGCCCGGCCGGGGGCCGTGCGCCGATTCCCACGAGGGCGACCGTGACACGCTCGAAGAGCTCGACTGTGGGGCGGACAGCCTCGTTTCGCAGCAAATCGGCGCGTGCCTCCGGGCTGGCGAACGCGGGCGCGGGGAGCGGAAACAGCGGTCCCCCGAGCCGCTCGGCCAGCTCGAAGGCGACCTCCGATGGCCGCGAGCCGGTCTCGAGGTCGGGGAACGCGCCGCAGACCTGCACGACCGGAACGCCGAGGTCGAGCCGAGGCAGCGCCTTGACGATCGCGGCGAGGGTCGCGCCCCAGGCGACGCCAACCACGTCGTCGCCGCTGATGAGCTGGGGAAGCCACGCGGCAGCCGCCCGTGGGATGTCGCCCTCGCCGGGGACGACGACCGCCAGCTCGATGGAATAGGCCTGCTCGAGCTCGCGCGCCGTCTCGTCGGCCTGGGGCGCCTCGTCCGCGATCTCGATCCGCACGGTTCCGTCCGCACGTGCCTCCTCGAGCAGACGGGCGACTCGAAAGCGGGAAACGCCGAGCAGCTTGCCGATCTCCTGCTTCGTGAGACCGCGGAGGAAGTAGAGGCGAGCCACGTGCGACTTCTCCGCGGTGCTGCTCATATATGTAGTATACCGCTCATATGAGCGCACTCGACCGGATCCGGACGGAGCGGGTCGTGGCGGTCCTGCGTCACGTCGGGTACGTCGAGCGCGTCGTCGACGCCCTCTTCGCAGGCGGGATTCGGGTGGTGGAGGTCACGCTCGACTCCAGGGAGGCGTACGCGAGCATCACGACCTTGCGCGAGCGAGGCGACGTCACGGTCCTCGCCGGAACGGTCCTCGAGCCCGGCGAGGTGGATCGGGCGGTGGCGGCGGGGGCCGAGGCCTGCGTCTCGCCGGTGTTCCGGCCGGAGATCCTTGCCCGATGCCTGCGGCGGGAGACACTCGCCATTCCAGGCGCATTGACCGTGACGGAGGTGGAGGCCGCCAGGCGGGCCGGAGCCGAGCTCGTCAAGCTCTTTCCGGCCGGACCGCTTGGCCCACAGTACGTCCGCGATCTGCTGCCTCCGCTCGCAGGGGTCGAGCTGCTGGCGACCGGTGGTATCGATGCCGGCAACGCGGCGGAGTTCCTGCGTGCCGGCGCAGTAGCGGTGGGCGCCGGCGCCTCGCTCGTCGGCGCCGACGACGTCGAGAAGGCTGCGCGCGAGCTCGTCAGCGCCGTCTCGACCGGGAGCCAGTAGATTCCGCGCCGTGCGCGCCGCCGTCGTCGGAACCGGGTTCATCGGCGCCGTCCACATCGAGGCGCTGCGCCGCCTGGGGATCGAGGTCGTCGGTGTCGTGGGCTCGAGCCCGGATCGCGCACGTGCGAAGCCGGGGCTGCCCGAGCCGTTCGAGAGCTTCGACGCGATGCTCGCCGACGAGCGAGTCGACGTTGTCCATCTGACGACGCCGAACTCCTTGCACTACCCGCAGGTGAAGGCGGCTCTCGCGGCCGGCAAGCACGTGGTCTGCGAGAAGCCGCTCGCGCTCACGTCGGAGGAGTCGGGCGAGCTGCTCGAGCTCGCCGAGCGAAGCGGTCTGGTGCACTGCACGAACTTCAACATCCGTTTCTATCCGCAGGCGCAGCAGGCGCGGGCGCTCGTGCGGGCAGAGGCGCTCGGCGAGGTCTGGAACCTGCACGGCGCGTATCTGCAGGATTGGCTGCACTCACCGACGGACTGGAACTGGCGCCTCGAACCGGACCGGGGCGGTGCGCTGCGCGCGGTCGGCGATATCGGCTCGCACTGGCTCGATCTCGCGCAGTTCGTCGGTGGGTTGCGGATCGAGGAGGTATTTGCCGACCTGCGGACGGCGATCCCGGTGCGGCGGAGGCCGCTCGGTGAGGTCGAGACGTTCTCCGGCGTCACCGACGTGGAGCGCGTCGATGCGGCGATGAAGACCGAGGACTTCGCGCACATCCTGCTGCGGCTCGAGGGCGGGACGCGAGGGTCGCTTGTCGTCTCGCAGGTAAGCGCGGGGCGTAAGAACGCGCTCCGGCTCGAGGTGGACGGCTCGGACGGCGCGCTCGCGTGGGATTCGGAGCGGCCCGAGGAGCTCTGGCTCGGCCACCGCGACCGTGCGAACGAGACCGTGCTGCGGAACCCCGCGCTCCTCGCGCCAGAGGCCGCCGCGCGCACGGGTTTGCCGGCCGGTCATTCCGAGGGCTTCGGCGAGACCTTCAAGGAGCTGTACCGGGCGGTCTACGCCGCCGTGGAGGCAGGCGGCATGCCCGACGAGCCGGATTTTCCCAGCTTCCGGGATGGCCACTGGGAGAACGTTCTCGGCGACGCCGTGGCGCTCTCGAATCGCAGCGAAGGATGGGTGGAGGTGCGTGAGAGGTGAAGCTCGGATTGCTGACGGCGGCGTTCGGCGGGCTCTCGCTCGCCGACGTCGCGGAGTGGAGCGCAGGGGCGGGGTTCGAGATGCTGGAGGTGGCGTGTTGGCCGGCTGAGGGCCGGGAAAAGCGGCGCTACGCCGGCGTGTCGCACATCGACGTGGACTCGTTTGATCCGGACGCCGTCCGCGAGCTGATCTCGCGCCGCGGGCTCGAGATCTCCTCCCTTGCGTACTACCCGAACAACCTCCATCCCGACGACGTCCTGCGCGAGGCATTCAACGGGCATCTGCGCAAGGTGATCGACGCCGCGGAGCGGCTTGGCGTCTCTATCGTCGGCACTTTCGTCGGCAACGACAAGGATCGGCCGCTGACGGAGAACCTGAAGCGGTTCCGGAAGATCTGGCCCCCGCTCGTGGACTACGCGGGCGAGCGAGGCGTAAGGATCGCGATCGAGAACTGCCCCATGATCTTCACGTACGACGAGTGGCCTGGCGGGAACAACCTCGCGTACGCGCCCGCGATCTGGGAGGAGATGTTCGAGGCGATCCCAGCCGAGAACTTCGGCCTGAACCTCGACCCGTCGCACCTCGTCTGGCTGATGATCGACTACGAGCGGGCGGTCTATGAGTTCGCCGACCGGATCTTTCACGTCCATGCCAAGGATCTCGAGCTTCGTCGCGAAGGCCTGTATCGCAACGGCACGTTCTCGGCCGGGCTCGGCTGGCAGGTGCCGCGGCTACCGGGCCTCGGCGAGGTGCGGTTCGACCGCTTCGTCGCGGCGCTCTACGGTGTCGGCTACGACCACGTCGTCTCGGTCGAGCATGAGGATCGGCGCTTCGAAGGTAGCGAGGAGCTGGTGAAGCGGGGCTTTCTGCTGGCGCGAAATACCCTGCGCCCGCTGCTCGTGTAGATCAAGGCGAGTGACCGCGGTCGCGAGTGCTCCGGGTCAACCTGTCCGCCGGCGCGAGGTCTCCCGCCGGCAGGTCCGGGGTCAACCTGTCCGCCGGCGGAGGTCCCCCGCCGGCAGGTCCGGGGACTGTCCCCGGACCGGTCCCGAGCGGCCGCGTCGGACCGTGTCAATAGCGTGACGAAAGAGTCTCGCTGCCTGCAGTTGCGACGCAGGCTGCCTACGGTGTCCCATGGCACGGCGCCCGCGATCCCAGCTTCCCGACGGGGTCTACCACGTCACGGCGCGAGGAGTCGCGCGTTGCCTTGTCTTCCTCGACGACGAGGACCGGCTCGCGTTTCTCGGTCTCCTCGCGGCCGCTGTCGGGCGCCACGCCTGGTGCTGCCACGCCCTTTGCCTCATGGGCAACCACTACCACGTGGTCGTGGAGTGCTCCCAACCGAATCTGTCGGCCGGCTTCCACCGCATGAACGGGATGTACGCGCAGAGCTTCAACAGTCGCCACGGTCGCTGGGGACACTTGTTCGGGGAGCGATTCGCTGCGCTACCGATCGAGAGCGAGCGACACCTCGAGGCGGCCTGCCGCTACGTGCTCGAGAACCCTGTCCGTGCCGGCCTCTGCGAGCGCCCCGAAGACTGGCGCTGGTCGGGCGTTCGCGGCGCGTGAACTCATGAACTCATGACGCGAGGCGGATTCCTTCGAAATCAGTCGCCGAGCGCGTCGGCGAGTCGGGAAGGGAGCTCGACTCCGAACTCGACGTCGAGCCAGTAGTGGTCGGCCGCGTACCGCGTCTCGCTCAGCTCGAGCGGATGCTCGTGCTGGTCGAGGATCAACCGCTGCTCGACGAGGAGCGGAGAGCCGCGCCGGACCGCGAGCAGCTTGGCGTCGCGCGCTCCGGCCGGCACTGCTCGAAGCGTGCCGCGCCCGGCAGTCGGGATCCAGCCTGCCGCCACGAGTCGCTCGTGCAGCGACGCGTGCTCCAGGTCGACCCCGTCAAGCGCCCGCGCGCAGGCGGCGGGCAAGACGGCTTGCTCGACCGCGATCGCAAGCGTTCCGCCGATCCGAACCCGGGCCAGCGACACCACGCGCTCGTCCGGGCTCAACCCCAGCGAGTGCGCCTCCTCGGCGCTCGGCTCTCGCTGTCCGTACTCGACGATCTGCGACCGCGCCTCGACCCCGCGGCGTCGCATCTCCTCGGAGAAGGAGACGAGGTTGCCGGCCTGTCGGTGCGTCGAGCGCTCGGCCACGAACGTGCCACGACCGGGAACCCGACGCACGAGCCCTTCGAGCTTGAGCTGGTGGACGGCGTTCCGCGCGGTCATGCGACTGACGCTGAACTCCTGGCACAGCTCCGCGTCGGAGGGCAGCGGCTCGCCGGGCCGCATCGGGGCGATCCGCGCGCGGAGCGCCTGCTCGATCTCGTAGTAACGCGGGACGAAGCTGGCTCGTGCGGAGGTCGTCGGCGCTGTCATGCTCTCGGCCGGGCTACGCGGCCTCGACCGGCTCTCCTGCCGTGACGACGTCGACGAACTCACCCTTCGCCTCGTCTTTCAGGATCAGCTTCAGGCGCCCGTCCGGCATCTTCTCCTTCTTGATCACAGTCTTGCCGTCGTGCTCTCGCTTGCCGCGCGAGATCCGTGCGACGCCCTCGCCCCGCCAGTCGTCGAGCTGTACCGGCTCCCAGGCCCGGGACTCGGCGGAGCGGTAGCAGGCGTCCATGATCGCGTTCACGACATAGCCGTCGTAGAACGACTCCCGCGGCTGCCGACCCTTGTCCATCGAGTCGAACATGTCCGTGAACATATCGACGTAGCCGAGCTCGGCCACTTCGTCGCCGACCGGGAAGAGCCAGCCGCTCTGGGTCTCGGACTTCTCGGCCACATAGCCCCCGCCCTCGCCGGAGGTGAACGCCTCGAAGCCGGTACGGAGAAAGTGATTGAGCCAGAGCGTGCCTTCCGTCCCGGCGACCTCGTCGCGCAGGTCCATGCCGCCTCGGAACGTCCAGCTGACCTCGAACTGGCCGATCGCTCCACTCTCGAAGCGGATCAGCGCGATCCCGTTGTCCTCGGCCTCGATCGGATGGACGAGCGTGTCCGTCCAGCACATCACCTCGACGGGCCGGTTCTGCTTGCCGACGAAGTTCCGGATGATCTCGATGCAGTGGCAGCCGAGATCGACGATGGCGCCGCCGCCCGCCTGCTTCGAGTCCCAGAACCACGCGCTGTGCGGGCCTGGGTGCGTCTCGCGCGAGCGCGCCCATGTCACGTCGCCCAGCTGTCCGGCTTCGATCATTCCGATCGCCTTCAGCGTCTTCGGCGTGTAGCAGAGATCCTCCAGGTAGCCCCCGAAGAGGCCCGCGCGCTCGACAGTGTCGAGCATGCGCTTCGCCTCCTCGGCCGTTCGGGCGAGCGGCTTCGTGCATAGGATCGCCTTGCCGTGCCGGACGGCGAGCGCGACCGCCTCCTCGTGGAGCTGGTTGGGCAGGCCGATCACGACCGTGTCCGTCTCGGGGTGCGCGATCGCCTCCTCGAGGTCAGTCGACCAGTTCTTCACGCCGTTGTCGGCCGCGAAGGCCCGCGCCCGCTCCTCGGAGCGCGAGTAGATGACGTGCACGCCGTCGCGGTTTCGCTGCCCGTGCAAGGTCTGGGTATAGAAGAGGCCGATGAGACCCGTCCCGAGCATCGTCACCCTGTGGCCCGTCGTCACTCAGCGCTCCTTCCGGACTCGGCCGCCGCCGGCCCTTTCGCCGCAAGTACAGGTTTCCGGAGCTTCTTGACGGCGCAAGCTAATCACAGTAGCGTCCCACCTGTCTAATCGTCTAGACAGCTTCAGTGACGGAAGACACTACACCACACGCGGCAAGGATCCAACCCCGCTTCGTCGGGGCGGCACTCGGGCTGCTCGAGCGCATCGAGCGGACCCAGTCCGGCGAGATCGAGCGTGCGAGCAATCTTTGCGCCGAGGCGATCGCGGGGGACGGCCTCGTCCACCTGTTCGGCACCGGCCACTCGCGGATCCCGGTCGAGGAGATGTTCCCGCGGTACGGGTCGTTTCCCGGCTTTCATCCGATCGTCGAGCTCTCGATGACGTTCCACACCCAGGTGGTCGGAGCCAACGGGCAGCGGCAGGCGATGTTCATCGAGCGGGTCGAGGGTCTCGCCGAGACGATCCTCTCGAACTTCGAGCTGGAGCCGACGGACGTGATGATGGTGTTCAGCGCGAGTGGGCTGACCGCCGTCTCGATCGAGATGGCGATGGGAGCGCGAGAGCGCGGCCTGAAGGTGATCGCCGTCACGGCGGTTGCGCAGTCGCGGGCGGGTACCCCGCTGCACTCGTCCGGCACTCGCCTGCTAGATCACGCCGACATCGTGCTCGATCTCTGCACGCCTCCGGGGGACGCGATGGTCGAGATCGATGGGCTCGACTCGCCCGTTGGGCCGGGCTCGACGCTCGCGGCGGTCACTCTCGCAAATGCGGTCAAGGTGCGGACGGCCGAGCTCCTCGTCGAGCGAGGCGCGATGCCGCCCGTGCTCACGAGCCCAAGCATCGTCGGGCCCGAGTCGTCCCGGCGGCTGTTCGACGCCGCCTACGCGGAGTACGCTCGGCGCGTCTCCGGGACGCTTCGGTCGCGCAACGGCTCGTTCAAGGGAAAGGGGGGAGCCTTCCAGGAGTAGTCGGGAAGCGGCACCCGGTCGGTCCGGGTGCGACAGGGGTCCACAGTTCACGAAAGGAGCTACATGTCAGTACCTTCTCTCCGCGGTCGCGGCGGCCTGGCCGCGGCGGCGGCGCTCGTCGTCGTCGCGATCGTGGTCATCACAGCAGTCGCTACGGCCTCGGCCAACTCGTCCGCTCAGAAGAAGACATTCACGCTGGGCGTCTCGAACACCCTCGTCGGCAACGGCTGGCGCGAGGAGATGATCTGCTCGATCAAGGCGCAGGCCAAGGCGGCAGGCGGCAACAAGGTAATCGTGGCGAACCGCAACGGCGGGCCCGCCGAGCAGAACGCGGACATCCGCAGCCTCATCTCCGCCGGCGCCAATGCGATCATCATCAACCCGTCGAGCCCGAAGGCGCTCAACGGCTCGATCGCACAGGCCGCAGCACGCGGGATCAAGGTCGTCTCGGTCGACCAGCGCGTAACGGCCCCTCAGGCCTACAACGCCACGAACGACCAGGTGGCCTACGGGCGTCTCGGCGCCGCCTGGCTGTTCAAGACGCTCGGCGGTCACGGCAACGTCGTCGAGATGCGAGGGATCCCAGGCGTGCCGGCCGACACGGATCGCCACACGGGCTTCCAGCAGGCCCTGAAGAAGTACCCGAACATCAAGGTCGTCAAGTCGACCTTTACGCAGTGGCAGTTCGCCAACGCCGGCAAGCAGATGCTCGACCTGCTGAACTCGGGCACCGCGATAGACGGCGTGTGGACGTCCGGCATCGACTACACGGTGTACAACGCGTTCAAGACGGCGCACAAGAAGCTCGTGCCGATCGTGGGCGCCGACACGAACCAGTTCCTGAAGTACCTGAAGACGACCCCGGGCTGGCATGCCGCGGCCGTCACGAATCCGGCCACGATCGGCGGCGTCGGTGCCTCGATGGCTCTCAAGCTGCTGAACGGCCAGTCGGTCCCGAAGTGGGTCAAGCTGAAGCCGGAGGTCTGGGACAACAAGACCGCGTTCGGCAAGAAGCAGATCAACGCGAACTACTCCCCGAGCCGCCCGGCCACGTACAGCGCACGGCTCACGATCAAGCCCTGGACGACGTACACGCCCAAGCAGCTCTTTGCCTGCAAGTAGTCCGGGCTGGACACCGCACGAGGGGGCGCCGCGTCGGCGCCCCCTCGTCTCTTCTCCACCGGCGTAGGATGCGATTCAGAGCTGTATGAGCCTGCTCGAAGCACACGACGTCGCCAAGGAGTTCGGCCCTGTCGTCGCCCTGCGCTCGGCCAACCTGAAGGTCGACGCCGGTGAGGTTCACGCACTGCTCGGCGCGAACGGCGCGGGCAAGAGCACTCTCGTCAAGATTCTCACCGGCGTCCTTCGCCCCGACCGTGGGCGCGTGGAGGTGGGCGGCAAAGCGGTCTCGGTTTCCTCACCCGCGCGGGCCGCGCGGATCGGGCTCGCCCCGGTCTTCCAGGATCCCGCGCTCGTCCCGGATCTGACCATCTCCCAGAACCTCCGCCTGACGCGCGCCTCGGTTACCGCGGTCCGCCGCGAGCTGAGGGCGATGGATCTGGACGTCGACTTCTCGGAGTTGGCAGGCGACGTCCCGCTCCCGCTCCTGCGCATGATCGACCTGGCGCGGGCGCTCACGCGCGATCCGCAGCTGCTCCTCCTCGACGAGATCACGGCGGCCCTCCCGTCGGATCTCGCCGAGCGCGTGGTCGAGGTGATGCGGAGCTGGCGTGAGCGGGGGCGGTCGGTCCTGTTCATCACCCACCGGCTGGCCGAGGTGATCACCACCTGCGACCGCGCGACCGTGCTGCGCGACGGGCGAGATGTCGGAACTCTCGTGCCCACCGAGGGGGGCGAGCGAAAAATCGTCGAGTACATGCTCGGGCCCGAGGCGGCGGCCGCCGAGGCGCGCGCCGTCCAGCTGGATGTCGACGCCGCGCCTGCGTCGACAGCCGAGCTGGAGAAGCGGCCGGCAGCGCTCGAGGTAGTCGACCTACGTGCGTCGCGGATCGATGGAGTCTCCTTCACGCTCAGGCCGGGTGAGGTGCTCGGCATCGCTGCGCTCGAGGCCCAGGGTCAGGACGACCTCTTCGGGGTTCTCTCCGGACAACGGCGCCCCGACGCGGGCGAGGTGCGCGTCGGCGGACGGCCGCTGCGGGCGCGCCACCCCTACGACGCCATCCGGGCCGGTGCAGTGCTCGTGCCCGCCGACCGGCTGCTGGCGCTGCTCCCCCAGCGCTCGGTGCGCGAGAACATCGCGGCGCCGCGCTACAACAGGTTTCCGCGCTGGGGCCCGATCCACCTGCGTGACGAGCGCCGTCGGGTCGGAGACGCGATCGACAGTCTGCAGATCGACACCCGTGCCGCCCGGCAGGTGCGCCGGCTCTCGGGCGGCAACCAGCAGAAGGTCACGATCGCTCGCTGGCTCGCGTCCGGCTTCCAGACGCTGCTCTGCTTCGACCCGACCCGCGGGATCGACGTCGGGACGAAGCGTCAGATCTATGGTCTGCTCCGCCGCCTGGCCGACGATGGTGCAGCGATCCTGTTCTTCAGCTCGGAGCTCGCGGAGTTCCCGCTCGTCTGCGACCGGGTTCTCGCGCTCTACGGCGGCCATCTGACGGCCGAGCTGCCGGGCGCCGCGGCCGACGAGGCCTCGCTTCTCCGTGCGATGCACGGCCTGGTGCCCGAGCAGGTGGCGGCGTGACCTCCACGGCTGCAACGGTCGAGCGCGAGCGGCGGGCCTTCGACCTACGGCGCTTCGCGCGCCGTCACGGCTGGACGATCGGCGTGTACGTGCTCCTGCTCGTGCTCGTCCTCTACTGGCGATCGAGCACGAACCTCCCCTGGGGCCCGTTCGACGTGCAGTCGCTCTCGATCGACGCTCTGCCCTTCGCGTTCGCGGCGATGGGTCAGGCCGCCGTCATCATCTCGGGTGGTATTGACCTCTCCGTCGGCTCGATGATGAGCGTGGCCAACGTCGTCGCTGCGAAGTACATGGTGCACATGAGCTTCCGCGAGGCACTACTCTTCTCGCTCCTGATCGTGCTCGGCGGCGCCCTCGCCGGAGCGCTGACCGGCGCGGTGATCGTCGTGACGCGAGTTGCGGACATCATCGTCACGCTCGCGATGCTGTTCGTGTGGGCGGGGGTGGCGCTCGCCGTGCTCGAGGTGCCGGGCGGCGGGACGCCGTTGAAATATCAGAACCTCGTCACCCTCGACACCGTGGGAACCACCTGGTTGCCCAAGGCGCTTCCAATCGTGCTCGTCGCCTACGCCCTCTTCTGGCTGACGATCAGACGGGCGCGACCCGGGCTCGCGCTCTACGCTGTGGGCTCCAACCGGGGGGCCGCATACCTGAGCGGCATCAACGTCGCCGCGACGCGCATCGGTGCGTACGCGCTCGGGGGAGCTTTCTCCGCCCTCGGAGGCCTGGCACTGACCGCCGCCTCGGGGCTGGGTGACGCGCACTCAGGCGACATCTACACCCTGAACAGCGTCGCGGCCGTGGTGCTCGGCGGTGTCTCGCTCGCCGGGGGCGTGGGCGGGCTGATCGGGCCGCTCGCAGCCGCGTTCGTGCTCACGCTCGTGAAGACAACCCTCATCATCAAGGGGGTCGATCAGAACTGGGCGCAGGTGATCCAGGGCACGCTGATCGTGCTCGTCGTCATGATCGGGGGGCTCGCGATTCGCCGGAGAGGACAATGAGCTCCGAGACGACCGCCCCCCAGGAGGCGGCCCCCCAGGTCGCCGCTCCCGACAGCCTCTTCCGGCAGGGGCGACGTCTGCTCGGCGACAACCCTGCCATCGCCTTGACGTTCGTCTTCGTCGCGCTCTTCGTCGCGACCGACATCATCAACCGGGCGCAGGAGGGCCGGCCGTTCCTCACGCTGGCGCAGGTGTCGACGACCTTGCTGTTCGCGGCCGTCCTCGGGCTGCTCTCGGCGGGGCAGACGCTCGTGATGCTGACCGGCGGCGTCGACCTCTCCGTCGCGACGACCGCGACGGCGGCCGCTTTCATGATCTCGAGCTACGGGGCGCACGGGTCGCTCGTCGCCATTCTGATCGCGCTCGGGGTTGGCCTCGTCGTTGGGGTCGTCAACGGCTCGGGAGTGGCCGTGTTCCGCGTGAATCCATTGATCATGACGCTCGGCATCTCGACGGTCACGCTCGGACTCCTGACGGTGTACAGCCAGCACCGTTTCGCCGCGCTCGTGCCGGCGTTCGTCAACAAGATGGGCTCGGAGCGGTTCTTCAAGTACATCCCCTACGACCTGTTCGTCTGGGCGCCCGTGGCCGCGCTGATCATCCTCGGGCTGCGCTACAGCGGGATCGGCCGCATGATCTACGCGGTCGGCGACAATCCCACCGCCTGCCGGCTCGCGGGCGTCCGCACCTGGCAGATCCTCCTCTTCGTCTACGCGGCCTGCGGCATCCTCTCGGCAGCTGCCGGGATCCTGCTTGTCGGCTTCAACGACGCGGCCGACCTGGCGATCGCGGGGCCGTTCCTGCTGCCCTCCGTCGCGGCCGTCGTGATCGGGGGAACGTCGATCTTCGGGGGCGCCGGCGGCTACAGCGGGACGATCCTCGGCGCGCTGATCCTGACCGTCCTCGACTCCCTGCTCACCATTCTGAACGCCTCGCCTGCGCTCAAGCAGATGCTGTACGGCGCGATCATCCTCGCGCTCGCCGCGCTCTACGCGCGAGCCGTCTCGAGCGACTAACGGCTCAGCCGACGGGGCTGAGGCCGAGCAGGAAGACGAGCGCGACGATCGAGACGATCACGCCGATGGCGATACCGATGGCGACGGGAAGCTCCACGGCACAAACCTAACACGGGGGGCGGTCGGCATGGCACGCGCCGCCCTACAGTGCTGAAAGCTCGGCCGCGAGCGCCTCGAGGCTCGCGAGGTTGTGGCCGCTCGCGAAGGAATCGACGTGCGGGAGCGCCGCCCGCATCCCGCGGGCGAGCGGCTCGTAGCGCGGGTGCTCGCGCAGCGGATTGAGCCAGACGACGCGGTAGGCGAGCCTGGAAAGGCGCTCCATCTGCTCGGCCAGCAGCACCGGATCACCCACGTCGAGGCCGTCCGAGCAGATCACGACCACGGCTCCGCGGGCGAGCCCGCCGTGTCCCGCCTCGCCCAGCAAGCGCTCGACCGCCTCTCCGATGCGCGTGCCCCCGTCCCAGTCGACGACCTGAGCCGCCGCGCGGTCGAGAGCCTCCTCGGGGCTCGCCACGTCGAGCGCGCGCGTCAGGCGCGTCAGCCGCGTGCTGAAGCAGAAGGCTTCGAAGCGCCGGTCGGCGCGGAGGGCGGCGTGGGCAAAGACGAGCAGAGCGCGCGAGTAGGAGGCCATCGAGCCCGAGACGTCGAGGACGAGCACGAGGCGCCGCCGCCGGCGGCGGCGCTCGCGCCATGCGCGCTCGAGCGGCTCGCCCCCGGTGCGGAACGAGCGGCGCAGCGTGCGCCGCAGGTCGGGCGCTCCCGCGGAGGAGGGTCCGCCGCGCCGGGAGCGACGTCGCGGAATCGTGACGGCGACCTGCTTCATCAGCTCGGCGAGTTGCGCCAGTTCCGCCGGCGAGCAGCGCGCGAAGCTCTTGGTGCGGAGCAGCTCGGTTCGACTGGCGAGCGAGCCGCCGTGAAGGCCAGAGTCGTCAGCCGCCGCGACCGCGCGGAGCTGCGTGGTTGTACCAGGTCTGCTGCCGGGTCGGGGCGCCGTGCGCGGGTGATCGAGCGGGCCGGTCCCGAAAAAGCCCGAGAAGAGGCGATCGTAGGTAGCGAGATGCTCCCGACTGCCGAGGAGCGTCGCGCAGCCCACCCAGTAGAGATCCTCGGGAGCAAGCGCGGCGGCCCGGCAGAAGCTCGCGATTCGATCCGTCCCGACCGGGACTCCCGAGGCCCGGAGCCTGCGCCCGAAGTCGGTCAGTCGCGCGAGAGGATCGGTCACGAGAGGAGCTCCGGCAGCGCGTCGGAGACGCGGCGGAGATCCTCCCGGTTCTTGATGGCCGAGCCCAGTGTGGAGCGCGCCGCCCCGACGTTCATGCCGTCCGCTCCCAGCAGGGTGAGCGCCTGCGTCCAGTCGATCGCCTCGGCCGCGCCGGGCGGCTTCACCAGGTCCATGGCGCGCAGCCGCTCCACCGCGAGGGCCACCGAGCGGGTAAGCGCCTCGGAGGCGCCCGGAGCCCGGAGACGAATGATCTCGATCTCCCGCTCGAGCTCGGGAAAGTCGATCCAGTGGTAAAGACAGCGGCGCTTCAGCGCGTCGTGGAGCTCCCGGGTCCGATTCGACGTGATCACGACCGCAGGGGGCTCTCCGGCCGCAATCGTGCCCAGCTCGGGGATGGTGACGCTGAAGTCGGACAGCACCTCGAGCAGGAAAGCCTCGAACTCGTCGTCGGCGCGGTCCAGCTCGTCGATCAGGAGCACGGCCCTCGTTCCTGCCCGAATCGCCTTGAGCAGCGGGCGCTCGAGTAGGAACTCCGGCCCGTAGAGCTGCATCACGCGCTGGTCGGGCTCGACCTCGCCCGCCTGGAGTGAGCGCGCGTACAGGAGCTGCCGGGAGTAATCCCACTCGTAGAGCGCTTGCCCGGCGTCAATGCCCTCATAGCACTGTAGGCGGATCAGCTCCGCGCCGAGTAGTCGCGCGAGCGTCTTACCGACTTCGGTCTTGCCCACGCCGGCCTCGCCCTCCAGCAGGAGCGGCCGTCGCATCGCCAGGGCGAGGAAGACGGCCGTGGCAAGTCCCTCGTCAGGCAAGTAGGACTCGCGCTCGAGCGCTCCGCGGAGCTCCTCTACCGAGGCGAAGGCCACCTGCACATCCTAGGCGCCACTTGCGGCGCCGACCGTCAGGAAGCGTGGGCCGCGGCTGCGCTTGCGCTGCCGCCTCGAGGGCTCGCGGGCGGCTGCCCACGGAGCGGTCATTGGATCGGTGTGACGATGGACGATCCTCCACTCACCGTCTTCGCGCGGAACCTTGGTCGTCACGCGAAGCGCCATTGGGCACGATTTCGCCGACCCTTCCTTGCCACCGCTCGAACTCGACGATGCACCCCAGGTCCGCGGGCGTACTCGGAGCTGGGCTCGAAGCGGATGGCTCGCCTTCTCGGCGCTGGGAAACGGCCCGCTCCAGGGTCTTCTCGACCTGGTTCCAACCACGGGCAGGCGGGCCGACGGCGCTCGCCGTGTTAGCCCTCTAAAAAGGCGGTGCGAGCCAAGGGCCGGGTGGCTCTATCCATGGGATCGACCGGCAGAAACAGCCGGCCGCACGAGCGAAGAGTATGTGGGTATATCCTCGGGGCTCGGGCTCGTGAGGAGCTTGGGAGGAGTTGCGTGAGGGACGTACTGCCCATCCTCGAGCGCTGGGTCGCCAGCGGCGCGCGGGTCGCGACCGCGACGGTCGTCAAGATCGAGCGCTCGGCCCCGCGCGGCCCCGGTGCCGTCCTCGCGGTGTCCGAGAGCGGCGAGGTGGCCGGCTCGGTTACCGGCGGCTGCGTCGAGCCGGCCGTCTACGAGGAGGCGCGCGAGGTGCTCGCCGGCGGTGAGCCACGACTCCGCACCTACGGGATCGCGGACGATCAGGCCTTCGAGGTCGGCCTGCCGTGCGGCGGTACCGTCCACATCTTCATCGACCGGCTGGAGAATGCTCTCGTCGAGCCGCTCGCCGAAGCCCTCCGGGAGGAGCGCCCCGTCGCGCTGACGGTGCCCGTGTCAGGCCCCGACGCGGGCGACAAGCGATTGCTCTACCTCGACGAGGAGGTGAACGGAGACGTGCCGTCCGAGGCTCGGACCCTGCTCGCGCGAGGGGAGACAGGGCTCGTGCTGAAGGGAGAGGAGCAAGTCTTCGTCTCCTCCTTCGCGCCGCGTCCCAATCTGTACGTCTTCGGCGCCGTCGACCACGCGGCTGCCCTCGCCAGGATCGGTCGCTTTCTCGGCTTCCGGGTCACGGTCTGCGATGCCCGCTCGAGGTTCGCGACCCCCGAGCGCTTCCCCGACGTCGACGAGCTCGTCGTCGACTGGCCGGACCGGTTCCTCGAAGGGGCGCCTGTCGACGAGCGGACCGCGATCTGCGTGCTCACCCACGATCACAAGTTCGACATCCCGCTGCTCAAGGTGGCGCTTCGCACCTCGGCCGGCTACGTCGGGGCCATGGGCAGCCGCCGCACGAACGCGGAGCGCGTAGAACGACTGCGAGAGGAGGGCGTGTCGGACGAGGAGCTCGGCCGCCTGCACGCCCCGATCGGCCTCGACATCGGCTCGCGCACGCCCGAGGAGGTCGCGGTCGCGATCGCCGCCGAGATCGTCGCGGTGGCGCGCGGCAAGACGGCGCGGCCCGGACAAGGGGCGGCCGTCGCCTGATGCGAATCGAAAGCTCCTTTCACGTTCCGGCCACGCCGGAGACCGTTTGGGACCTCCTGATGGACGTGCCGCGCGTGATCGGATGCATGCCTGGCGCGGAGCTGACGGAAGTCGTCGACGAGACGACGTGGAAGGCCAAGGTGAAGGTCAAGCTCGGGCCGATCGGGCTCACCTTCGCTACCGACATAAAACGGGACGAGGCCGACTCCTCCGCACGCCGCGCGCGGCTCTCGGCCAGGGCCCGTGAGGTGCGAGGGAGAGGGGCGGGCCAGGCCGCGATCGAGTCCAATTTGACGCCCGCGGGCGGCGGCACGCAGGTCGACATCGTCACCGACCTGACGCTCTCGGGCACCGTGGCGCAGTACGGGCGCGGCATGGTGGAAGACGTCTCGTCTCAGCTCGTCGGGCGCTTTGCCGACTGTCTGAAGGAGCAGTTGTCGGCCGGGGAGGAAGAGGCCGCGCCTGCTGGACCTCGAGCTCCCCAGCCAGCCGCGCCGCGACCGGCCGCTCGTCCGGTTGGCGGGCTCTCCCTGGCGCTTGCGGCGCTCGCGCGTTCGGCCGGTCGCTCCCTTCGCCAGCTCGGACAATGGATCAAGGAAAGGAGGCCGCAGTGAGAGAGGTCGAGATCACCGTCAACGGGACGCGCCGGGAGGTGGAAGTCGAGCCCCGCGACCTGCTCGTCTACGTTCTGCGCGAGCAGCTCGTTCTCACGGGCACCAACGTCGGGTGCGACACGACAACCTGTGGCGCCTGCACGGTTCTGCTCGACGGCAGGTCGGTCAAGGCGTGCACGGTGCTCGCCGTCCAGGCTGACGGCCGGGAGGTCACGACGATCGAGGGCATCGCCCGAAACGGCGATCTGCACCCGCTCCAGCAGGCCTTCCACGAGCAGCATGCGCTGCAGTGTGGGTACTGCACGCCGGGGATGATCATGGCGGCGCTCGGGCTGATTCAGGAGAACGGCGAGCTGTCCGAGCAGGAGATCCGGGCGGGCCTCGAGGGGAATATGTGCCGCTGCACCGGTTACCACAACATCGTCAAGGCGATCCAGCAGGCGGCCCGGCAGATGGGCTCGCCGGCGGCCGCGTGAGGAGGGTGAGATGACAGAGGTAGCCGAGGACCTGAAGCAGGCCGAGCGCTACGTCGGCGGGGGCGTCCTGCGCAAGGAGGACCCCGAGCTCTTGACCGGCCAGGCCAACTTCGTCGACAACATCGTGCTGCCGGGGATGGTCTGGGTTGGCATCGCCCGGAGCCCGTTCGCGCATGCCCGCATCAACGGCGTCGATCTCTCGCGGGTGCGCGAGCTGCCGGGCGTCGTCGCCGCCTGGAGCGGCGAGGACCTGGCGGAGGAATGGGCGGCCGCCCTGCCGTGCGCCTGGCCGATCTCGACTACGAGCTTCCCGACACCGACCGACGAGGATCCGCGGATGCCAGACCACTGGCCCGTCGCGAAGGACAAGGCGCGCTTCGCGGGCGACGCCGTCGCGGTCGTCGTGGCGGAGAGCCGCGCGGCCGTGAAGGACGCGCTCGAGGCGGTCGAGGCCGATCTCGAGCCGCTCGACCACGTGCTCTCACTTGACGAGGCGCTCGCCGACGGCGCGCCGCTCGTCCACGACGAGCTCGGCTCGAACGAGTGCTACACGTGGACGCTCGCGAACGAGGAGGTGGACCGCGTCTTCTCCGAGGCACCGGTGGTCGTCAAGGAGAGCTACTGGCACCCGCGCCTGATCCCGAACGCGATCGAGCCGAGAGGAGTGGTCGTCCAGCCGGCACCCGCCCAGGGCGAGTTCACCATCTGGTCGGCGACGCAGATCCCTCACATCCTCAAGGTCACACTCAGTCTCACCATGGGGATCGCGGAGACAAAGCTCCGCGTGATTGCTCCCGACGTGGGCGGCGGCTTCGGCTCGAAGCTCAACGTCTACGCCGAGGAGGCGATCTGCATGGCGGTCGCGAGGCGGCTCCGAGTCCCGGTCAAGTGGATCGAGGAGCGCTCGGAGAACTACCTCGCGACGATCCACGGCCGCGGCGTCTCGCAGGAGATGGAGGTCGCGGCCGACGAGGAGGGCAAGGTGCTCGGCGTTCGGGCACGGCTGGTCGCGGACTTCGGCGCCTACCTTCAGCTCGTCACGCCGGGAATCCCGATTCTCGGCGCCTTCCTCTACGGGGGCGTCTACGACCCGGAGGCCTACTTCTTCGAGTGCAAGGGCGTCTTCACCAACAAGACGCCGACGGACGCCTACCGCGGCGCCGGACGCCCCGAGGCGACCTACGCGATCGAGCGGATCATGGACGCGCTCGCGCGTCGCCTCAACAAGGACCCGGCCGACCTTCGGCGGCTGAACTTCATTCCGCCCTTCGACGAGCCGAGGCAGGTCGCCTCCGGCCTGCAGTTCGATTCCGGTAACTACGGACGCACGCTCGACAAGGCGCTCGAGCTGGCGGGCTACGAGGATCTGCGGAGAGAGCAGGCAGCCCGGAGGGAGCGCGGCGAGACGAAGCAGCTCGGAATCGGCCTCTGCACCTACATCGAGATGTGCGGTCTCGCTCCGTCGCAGGTCCTGGCGGCGCTGCGTTACGGGGCCGGAGGGTGGGACGCTGCCACGATCCGCTGCCACCCGACCGGCAAGGTGACCGTCGTCACGGGAACGTCCCCTCACGGCCAGGGCCACGTCACGTCCTGGGCGCAGATCACGGCCGACGAGCTCGGCGTGCCGTTCGACGACGTCGAGGTGTTGCACGGCGATACGGCCGTCTCTCCGCTCGGTATGGACACGTACGGCAGCCGCAGTCTCTCGGTGGGCGGCACCGCCCTCTTCAACGCAGCCCAGAAGATCGTCGCCAAGGCGAAGACGATCGCGGCGCACGAGTTAGAGGTAGCCGAGGACGACCTTGACTACTCGGGTGGCAAGTTCCAGGTCAAGGGCGTGCCCGACAAGACGAAGTCGATTCCCGAGATCGCCTTCTCCGCGTGGACGGCGCACAGCCTGCCGGAGGGTGTCGAGCCGGGGCTCGAGGCGACCGCCGTCTACGACCCGCCCAACTTCACGTTCCCCTCCGGCGCGCACGTCTGCGCGCTCGAGATCGACACCGAGACGGGTGAGACGGCGATCTTGAAGTACGTTGCGGTCGACGACGTCGGCAACGTGATCAACCCGATGATCGTCGAGGGTCAGGTGCACGGCGGCGTCGCTCAGGGGATCGCCGAGGCGCTGTACGAGGAGGCGGTCTACGACGAGAGCGGGACGCTCTTGACGAGCTCGATGCACAGCTACCGCATTCCCTCGGCCGCGGAGCTGCCCCCGTTCCAGACCGACCGCACGGTCACGCCTTCCACGACGAACCCGATGGGCGTGAAGGGCGTGGGCGAGGCGGGGACGATCGCCGCACCCGCGGCGGTGATGAACGCCGTCATGGATGCGCTGCACGCCGAGGGCGTGACGAAGATCGACAAGCCCGCGACCCCGGAGCGCGTCTGGCGAGCGCTCCGCGAGGCGAAGGGAGGTGCCCGGTGATTCCCGCCCCGTTCGACTACGAGGTCGCAGACTCGCCCGAGCACGCGCTCGAGCTCCTTTCGAGCCACGGCGAGGAGGCCAAGATCCTCGCCGGCGGCCAGTCGCTGCTGCCGTTCATGAAGCTCCGGCTCGCCACGCCCTCCGTGCTGGTCGACATCGGCCGGTTACCCGGGCTCGACGGCGTGCGGGAGGACGGCGATCGGATCGCGATCGGTGCGCTTGCCCACCACGCGGACGTCGCGCGCAACGATCTCGTCAAGCAGCACTGCCCGCTGCTCGCGAAGGCAGCCGGCGAGGTCGGCGACCCTCAGGTGCGGCACATGGGCACCGTCGGAGGCTCGGTTGCCCATGGCGATCCCGCCTCGGACATCCCGACCGTTCTGACCTGCCTGGATGCCGAGCTCGTCGTACTGGGATCCTCCGGCGAGCGGACGATCCCGGCAGGAGAATTCTTTCACGGCGCGTTCGAGACGGGGCTCGAGCCCGACGAGCTCTTGACGGAGATCCGCGTGCCGAAGCTGTCGGATGTGGGGTGGTCGTACCTGAAGTTCCATCCGCGGGCCCAGGACTGGGCGATCGTCGGCGTGGCCGTCGTCGTGGAGCGCTCGAACGGCGGCGTGACCCGCGCCGCCGTCTCGCTCACGAACATGGGGCAGACGCCGCTCCGGGCAACTGTCGTCGAGCAGGCGCTCGTCGGTGGGGAGGACTTCGCGGCGGCTTCGCAATTCGCCGCGGAGGGGACGAACCCGGTCAGCGACCCGTTCGCGAGCGCGGAGTACCGGCGCTACCTGGCGCCCGTTCTCGTGCGCCGGGCTCTCGAGGAGGCTATGGCCGGCTAGATCGTCGTCACCGCTGCACCGCTGCACCGCTGCACCGCGGGCATCGTCGGCGAGGTCGCCGCCGCGGTGGGACATGAGGCGGTAGATTCCCGCCTCATGTCCCAGGCGTCGCAGGCGGCAGCGAAGGGCCAAATCGAGCTGGGGCAGTCCCTACTGGAGGTGAGCCACGTCCGGCTCGGCTACTGGGGACGTGAGGGCTTCGACATCGCTGTACAGGACGTCAGCTTCAGCGTCGAGCCTCGGGAGAAGTGCGTCCTGATCGGTCCATCAGGCTGCGGGAAGTCGACCCTGTTGAAGGCCGTTGCCGGTTTCGTGCCGCTTGCGGGCGGCACGATCCGCATGGCGGGTCGCGATTCGCTGAGACCGGGGCCTGATCGCGCCGTCGTCTTCCAGGAGTTCGACCAGCTCTTCCCCTGGCGCACGGTTCTGGGCAACGTCGCCTACCCGCTCCGCATCAACGGCACCCGGCGGGCGGACGCCGAGGCGAAGGCGCGCTCGTTCCTCGAGTTGACGGGCCTCTCGCGCGCGCTCGACCGCTATCCCCACCAGCTGTCGGGCGGGATGAAGCAGCGCGTCGCGATCGCACGCGCGCTCGCGCTCGAGCCGGTCATCCTGCTGATGGACGAGCCGTTCGGCAGCCTCGACGCCCTCACCCGCGCCCGGCTCCAGCGAGAGCTGAACGAGATCGTGGCCCGCACCGAGGTAACAGTCCTGTTCGTGACGCACTCGATCGACGAGGCGCTCGTCGTCGGCGACCGCGTCGTCGTCCTGGCGAACGCGCCGTCGACGGTCCAAGAGGTCGCGGACGTGCGCGACGTCGGCCCGCCAGACTCGGCGGCCTATGCGCAGATGCGGCGCCACCTTCGCCGGCTGCTCGCCGCCCAGGGAGAGGAGGTCGACGAGGATGCCGTCTTCGTCTAGCGACGTCGTCGGGGCGGCGGCGGTCGCAGTCTCCGCCAGGCCCAGGCTCGCGAGCCCGTGGGGGCGCCTGCCCGCCTCGGTGCGACGCATTCTCATCCTCGCGCTCCTGATCGCAGCGTGGCAGGCATACGTCAGCGTGCGCCACCCGAATCCGCTCCTGTTCGCGAGTCCCTGGGACACTGCGAGGACCTTCTGGCACGACCTGAAGGACGGAGCTCTCGCCACGGCGGCCTGGACGACGCTGAAGATCCTCCTCGAGGGCCTCGCGGTCGGCGCCGGCATCGGCATCGCGCTCACTGCCTTTGCGACCTTCTCGAAGTTCGGGGACGATCTTCTCTCGCTCTTGACCTCGATCCTCAACCCGCTTCCGGGTGTCGCCGTCCTGCCGCTTGCGATGCTCTGGTTCGGGATCACCACGAAGGCCCTGCTGTTCGTGATCGCCAACTCCGTTATCTGGCCGATCGCCATCAACCTCAGCACGGGCTTCAAGACGGTGAACCCGACGATCATCGCGGTTGCCAGAAACATGGGCATCTCCGGCCTGCGGCTCGTCACCGACGTCCTCGCGCCGGCGGCGCTCCCGCACGCGCTCTCGGGTTTCCGCACGGCGTGGGCGTTCGCCTGGCGGACGATCGTGGCCTCCGAGCTCATCTTCGGCGTGGCCGGCGGTAAAGGAGGGCTCGGGAACTACATCAACAACGCCCGCTTCTACCTCGACACGCGCGGAGTCTTCGCCGGGCTCGTGATGATCGCGCTGATCGGGTTTGCGCTCGACCTGGTATTCGTCTGGGTCGAGCGGTCGACCGTCGTCCGCTGGGGTATGAAGCGCGCGGACGAGACCGGCAGTATCACGTGACCCGTGCCCGAATCTGCTCAGCAAGGAGGAATTGATGCCGAAACTGAAGACTCGACGAGCCTGGCGGTGGTCGCTTGCGCCGCTGCTCGCCGCCTCCGTCGCCGTCGCGGGCTTCGTCGGCAGCGCGGCCGGCGGATCCCGCGACGAGGGACCCCCGGATCACCTCACGATCGCCTACCAGCCGGGGGTCGGCTACGCGCCGCTGATCATCATCAAGCAGCAGCGCACGATCGAGAAGCAGTTCCCCGGCACGAAGATCGACTGGAAGGTGCTGGCGTCGGGAGCGGCGATTACGAACGGCGTGATCGCCGGCGACATCGACCTCGGCGCTACCGGGGTCGGGCCGCTACTCGTCGGGTGGGCCAGGGGCGTGGGGTGGAAGTTCCTGACGACGCTCGAGGACGCTGACCTATGGCTGATGGCCAAGGACCCCACGATCAAGACGCTCGCAGACCTCAGGGGCAAGCGGATCGCGCTGCCCGCACCGACCTCGATCCAGGCCGTGATCCTCCAGAAGGCCGCGAAGGAGAAGCTGGGCGACGCGCACGCACTCGACCCGACCTTCGTCTCGCTCGACCATCCGGACGGCGTCGCCGCGCTGCTGAACGGGCAGATCCAGGCGCACATGACCTCGCCGCCGTTTCAGTTCATCGAGAAGGCGAAAGGAGCGCACGTCGTCGCGCATAGCTCGACGTTCTTCGGCAAGCACACCTTCCTGGGCGTGGTGATGACCCAGAAGTTCTACGACGCCCACACGACCTTCGCGAAGAAGCTCTACACCGATGTTCAGGCAGCCGAGAGGCTGCTGATCTCAAAGCCTGGCCGGGCCGCCGCGATCCTGTCCGAGGACGCGAACGGCAAGACGACGCCGTACGGCTTCCGCCGCTACATCACGAGCAAGTCCCTCACGTGGAGCACCAAGCCGCACGGGCTGATGAAGTTCGCCCGTTTCATGTTCGAGATCGGCTCGATCAAGAAGCTGCCGAGCTCGTGGAAGGAGCTGACGTTCCCGACGCTGCACAACTCGAAGGGAAGCTGAACGGCTGACCATTGCGGGCGGCCGCGGGGATCCACGCATCCCCGTGGCCGCCTCAGGCGATCCGCCGCAGGACCTCCGGCCAGGTCGGCGGCGGGATCTCGTCGACCCCAGAGAGCGGGGTGAAGAAGTCGGGCGGGAGAAGCCCGAAGTCGAGCAGCGCCGGCCGGAGCAGCCGGCGCATCTCGGCCGAATGCGCCCAGGAGCCGACGAACCCTCCGAGCGGCGCCCGCGGATTGAGTCGCATCACGGTGCGGAAGAGCCGCTCGGATTGTCGCTTCTGGTCGACGACGATCCGGTCTGACCTGCTCCACCAGAGCTCGAGCGGGACGCCCGAGTGAGCGATCCGCCAGGCGTACTCGACCGGGCTCCTGATCAGGTATGCCTGCTTCCGTCGCTTCGGCGACCCTCCGATCTCGAGACGCGCGAGCGTCTGCATTCCCTGCCCGATCGGATCCTTCCACACACGCCGGCAGCGGCTGTCGCAGCCTAGGCGCGAGAAGTCTCTGTAGCGCCGGGTCATATCCGTCACCGAGTCGAACGCGGCCGCGCCTGCGAGCAGACGGGGATAGCGGGCGAGGAGAAGCAGGGTCTCCTGGCCCCCCATGCTCGTGCCGAAGGCGTAGATGCGAGAGCGGTCGATCCGGAGCCACGGCAGCGTTCGCGTCACGATGCTCGGCATGCGCGCCAGGTCGGCGATCTGGCCTGTGTAGCCCCAGGACAGAAGCGTGAGCCGCCGGCCCTGACCCTGCGGGTTGACCACGGCGAACGATCCGAGCGCCGGCAGGTTGCCCCAGAGGCGCGCGTTCGTCCGGGCGCGAACGCCGCGGCCGTGCGGCGAGATGACGAGCGGCAAAGCCGGATGGCGGTGCGGGCCGTACCAGCTCGGCAGCAGGACGTAGGCATTGCGCCGAAACCCGCCGGACGACCGGTAGTGAATGGGCCACACCCGTACGCCCGAGCGCCCGGCCGCGTGGACGACTGGAGCCGCGGTCGCCGCGCCGACGATCACAGCAGCCACCAGGGCCAGGCGTGCGCGCCGCCGCACAGAACCCGAGCAATGAGCGGGTGCAGCTCGGTGCGCGATCGGCGCCAAGCGGGCAAGGGTATAGTCGCGTGCCCTGCCGCGCCTTCTCGTACCTCTCGCCGCGCTGGCCCTCTTCTTGCAGCCGAGCGGGCAGCGGCAGGCCCCGAGTCCGCTGCTGCCGTGGCACGGCGCCCGCCTGGACGGGCAAAGGAAGCTCGTCGCCTGGTACCGGCCCGACCGAAACCTCGGCTACGACCATGTGCTGCGGCTCGGCTGGCGCTTCATGGAGCGGCGCATTCAGGTCGACCGGCGTGCCGGCGTGAGGGTTCATCTCGCCTGGGCGGTCTTCGACCAGCACACGCTGCAGGGCGTTTACTGGCAGCACAACCCCGCGTTTCTCTACGCGTCGTTCGTCGACTCCCTCGTTGCCTGGTACCCGTACTCGGGCGACAGGCGCGCCGTCTCGCTCGTCCGTGACATGCTCGACTACCAGTTGCGGCGAGGAACGACACCCGCCGGCTGGGCGTGGGCTGGGGTTCCCTTCGCAACGAGTTGCGGCGGCGAGCGGCGCTACGGGGGATGCCTCGCAGGACGTCCGGCCGGATTCCGGACCGGTGTCGAGCCGGACAAGGTCGGACTGCTCGGCCTGGGGTACCTCCGCTTCTACGAGTTGACGGGGGAGCGGCGGTATCTTGGCGCGGCGCGGAATGCGGCGACGGCGCTCGCTAGTCACGTTCGACCCGGCGACGCCGCGCACACGCCGTGGCCGTTCCGAGTCGACGGGCGTACCGGTGCAACGATCGACGGGGCGCGGTACGGGGGCGCGATCGTGGCGCCCGTGGAGCTGCTGGACGAGTTGATTCGTCTCCGAGTCGGCGACACGGGCACGTTTCGCCGTGCGCGCAGTCTCGCCTGGCACTGGATCCTC
>JBBRYW010000023.1:0-30947 GCA_038237235.1 Gaiellales bacterium
CTTCTCTCCGGCGGTCTCGGACGAGGCGGGCAAGCGGATGCGGCACGAGCTGCGCCGCTGGGGCTTGCACCGGCGGTCGGACAAGACCCTCACGGACCTGGCGCGGATGCTCAACCCCGTGCTCCAGGGTTGGATCAACTATCACGGTCGCTTCTACAAGTCCATGCTGTATCCGACCTTCCGCCACCTCAACGAGATCCTCGTGAGGTGGGCGCTGGGGAAGTACAAGCGACTGCGCCGCTATCGCGGCCGGGCACGCCGGTTCCTCGCCGACGTCGCACGACGCCAGCCGAACCTGTTTGCCCATTGGCGCCTTGGCGTACGCCCCGACGGCTGGACGATGGGAGCCCGGTGAGCGAAGACGCTCACGCCGGGTTCTGCGAGCGGCGGGGGGTGAGACTCCCCCCGCCGACTCACCTTGCCGCTCTTGGGATCCACCATCCCGTAGCCTTGGCGAAGGCGACGTTCGATTGCCGGCGCGGGCATCGTCGCCTGGTTCATGGGGATGCCGAGGGAACCTGACGTTCCAGCTCCCTACTGGACGAACGTCGGCCAGTGTCCGCTGCCCGCGAGCTGGGACCCAGCGACCGTAGTGATCGCTTGCTCGTAGCGCTTGCCTGCTTAGCCGCCGCGGCGCCGCAGGATCAGGACGCCGTCCTGCCGGAAGACGGTTCTCCAGGCGGATCGCCTCCGGAGCCGTGCGAGTGCCTTCCGCATCGCGCTGGGCGCGTTTGCTCGGTCCAGGTAGCTCGGCCTCGTCGTGTCGACCGCGATCCAGGCGGCGTCTGCCAGACGCGGGAAGCTGAGGATGCGCCGCCGCGCCGAGAGGTGCGCGCCGAGCGAGTTCGACGCACTCACGACCGCCTCCGGTGGAACGAGACGAAGCGCGGCCGCAGCCGTCGCGTCGTGTCGCGAGACGTGCGAGGCCTGCGCTTGCAGTGTCTGCCCGCCCGGCAGGTATCGCCAGAGCGGGATCGCCCCGAGCCGGTAATTCGCTAGGAGGGCGGCGGCTATAGCGAGAAGGGCCACAGCTCCCGTACGTGCCCCCCCGGGCCGCGCCAGCCGTGCAGCGCCGAGCACCGACGCCGCAATGACGCAGGGGATGGCCGCGGCCGTGTAGTGGAAGTGAATCGAGGTCTGAGTCGGGGTCCGTGAGAGCAGGTTGAGAGCGAGCTGCGGCACCGCGGCAAGCAGAAGCAGGGGAGCGAGGAGGCAGAGGCCGGCGAGCGGCGCGAAGAGCTCGACGAGGTACTCGACCCCGCGCCGGTCGAACGCGACAGACACGAGGCGCCAGGGATCCGTGAATGCTGTCCGTGCCACCCCGCCCGGCGAGCCGCCCACCTGGCTGTAGCGGCTGTAGAAGTCCGAGCTCCCGCCGGGGCTGAAGTGGGGGATGACCACCGCGAGGGCGAGCACCGCGACCGCCGAGCCGAGCACTGCGATCGCTCCGCCGCTTCGCCACCGCCGTCGCCCGACGGCCTGGTAGAGGCCGAGTGCGGCGACGGCGAGGCCGACTTCCTCGCGCGTCGTCATGGCGGCGAGCGCGAACGCGCCGAAGGCGACCAGGCGATCCTCGAGCAGGAACCAGAGCGCGAAGAGGAGCAGAGTCGGAGCGAGGGAGACGGCGTGAAAGTCGTCGAGCGCCAGCCACTGCACGGGTGGGTAGAGCAGGTAGGCGAGCGCGAGCGCGAGTGCAGCGCGCTCGGAGGCGAGCCTCTCGCGCGCGAGCCAGAAGACCGGCAGGGCCCCCAATGCGAGGACGACCGCCTGCACCGTGAGTAGTAGGCTCGGGCTTGGCCAGACGTGCCAGAGCGGGGCGAAAGCCATGAGGATGGGGTCGAAGTGCGAGCCGAGACGGGAGACCTGTCTGCCGTCCAGATCGGTCACGCGCAGAGGGTGGCCGTGCGCCGTCGCCCAGACCGCCTGCACCATGTTGCCGAGATCGAAGCGCCCGCTGTTGAAGGCGCGGTGGCGCAGGATAGAAAGCGCGCCGAAGCCGCTCGCGTAGGCGGCGATCGCGAGCCAGAGCAGGAGCCGAGTATCGAGGCGGCTCTTCACAGCAGCCGCTGGAGCAGCTGCTTCCACCGCTGCCCGAGCACATCTTCGCTCGCGCGTGCACGATAGACCGCAAGCCCGCGCCCACCAAGGCGCCGCGCCAGGGCAGGCTCGCTTGCAAGGCGCTCCACCGCGGCCGCGAGCGCTGCAGGGCTCCCCGGCTCGACGAGCAGAGCGCTCTCGCCGTCGGCGAGCAGCTCCCGCGAAGCCGGCGTCTCCGATGTAACGAGAGGCACGCCGCACGCGAGGGCCTGATAGGCCTTGTTCGGAATCACGCGTCGGGCTTTGTCCGATGTTCCGAATACGCCGAGGGCGCACCCGGCCCTGCGAAGCTCCGCTGGCAGATCCACGTAGGGTCGCCACCGAATCCACTCGACGTTCGGTGGCCGGCCCGCGAGCAGGCGGTCGAGCTGTCCGCTGCCGATAACGCGGAACGGCATCCCGGGCGCCAGCCGGGCGGCTTCGAGGATCGTCTCGACGCCGTGCAGAGGGATCAGCTTTCCGATGAAAACGCACGTGAACGGGTCTGACGGGACCCAGCCGTCGCTGAACAGACGGTCCTCTGCGCCGACGAGGCAGACGGCCACGCGCTCGCGCGGAAGTCCTCCGAGCTGGGCGAGGAAGTCGGCGTTCGCCTCGGTGTCGGCGATCACGAGGTCGGCAAGGCGAAGCGCGTGGCGATCCACTCTGTGCAGCAGGCGAGCGGGAATCGAGCCGGGTTGGAAGCGCCCCCTGTCGGCGACTAGGGTGTCGCCGAGGGAGACGAGCGGGTTGAAGACGAGTGGCTGCTTGCCGGCGACGCGCCTCGCGAGAGGCATGTCGAGGTGTCCCGGATAGCCGACCAGCACGGCGTCGAATCTCTCCCGGGGGGGACGCGCCAGGCGAGCCTGTGCGAGCGCGAGGCGTCCGAGGACCGCCGGGCCGGTCGCCCACTTGTGCTCGCGCCCTTCCCACACCGCGACGTGCCGCTCGACGACCTCCACGCCCGCGCGACGAAGACAGGAGGCGACCTGCGCATTGCGGGGATAGTCGCGCTCGTACGTCCCGAAGAGGAGGATCCGCACGTCCGCCGGCTATGCGCGAGGTCGAGCTCGGCTCAGCGGAGCACCTCTTCGACGTGCAGCTCCGCGCGCTCGCGGTCGGCGCGACGCTCCTCGTGCTGGCTCGTGATCATCTCGCTCAACAGGCCCAGAGAGAAGAACTGGAGGCCGACTACGACCAGGAGGACGCCGAGCGTCAGCAACGGTCTCTGGCCGATCGCGTGACCCGTCGCCTTCACGACCGTGAGGTAGGCGAGGACGGCGAAGCCGCTCAGTCCGAGGACGAGCCCGAGCCCGCCGAAGAGATGGAGCGGCCGATGCCGGTAGCGGCCGATGAATGACACGGTGAGCAGATCGAGGAAGGCGCGCAGGTAGCGCTCCGGCCCGTACCGCGAGCGGCCGTGCTCACGCGGGCGGTGGTTCACGGGCAGCTCCCCCACGCGATAGCCGCGAAGGTGGGCGAGTACGGGGACGAAGCGGTGGAGCTCCCCGTAGATCCGCAGTCTCGTCGCGACCTCCGCCCGGTAGGCTTTGAGCCCGCAGTTCATGTCGTGCAGGCGCACGCCGGAGATACGGCTGGCGGTACGGTTGAAGAGGCGGGAGAGGACTCGCCTCGACCACGGGTCGCGGCGGCGGGTCTTCCAACCCGAGACGAGGTCGAAGCCCTCGTCCAGTTTCGCGAGTAGCCTGGGAATCTCGGCGGGATCGTCCTGGAGATCACCGTCGATCGTGACGATGGCGGAGCCCGTCGCCTCGGCGAAGCCGGCCATCAAGGCGGCCGCCTTGCCGAAGTTGCGGCGTAGCCGAACGACGTGGACGTTATCGCTCCTCGCGTGCAGGCGCGTCAAGGCCGCGAACGACCCGTCCGTCGACCCGTCGTCGACGTAGATCACCTCCCAGGGCCGGCCGAGAGGCTGCAGCGCCGACTCGAGCTCCTCGAAGAGAAGCGCCACGCTTCGCTCCTCGTTGTAGACCGGGATCACGACCGAGATCACGTGCCGTAGCTTATGCGCGAGATGGCAGAGCTTCTCTCTCTGACGGAGGCCCAGCAGGCGATCCTCGCGCGGGTGCAGCGGCGGCCGGGCGAGAGTGTGGCGATCGCGGCCGCGGCCGGCCGCGTGCTTGCCGAGGCGGGCCGGGCAGTCGTCGACCTGCCGCCGTACGACAGCTCGGCGATGGACGGGTTCGCGATACGCTCGAGCGATACGCCCGGCACGCTGCCGGTCGCGCTCCATGTCGCCGCAGGCCGGCCGGCAGCGCGGGCCTTGAGACCGGGGGAGGCAATGGGCATCGCGACCGGCGGCCTCGTCCCGGCCGGCGCCGATGCCGTCATTCCGATCGAGGACGTTGTCCGATCAGCCAACAATGTCGAGATCGCGAGCTCGGTGTCCGCCGGCGCGAACATTCGAGGCCGTGGCGGCGACATCCACGCCGGCGAGCTGGTCGCTCCGGCCGGAACGCGGCTCGGTGCTGCGCAGGTCGGCGCTCTCGCCGCGGCGGGTGCCGCGGAGGTGGTCTGCGCGCGACGTCCTCGCGCCGCTGTCCTCACGACGGGCAGCGAGCTGCAGGAGCCCGGCAGGCCTCTGCGGGAGGGTCAGGTCTACGAGGCAAACGGCGTGATGCTCGCGGCAGGACTCAGCAGCGCGGGCGCCGAGGTCGAGCGGCTGCCGGCTGTCCGAGACGACGAGCGGGCTCACCGCACGGCGATCGAGCAAGGCCTCGCGTTCGACCTGCTCGTCACCTCGGGCGGCGTATCGGTGGGCGAGCACGACCTCGTTCGGGGCGTAGCGGCGGCGCTCGGCGTCGACGAGGTGTTCTGGGGTGTCGCTGTCAAGCCGGGCAAGCCCGTGTTCTTTGGTGTGCGTGGCACGACTCTGGTCTTCGGCCTTCCCGGCAACCCCGTGTCGTCGCTGGTGGCCTTCGAGCTCTTCGTCCGGCCCGCCGTCAATGCCCTGCAGGGCATTGAGGAGCCGCTGTCCGGCCGCGCAATCGCCCGGCTCGCCCGCTCGCTGCGACGGAGTCCCACCCGCGACGAGCTGATCCGTGCCCGGCTGCGGCGGGAATCGGGCGAGCTAGTGGCTGACCCCGTGTCGGGCCAGGAGTCGCACATGATCGCCCGCGCTGCCACGGCCGATGCCCTGGTGCTCGTCCCCCGCGGCGGCGGCGAGCTTCAGGCCGGCGAGGCGGTGGAGTTCTTGCCCCTCGACTCGTGACCGCACGCCGTGACTGCTAGCGCTCGCCAGCGGCTCGGACTTTCTCCCCCGCGCTCAGCGTCCGCCGCCGCCTCGCCTGACTGGTCAGCATGACTCGGCGAACCACCTCACGGATCGGCCCCCGCGGCGGGCGCTCTCGGCGAGCGGGGTAGGGCGCATAGCGGCCCACAGCGAGGGCCGCGAGCTGCCCTCCGGCCGCGAGCCACGCCAGAGTGACTAGCACGACCGGAGCCGGGACATACCCGATCAGAACGAGCAGGGTGAGATACCAGGGCGCATCGAGCCCGAGGCCGAACCGGAACGCAAATGACCCGACCAGAACCGCAGGCCCGAGCAGCCCGGCCGCGAGAACGGCGATTCGCAGAGCGACAGGCCTTTCGCTGAGCTGCGGCAGCCAGAGCCACGCGTGCAGCGACGGAAGGAGGTAGACGAGCGCAAAAGGGTTGAGCGCGACGACGGCCAGCCCGATGACTGCGAGCGCGAGGAGTGCGACGGTGTGCCCCGCGACCGTCTCGACCGCTTCCGGTCGCCGCCGCGGCAGCAGGCGCTCGCGGATCACGAGCCAGCCGGCGCCGGCGAGAACTGAGAGGACGATCAGGGGTACGACGGGCCAGTCTCCGGCGACGGCGGTCGTCGGCGCGGGAGGCACGCTCGGCCCACTCGGCCAGAGCCCGGCCGCCCACAGGACGGCACCTGCGCCGCCGACCCAGAGCCAAAAGCCGAGCCGGCTGCGATAGCTCCGCCAGGCGGGTGCCAGGGCTACACCCCGGCGGCGGCAGCGCGCGAAGAGGTCGACGGCTGCGACCACGAACGGCAGCAGGCACGCAATCAGGACGAGCTCGACCGCCCAGCCGGGCAGGAACCGCGAACCGAGGAAGATCGAGCTCGTTGTCGTGCCGGGAACACCGAGCCCCTGGTCGATCGAGGCGATCAGCTCCTGTCCCGCCCGGCCGACTTCCCCAAGCCGCCGCTGGTTCAGCCGGTCGGCCGTGTCGCCGACCGGGTCCGGAGGCCGCACGCCGCCCGTCGTCAGCGTCACGGCGGAGATGCCGGTTCGGACGAAGAGACCCTGCTCGTAGAGAGTGAACGGGAAGCCGAGGTCGAGTAGCTGTGCGAGCGGGGTCGAGCGGCCCGGCCCGGCCCTTGCGGCTTCAAGGATCCGAGCGGCGGCGGTACGCTGCAGCGCCGGCGACGCGGAGCGGGGCCCCAGCCCGGCAGCGACGATCCGCGGTGGGTGGTCCGAGCCGATTGAGTCGAGGTTGACGACCGCCGCGATCCGGGCTCGGAACGACGAAGTCCGCACGAACTGCTCGGCGCCCATGCCTCCGTAGGCGCCGGCGTCGGTCGAGAGGAAGACGATGCGGTGGGCGGGGCAGACGCCGCCGACCGGGACGGTGGAGCATGGATTGGACGCCGCGTAGGTGTGTGCGAGCTCGATCAGAGCTGCTGTTCCGGAGGCGTTGTCGTTGCCGCCCGGGCCTTTGCCCGCGTTGTCGCGGTGCGCCATCACGACGATTGCGTCGCTTGACCGGCTAGGGACCTCGGCCTCGACGTTGACAAGCTGCACCGTCGCCCCGCCCGGAAGCGTGCTGCGGAAGCGAGTCATGGTTGTCTGCAGGCCTTGGGCCCTGAGCCGATCGGCGACCCAGCGAGCCGCGTTGCTGCCCCCATTCGATCCGGGCCGCCGATCGGGATACAGCCCGGCGAGATCGCGCGCCAGATCGAGCGCAAAGCCCGACTCGAACGTCGGAGGCAAAGCTGGGGCCGGCAAGAGCGGCGCCGTTCGGAGGCTGAAAGCCGCGATCAGCAGGGGTATCCCGACCAGAAGCCACGTGCCGCGGTAAGTGCGCGCGTTGATCGGCCGGGCGAACGAGCCGGAGCGCCGCCGACGCTGCGAACGAGCCGGGGCCGCCGCCATACGGGGCTATAGTAGGCGGGGAAGCGCTCCGAGCCCCATCTGCCCGCTCCCATGCACGATCCCGGAACCATTCTCCTCGTCGATGACGAGGACTCAATTCAGAAACTGCTCGCGTACCCGCTCGAGCGGGACGGCTACCGCGTCGTGCAGGCTCGCGACGGCGAGGAAGCCCTCGCACGCTTCGGTGCAGAGGACGTGGACCTGGTCGTCCTGGATCTGATGCTGCCGAAGCTCGACGGGCTGGAGGTGTGCAAGCGGATGAGGGCCTCGAGCTCCGTCCCGATCATCATGCTCACGGCTCGCGACGACGAGCTCGACAAGGTACTGGGGCTCGAGTTGGGCGCCGATGATTACATCACCAAGCCGTTCTCGATCCGAGAGTTCCGGAGCCGGGTGCGCGCGCTGCTGCGCCGGGCCGCGACCGCTCACGACTCGGTTCCGGGCGAGGTGATCGAGTCGGATGGCCTTCGGATCGACGTCGCGAAGCGCTCCGTCGAGGCGCACGGCGCCCCCGTCCAGCTCACATACGTCGAGTTCGAGCTTCTTCGCTTGCTGGCCTCGAGCCCGGGCCGCGTCTACACGCGGTCGAAACTGCTCGAGACACTCTGGGGCGGCGCCGATTATCGAGACCCGCGCACTATCGACGTGCACGTGAGGCACCTACGCGAGAAACTCGAGCGAGAGCCGCGCCAGCCTGAGCTGATCCTGACGGTCCGCGGCGTCGGGTACCGCTTTCGCGATTCGTGAACCCGCTCCGAAGCGTCCGCTCCCGGCTCGCGCTGGGGCTGTTCCTGGCTGTCGTGGGAGCACTTCTCATCGTCTATGGAATCCTCGTCCCTTCGCTCGAGCGGCGATTGACGAACTCGAAACTCGGCCGACTCGAGAAGATCTCGCACGCGATCGCGCGTGGCCTACCCGGGGACCAGCAGGGGTGGCAGATCTATGCGGGCGACACGTCGGGAAGATTCGACGTTCGGATCGCAGTCTTCACGCTGGAGCACCGCTTCGGTCGATCGAGGGTCCGCCCGGTCGCTGACTCGCGGCAGGCCGAGCCGTCTGCGGACATACAGGACGACCCGCTCGCCCTTGCAGCCGGCACGTCGCTGGCGGTGGAGCGCGGGACCGTCCACCGGGCCGGCACGCGCTTCGCCGAAGTCGCAGTGCCCCTTCCGAATCGCGGTGCCGTCCTGCTCCTCTCTGCCTCGCTGCGGGACTCTCTCGGCACCATCCACCTCGTTCAGCGCCGCCTGCTTGCGGGTGGGCTCATAGCACTGCTCGCGGCGCTCGCCTTCGGCTACGCCGCGGCGTCGTTGTTCGCACGCCGGATCCGGCGGCTGGAGCGCGCCGCCGACCGGATCGCCGGGGGAAGGTTCGACCAGCCTGTCGTCGATGCGGGCTCGGATGAGCTCGGCGAGCTCGCCTCTGCGTTCGAGCGCATGCGGCAGCGTCTCGGCGAGCTTGACCATGCACGCCGCGAGTTCATCGCGAATGCGTCCCATGAGCTGCGCACGCCTATCTTCTCGCTCGGCGGCTTCCTCGAGCTGCTCGACGAGGAGGAGCTGGATGACGAGACGCGGCGCGAGTTCCTCGGGACGATGCGAGAGCAGGTCGAGCGACTAGCGCGTCTGGCGACCGACTTGCTCGACCTCTCGCGACTCGACGCAGGGCAGCTGCGGGTCGAGCAGGAGCACGTCGAGCTGGCGGACTCGGTCGCCGTTCTGGCAGCCGAGTTCGGGCTCCGCGCGCAGGCCGAGAGCCGCTCGTTGGAGGTTGGCAGCGAAGTTGCCGTCGTTGCACGCGCCGACGAGCAGCGCGTCTTGCAGATTGGCCGGATCTTTGTCGAGAACGCGCTCGTCCACACCCCGTCCGGCGCGACGATTCGTTTGCTCTGCGCCCCGGCGCTGGACGGCGAGGTGGTACTGTCGGTGGAAGATACCGGGCCGGGGATCTCGGCTGAGAAGCTGCCGCACATCTTCGAGCGTTTCTACCGAGTCGATGGGGCCGTCGCTTCTGGGAGTGGGCTCGGACTGGCGATCGCTCGCGATCTCGCAGCGCTGATGGGAGGGCGCATCGCCGTCGAGTCCCGGCGCGGGCATACCGTCTTTACGCTCGTGTTGCCGGCAGGCCATCGCGCACCGTCGGAGAAGGCCGTTTTCACGGGAAATCGATCGGGCTGAGTCGAGTAGTGGCCTTCGGGTTGCCGCGCCGCCAAACACCGCCCCATTCTCCGCGGTCTCCGTGGAGCGGGATCCCGGCTGGGCGTTTCTTCTAACTCGGTCAAGCTCGTGGGCCGCCTGCGACTACTGCCCGGACATGGCGAGAGTGTTGGTGACCGGGATGTCGGGTACCGGTAAGTCGACGACGCCTCGCCTCGTGATGTCGTACCACACGGTGGGGGCAGCGAGGACGAGGCCGCCGCCGGAAGACGCGGGCAAGAAGCTTGTCGTAGCGGGTACCCGATGGGCGCGCCGGCACGTCAACAGAATCAAACTTGCCGGCAACGGTGCGTGTGTGCAACATTGTCGGTGCATGAATACATCACTAAGGATGCTGGAGGGACCCGCCCAGGTAGTCGACGCGGAGTTGCGCCGCGCCACGATCAGCGTCCTCCGCGAGCGCGGGTGGAGTGGGCTGACCCTCGAGCGCGTCGCGGAGGCGGCGGGCCGGGCCCGGTCGACACTCTGGCGGCAGGGCCTGAACCGGGATGCGCTCGTCGGCGCGCTCCTGGGCGAGCTCGTGGACGACTTCCGGAGCTCGATGTACCCCGTGCTCACCTCGGGCGGCAGCGGTCGCGAACGCCTCGCGAAGGGGCTCGACGCGCTCTGCGAGCTTCTCGATCGCCACCTGCCGCTGATGCTGGCCACGGACGAAGCGTTCCACCAGGCGCCCCGCCCCGGCGAGCCGCCCGACTACCTGCATCCGTTCATCCGATTCATCCGTGAGGGCGCCGCTGACGGCTCGCTTGCGCCCGACGACGATGTCGTCGCGTCGGCCGACGTTGCCTTCAACGCGGTCGCCTGGACCTACGTGCACCTCCGCGGCCGTCACGGCTGGCCCGCGGAGCGGGCCCGGGCTCGGATCGTCAGCCTGGTTCTCGACGGGATCGGCGTGACCGAATCACAACCCGTCCCAGATCCACGAAAGGAGTGAAGCTGGTCCTTCCCTATCTCGAGCCACTCGTCTCCCGCGAGCCCGCCGACCGCCAGATCCCAGAGCCGCCACGTCGCGGCGAGCCCGGCGGGCCGCCGTGCGCTATTTGCGGTGGCAACACGACCGGCGCCCTCTGGTCCGACGAGAACTGGACCCTGCACGCCCCGGTCGGGGGCAGCCTCCCCGGCAGCGTCTGGCTCGCGAGCCGCCTCCACGTCGACTCGTTCACCGACCTGCCTGAAGCCCTGGCGGCGGACTTCGGTCGCGTCGTCGCTCGCGTAGAGCGGGCGATCCTGTCGCTGGGCAATGTCGGCCGCGTGCATCTCTACCGCTGGGGTGATGGCGGTGCCCACTTCCACGTCTGGCTCCTCCCGAGGCCACTGGGCATGATCGAGGCCTCGAGCATGATGTTGCCGCTCTGGGAGGACGTGCTGCCGAACGTCCCCGACGAGGAGCTCACCGCGGCGGCGAAGCGCGTCGCCGCTGCCATGTGACGATGAACGGGACGCTTGCGCGCCGGCTTGGCACGGGAGACGCCGTCGTGATCGGGCTTGGCTCGATGATCGGCGCGGGCGTGTTCGCGGCCTTTGGCCCCGCCGCCGCGGCGGCGGGGACCGGCCTAATCGTCGGCCTCGCGCTTGCAGCGGGCGTGGCGTACTGCAACGCCGTCGCCTCGGCGCAGCTCGCCGCGCAGTACCCCACGTCGGGCGGCACGTACGTGTACGGGCGCGAGCGCCTCGGCCCGTGGTGGGGCTTCGTGGCCGGCTGGGGCTTCGTTATCGGCAAGACCGCGTCGTGCGCCGCGATGGCTCTGACTTTCGCCTCGTACGCGGTTGCGGGTCCGGTCTGGGCCGAGCGGCTCGTCGCCCTGCTCGCCGTGCTGGCGCTCACGGCGGCGAACTACCGCGGGATATCGCGAACGGCCGCCCTGGCGCGCCTGCTCGTCACTGCCTCGGTGCTCGCGCTGCTTGCCGTCGTGGTCGTAATCGCCACGAGCGGGCAGGCCAGCACCGCGAGGCTCGGCAGCCTGTCGTCGCTCGGCTCGGGAGGCGTGTACGGCGTTCTTCAGGCGGCGGCCCTCCTGTTCTTCGCCTTCGCCGGCTATGCGCGGATTGCGACGCTCGGCGAGGAAGTCCGAGACCCGGAACGGGCGATCCCCCGTGCGATTCCGCTGGCCCTGGCGGCCGCTGTGGTGCTTTACGTCCTGGTCGGAGCCTCGGCGCTGCTCGCGGCGGGCCCAGAACGCCTTGCGGCGAGTGCCACGCCGATCGCCACCGCCGTCGATGCGGTAGGTGCGGCCTGGGCCTTGCCGATCGTGCGCGCCGGCGCTGCGGTCGCGAGCCTCGGCGCGCTGCTCGCGCTCATCGCCGGCATCGGTCGCACCAGCCTGGCCATGGCGCGGAACGGCGATCTACCGGGGTGGCTCGCGGCGGTCCATCCTCGTCACCAGGTGCCCGCTCATGCCGAGCTCGCCGTGGGAGCGGCCGTCGGGGTGCTCGTCCTGACGACCGACCTGCGGGGCGCGATCGGCTTCTCCTCGTTCGGCGTCCTGACCTACTACGCCGTTGCGAACGTGTCGGCCTTTACGCAGTCAGCGGAGCATCGACGTTGGCCGCGCGCGCTCAACGTAGTCGGACTCGTCGCTTGTACCGCGCTCGTGGCAGCTCTGCCACTCTTCGCGGTGCTCGCGGGCCTCGCCATGTTCGCAGTCGGGCTCGCGGGCCGCGCCCTCTTCCGCGCGAGCTCCTCTCCGGAACCCGCCGCCACGAACCGATAGCGACGTTGCGTCGCGCGGGGTGGTCGCGGCGCGAACTGCGCCCCCGGCCGCCCGTGGCTCACTATCGTGAGCGGCATGGCCGCATTGCCGGAAGCAATCGAGGAGCTGCTCGAGACGGCGCTCGTGAGCGAGCTGACCGTGATCGATCCGCTCGGGCGTCCGGTCACGCATCCGCTCATTCCTCTCTATGACGGAGAGGTCGTCTATTTCACCTCGAGCGTCCTTTTCTCACGCAAGCTCGAGCACATCAAGGCGAATCCGAAGGTCTCGATCTCGATCAGCGACCCGACCGCCGTGCAGGTCGAACGCTTCCACCGGGCGACGATCCAGGGAGATGCCGCGGTCGACGACTCCGATCTCCACTCCGGGTGGGAGGAGCGCGTCCTGCCCCTCTGGCGCAAGAAGGAGCCCGTGATCGACGCCTTTCTCGGCAAGCGCGTCGCACTGCCGCTCTTCTTCGAGCGGGCGATCATCATGGTTCGGCCCCGGCGGGCCTTCCTGTGGGAGGACGGTCGTACGGACCGGCCGCCGCAGGTTTTCGAAGTCGCCCAGGCGGTGCGGTGAAACCCTCGCCCGAGCTCCTCGCCGGCCTGCCGAGCCGCTTCGATCACGCGGTGATCGCCTTCGTGGACGGCGACGGCTATCCGCTCGCTGTCGCCACCAACTTCCGGACCGACCCAGACCGCGGCATCGTCCTGCTCGACGGGGTCGCCGGAAGCGCGGTTCAGCCGCCCGAGGGGGAGCAGGTGAACGTCGTCTTCAGCCATATCCGACCGCAGCCCGGCGTCGGCTACGACGAGCGCCGATATGTATCGCTGTGGGGGGAGCTGCGGCGCTCGAACGGTCAGCTCGAGCTCGCGCCGCAGCGCGCGCAGCAGTGGGACGAGGAGGAGATGCCATTCTTCGAGCTCTCGGAGCGCGGCGTTGCGCAGGCGCGACGCTATTTCGCCCAGGTGTCCGCGCAGGCGGGGCGAGACGTACGCCCGCGACTCTCGTTCGGCTGGCTGTTCCTGCGGGCGACGCGGCTGCCGTTCCTCTCGGCCACGGTCGTGCCGGTTCTGCTCGGAATCGCGGTCGCGGCATTTCATGACAGCTTCAGCTGGTGGCTCGCTGCTCTCACGCTCGTCGGCGGAGCGTGCGTCCACCTCGCGCTGAACGTTGCCAACGACATCTTCGACACGTTGAGCGGAGTGGACGAGGCGAACGTCAATCCCACGCAGTTCAGCGGCGGATCGCGGGTGATCCTCTACGGCCTGGTGCGCCTGCGCTCGATGGTGCTGCTCTCTGCGGGCCTCTACGGCATCGGAATCGGAATCGGCCTTGCGCTCGCGGCGATGCGCGGCTGGAGCCTGCTCTGGGTCGGCGTTGCCGGGGCGCTGATCAGTCTCTTCTACACCGCGCCTCCGCTGAGGCTCGTGCATCGCGGGCTCGGGGAGATCTCGGTCGGGATCGGCTTCGGCCCGATCATGGCGCTCGGTGCGTACTTCGTGCAAGCGCGCGAGTACGCGCTCGAGCCCCTGCTCGCCTCGCTTCCGGTTGGAATCTTGATCGCCTTGATCCTCTACGTGAACGAGGTACCCGATCGCCCGGCCGATGCCGCTGCCGGCAAGCGCACGCTGCCGGTGCGGCTCTCCAAGCAGAGCGTGCTCCGCGGCTACGACCTCGCCATCGGGGTCACCTTCGCGCTCATCATCGCGCTCGCCAGCGGGGGCTTGATTGCGCGCCCGGCGATCATCGCGCTCGCGGCGCTGCCGCTCGCGTTCCCCGTCCGGCCCGCGCTCCGCGACTCGTACGAGAGCCCGTACGCCCTGATGCCGGCGATGGCGAGGAACATCCAGCTTCACCTCGTGACCGGGCTCCTCCTCGTCGCCGGTTACGTGATCGCGATCGTCGCCGGCGCGGCTCTCGACAACCCACCGTTCTTCCTCTCGTAGCGGCGGGGCGGCAGTCGTCAGTGGCGGCGGTGCCGCGCCCAGCGAGAGAGCTGGCCGAGCGCGATCACGCCGATAAAGACGAGGCCCACGACAAGCATCCCGAAGATGACCTTCTTGCCCTCGGTGGCGGCGTCGGCCGCCAGCGGGTAGTGCGTGAGGAGCGCCGAAAGGAGCATTGCGGGCACGACTCTAACCGACGCGCCGGGCGTGGGACGCAAGCGCCTGCTCGAGCCGCTCTCCACCAACCTTGTCCTGCGCCAGGCGCGCGAGCGCGCCGCCACCTCCGTCATCGCGGAGGGCGCTCCTTGCGGCCTCCAGCACACCTTGCCCGAGCAGGGCCGCCGTCGCCGCCCATGCCACCCCATCTCCACCGGTGCCCTCGGTGCGCAGGTGTGCGCAGAGCGAGATCAACTCCGCCAGATCGCTGACAGCCGCGACCTCGCCGAGAGCCGCGATGCGGACGAGGCCGTGCGCATAGAGGTAGTCGCCGAGGAGGAGCGCGACATCGCCGTCCGGCGGTGCGAACAGCCGCGAGCAGCCGTAGTGGAGGAGGTAGCCCTCGTAGATCGTCTCGATCCCGAGTGCGAAACGATCCTCTCCGAGCGAGGAGAAGATCGCGACCGGCTCACGGGTGCCCTCCGGCCGCAGTGCCTCGCCCCACAGCGGGCTCTCGCGCTCAGCCTCGCCGGCGATCGTCTTCCAGAGGTCAGCCGCTGAAGAAGTCCGAGACGGCATCGATTGTCCTGTCGATCTCCTCGTCGCCGTGCGCGAGCGAGAGGAACCAGGCCTCGAACTGAGATGGCGGTAGGTAGATCCCGCGTTCGAGCAGGAAGCGGAAGAACGCGCCGAAGCGCTCGGTGTCGCAGGCGGAGGCGTCCACGAAGTTCCTGACGGGCTCGTCCCGCAGGAAGAGCGTTCCCATCGCACCGACGCGCTGAACCGTCGCGTGCCCTCCCGCGGCTTCGCGGAGACCGCTCTCGAGCCGCGCTGCCCGCTGCTCGAGTTGCTCGTAGACCCCGGGGTCGCGGAGCCGGCCGAGCACGCTCAGCCCGGCCGCCGTGGCGAGTGGATTTCCTGAGAGCGTCCCCGCCTGGTAGACGTCGCCGACCGGCGCCAGGCGCTCCATCAGCTCGGCCCGGCCGCCGAACGCGGCGAGCGGCAGCCCTCCGCCGACGATCTTGCCGAGAATGGTGAGATCCGGCCGGACGCCGAAGAGCTCCTGAGCTCCGCCGCGCGCGACGCGAAAGCCGGAGATGACCTCGTCGAAGACGAGCAGCGCGCCGCTGGCGTCGCAGAGCCGCCGCAGCGACTCGAGAAAGCCCGGCTCGGGCGGAACGACCCCCATGTTCCCGGGCACGGGCTCGAGCACGATCGCGGCGAGGCCTTCCCCGTACTGCATCACCGCGGCGGCCACAGCCTCCGCATCGTTGAAGCCGATCACGATCGTGTCCGCCGTCACGGCGGGCGGCACCCCGGGCGTTGTCGGAATACCGAGCGTCGCAACTCCCGATCCCGCCTGCGCGAGCAGTGAGTCGACGTGACCGTGGTAGCAGCCGGCGAACTTGATGATCCGATCGCGGCGCGTGCAGGCGCGCGCCAGCCTGATCGCGCTCATCGCCGCCTCCGTGCCCGACGAGACCAGCCGCACGAGCTCGATCGACGGGACGGCAGCCGCGATCTCGGCGGCGAGCTCGACCTCCCGCTCGGTCGGCGCACCGAAGCTCGTTCCGTCCGCGGCCGCGCCGGTCACTGCGGCGACCGTCTCGGGATCTGCATGCCCATAGAGCAGCGGCCCCCACGACATGACCCAGTCCAGGTACGGCGTGCCCCCGGCGTCCTCGAAGTAGGCGCCCCGTCCACGCCGGACGAACAGCGGCTCGTCCAGACCGACGGCGCGCATCGCCCGCACGGGCGAGTTGACGCCTCCGGGAATGAGCGCGAGCGCCCGCCGGTAGAGCTCCGAGCGCGTCCCTACGACCACTGCGCAAGCTCCTTCGTCCAGTACGAGACGACAATGTCGGCACCGGCGCGCTTGATCGCGGTCAGCGATTCGACCGCGGCCTGTCGCTCGTCGAGCCAGCCGTCCGAGGCGGCAGCCTTCAGCATCGCGTACTCACCCGAGACGTTGTACGCGGCGATGGGAACGTCGAACCGCTCCCGCGCGGCCCGGATCACGTCGAGGTACGGCAGCGCCGGCTTGACCATGATCACGTCTGCGCCTTCTCTTACGTCCTGGTCGCACTCCCGGAGTGCCTCGCGGACATTGGCTGGATCCATCTGGTAGCCGCGCCGATCGCCGAAAGCGGGCGTCGAGTCGGCCGCCTCCCGGAATGGACCGTAGAACGCGGACGCGTACTTCGCCGCGTAGGACACGATCGGCGTGGCCTCGAGGCTCGCGTCGTCGAGCGCCGACCGGATCGCCCCGATCCGACCGTCCATCATGTCGCTCGGGCAGACCGCGTCGGCGCCCGCCTCCGCGTGACTCACCGCGGTGCGCGCCAGCAGCTCGAGCGTCGAGTCGTTGTCGACCTCCCCGCCCGAGAGGCGTCCGCAGTGACCGTGCGACGTGTACTCGCAGAGGCAGACGTCCGTCAGCAGCAGAAGCTCGGGGAAACGGCCACGTAGGCGTCGAACCGCGCGCTGCACGATGCCGGCCTCGTCGTAGGCGCCTGAGCCATCGTCGTCCTTGTCCTCCGGAATGCCGAACAGCAGCACCGCGGACACCCCCAGCCCCACGAGCTCCTCGGTCTCGCGCTCGAGCTCGTCGAGCGAGCGCTGGGCGATCGCGGGCAGGCCCTCGAGCGGCCGCGAGACGCCCTCGCCCGGGCAGGCGAAGAGCGGCATCACGAAGTCGTCGAGATCGAGGCGCGTCTCGCGGACAAGAGCGCGGAGCGCCCCGGTTCGGCGAAGCCGCCTGAGTCGCGTGGCGGGGAAGGTGCCGGTCACAGCAACAATCTACGCGCCGCGACGCGAGCCAGCGCGGCACACGCAAGCCCAAGCGCTGCGAGCCAGCCGGCCTGAATCGAGACCGTCCGCCACGGGCTCGCATCGTAGAGCGCCGAGGCGAAGAGGCGAACCGCGTGCGCGAACGGGAAGGCGTCGCTCACCCAGCCTGCGGGCGGCACGACCTCGCTTGGTACGAGACCGAGGAAGACGATCGGCAGGGCGACGAGCAGTGCTACGAGAGACGCCGTCCTCGCGTCCCGGGCGAGCGCCCCGACCAGCGCTCCCAGCGCGCCAAAGCTGGTCCCCGCAAGCAGCACGCCGGCCAGCACGAGTGGCAATCTTCCCCAGGGCTCGCCTCCCTCGACGTTGCCGAGCTCTACGATCGCGCCGAACGCCAGGGTGATAGCCAGGCCCAGCAGCCCTGCCACCGCCCCGGCGAGTACGGCCTTGCCCCAGACGAGCTGCCACAGGCTGACGGGACCGCGGACGAGCCGCCCGATCACGTTCTCGTCACGCTCGCTCGCAAGCGTGCCGGCGGCGAGCAGCAGGGCGAGGAAGCCCAGCGTGAGGCCGAGCGCGTAGCCCTGGATCTGCGCAGAGAGCAACCACGTGCGCCCGCGGTCGGGCTCGCGCACGAGCCGGATCGGGTTTGCAGTAGCGCGCAGGGCGTCGTCCGTCTGGTCGAGCGCGAGCCCGGCTGTGTGAACGAAGCTCTGGATCCGCTTCAGGCGCGGCTCGGCCGGCAGCTGGTCGAGTAGCCGAGCGGTGCCGTCGAGGCCGAGCACGTCGAAGCGCCGGCCGAGGAAGGTGCCTCCGCCGCCGTGCCTGATCAGGTCGACATAGCGGAGGTTGGCGTTGATGTATGCCTCCTGCAACTGTTGGTTGAGCGAGTAGACGAGTGCCTGCACCTGTTGCGTCACGCGGGGGGCGAGCCCTCCCTGCGTTGTGCGGAGCTCGAGCCGCGGGCTCTCGACCATTCCGCGCAGGTCGGCGGTGAAGCCGGCTGGAACGGTCACCGAAGCGACGATCTTGCCGTTTCGGAGCTCGCGGGCCGCTTCGTCGGGTGAGAGTCGGACGAGCGTGACGTCACGACTGACGCGGCGGATCGTGCGATCGACATGGAACTGCTGAGCGCCGACGGTGACGACCGCGGGCAGACCGTCCTCGTCTACTAGCGCCACACGTGGCTTCGCGTTCGCATAGCCAGCGACGAGCCCGACGAGGAGCGCGATCACGATCGGGTAGCCGACGAGCATGGCGAGCAGCACGGGCGAGCGGCGAAGCACCCGCAGGTCCTTTCGCAGCATGAGCCAGGAGGGCCTCACGCGAAGAGGTTCTCCACCGCCATCGCCTCGTGCTCGGCAAGCGACCCATCGAAGATGAGCGCGCCGCCGACGAGCACCGCCACGCGATCGGCGATCCGGCTCAGCTCCTCGAGCCGCTGCGTCGCGAAGACGACGGCGCTCAGACCTCCGGCCCGCAGCTCCGCACGCTCCCAGAGCCGGCGCTGCTCCCGGGGGTCGAGCGCGGCTGTGGGCTCGTCCAGCAGCAGGACATCCGGGTCCCCGAGCAGCGCGATCGCCAGGTTGAGCCGCTGCCTGTTGCCGACGGAGAGGACGGCGCTCGGCTGGTCGGCGGCCAGGCCGAACTCGTCGAGCAAGCGCGCCGCCGCCTGTTTCGGATCAGGCACCTTCTCGGCGCTGGCGAAGAACTCGAGATTCTCGCGGGCCGAGAGGCGGGCGTAGTGGCCTGGACGCTGGGGCGCCCAGCCAACGGTGGTTCCAGCTAACACCTCCACGCGGCCTCCGCTCGGCTCGAGTGCGCCGGCGAGCACGGCCATGAGCGTCGACTTGCCGGCGCCGTTGGGGCCGACGAGAGCGATCACCTCCCCGCGGCGAACCTCGAGGTCGATCGGGTGGAGCGCGACCCGGTCTCCGAACCGTCGCGAGACGGCGCGGGCCGCAAGCAGCGGCCCGTCGCTCACCGGCGGTCGGCGGTCGGCGGGTTCGGTGGCGGAACGGGGCGGAAGGGCCGCCGCCCGAGGGGAGACGACGACTGCGTCGGCGCCTCCTCCGGCGCCGGGACGGGACCCGAGCTCGCGGCGGGCTCAGGACCGATCGAGAGCCTGCCCCCTGCACCCCACGGCTCCAGGACGATTCGCTCCGAGAAGAACTCGAACGCTGCGCGCAGCGTCGCCAGCAGCGGCAAGGCCACGAGCGCGCCCGGCAGCCCGTAGATCTCGCCGCCGGCCAGCAGGCCGAAGATCACGAGCAGCGGATGCAGCCGCAGAGCGTTTCCCATCAGCTTTGGCACCACGATGTGCCCTTCGATCTGGTGGATGGCGAGGAAGAGCAGCGTGACCCAGAGCGCCGAGATGGGGTGGGTGACCAGTGCGTAGGCGAGCGGCGGCAGGGCACCGAGCCACGGGCCGAGGTAGGGGATCAGCTCCGTTACGGCCACCCAGCTGCTGAAAAGAAGCGCGTAGCGATCTCCGCCCGGGAACACGCCGAGCGTGCCGAGCAGCCAGAGGCCGACCCCGGCTGTCACCGCGATCACGAGCGAGACGAGCAGTTGGCCCTTGACGTAGCCGGCGAGCGACTGCTCCATCCTGACGAGCAGCGGCAGCGAGCCTGGCCGTGGGGGAAAGCGCCGATCGATCGCGGCAGCGAGCCGGGACATGTCGAGCAGCATGTAAACCGACACCACGACGATCAGGACGAGGGTGAAGAGCAGGCGCACGGTCGAGATCGCAGCGCCCTCGATGAAGTCGATCACCCTACTCGTGTACTTCTGGACGTCTTTCGTGCCAATGTTGTCGAGGAACTCGGTGCCCTGTCTCTCGAGCTTGACGGACTTCAACCGATGGGTGTCGAGCCAATGTTGGAGTCGGTTCAGATCGCGCTTCGCGTCCGTGTCGTGGCGCTGTCCGTGCTCGGTCGTAAAGTAGGTGTCCACTCTGTTGGTGGCGGATCTCGTCTGGTTTACGACCACGGTGGCAAGCCCGATGATCGCCACGATCGCCACCGTGGCGAAGGTCAGGTAGACGATGGCAACTGCGAAGCCGCGTGGGATCCAGACCCGCCCCAGTCCGCGTACAAGGGGGTTCAGGAGGAGCGCGACCAAACCCGCGACCAGGAAGATGAAGACGACATGACGGACCGCGCCCGCCAGGACCCAGACGAAGAGCAGGAGCAGCGGCAACCCGACGAGCTGGATCCAGCGCGGGATCTCGATCCGGGTCGTCCCGCCCCCCATAGCGGCCATCGTACCGCGGTCGTTCTGTCTGTCCGGCCCCCTGCCTGGAACTGGACGCTGGAGCAGGACGGAGCCCTCGCGCTCGCCCGTCACGAAGTCGAGCCGGATTTCCAGGTACCATCGGCTATCCGGCTGTTACAAACTCCACGTGTCGGTCCCCGGTTGAAAGCCCGGCACAGCTTCGATAGCGTGCTCGGAATGCGGCCCAGGCCTTCCCTTCGACTTTCCGCGGCGCGAAAGCGCCAACAGGCGCGCGCCAGGCACTTGCGCCGCGTCGGCGCGCTCGTCGTGGTCGCGGCCATTCTCCTTGTCGTGCTCGTGCTGACAGCGTTCGGATCCTCGCCGGCCGCGGTTCGAACGGCGCTGCCCGCCCCGGCGAAGCGGCTCTTGCCGGCCGGCCCGCCTCGCCCGCAGGTGATCGCGACGGTCGGTGGCATTCGACTGCAGCTGCCGATCCCACAGGAGCGCGTCAGCTCGGTTGGATACCACCGTGCCCGGGCCGGGGAGCTCGCGCTCAGCCCGGTCGGAAGCCGCGGCAATCGGGGTCTTCTCTCTCGCGCTTTCCACCGAGTGTTCGGCGGCGGCGGCACGCATGGGATGCGCTGGTATCAGCTGTCCGGCGGAGGCCAGGGGCCGCCCACGTCCACGCTCGACGTCGGTGCGCCCGCGGGCACGGACGTCTACTCGCCTGTCGACGGCACAATCGTCGGTCTGACGAAGTACATCCTGGACGGACGCCGCTACGGGGTGCGCCTCGACATCCAGCCCGCCGACGCGCCCTCGATACTCGTCTCCCTCACACGTCTCCGGCTCGACCCCGCGCTGTCCGTCGGCTCCTCGCTGCAGGCCGGAACGTCGAAGTTGGGAACGGTGCTCGACCTCTCGACGGTGGAGCGGCAAGAGCTCGCCCGCTACACGCAGGACGCCGGCAACCACGTGTCGCTCGACGCCCGGTCGGCCGCGAACCTCGCTCTGCCCTGAGAATCCTTTTCATCGCGGACGTCGTCGGCACGCCGGGCCGGCGAGCGATCGAGGAGCGGCTCCCGGGCTTGCGCGATGAGCTCGAGGTCGACTTCTGCGTCGTGAACGGCGAGAACATGGCCGACGGTGTAGGCCTGACGCCCAAGCTCGCGGACAAGCTGCTCGCCTCGGGCGCGGATGCGATCACACTCGGCAACCACGTCTGGCGCCGCAGTGAGCTCCGCCCGTACCTCGAGTCCTCGGATCGCGTCGTCCGGCCGGCGAATCTCTCGGCACGCTCGCCGGGCCGTGGCCTGACCGTGGTGCCATCGCGAGCCGGCACGCCCGTCGCGGTCATCAACCTGATGGGCTCGCTCTTCCTGGACGTGGCGTCCGGCCCGTTCGAGGTGATCGACCACCTTGTCGAGGAAGCCACCAAGCAGGCCCGGGTGATCATTGTCGACATGCATGCGGAGGCGACGAGCGAGAAGGTCGCGCTTGCGCGGTGGCTCGACGGCCGTGTGACAGCGGTTTTCGGCACGCACACGCACGTTCAGACGAATGACGCCCGCGTGCAGCCCGGCGGCACTGCGGCCATTACCGACGCTGGCATGACCGGACCGCACGACTCGGTGATCGGCGTCGAGGGAGACCAGGCGATCTCGCGCATGCGGACGGGGATTCCGGTCCGCTTCCACACGGCGCAGGGCGGAGTTCGGATCGAGGGTGCGCTGCTCGAGTGCGACGAGGCCGGGCGGGCCACGGCCTGTCGCTCGGTTCGCGTCCCGGTCGACTGACCGAAGCGACCTGGCACGGCATGACAAGTCGCGCGCGGCATGTCGCCCGAGCACGACGGCTACCGCTCGACGATGCCCGCCCGCTTGGACTGCCTCGTCCGATCGGCGACCAGCTCGCCGGGACCGAGCGCCTGCTTGCGCTGCGGCCAGACCAGGACGGCGAGCAGCCCGACGAGCAGCGCGTCCCGCCCGAGCACGAGCCACGAGACCGTCGTGTCGAACGTGAGCGCATAGTCCCAGTAGTGGTAGGGAAACCAGATCTGGGTCACCACGATCGCGCCGCCGAGGAGGGCCGAGGCGGTCAGCCCGCGGCGGCCCCGAATGAGTGGGACGAGAGGTACGAGCCAGATCAGGAACTGGGGCGAGAGCACCTTCCCGAGCGCCACGAACGCGACCACCGCGGCCGCGGTGTAGCGAACCAGCCGCTCCGGCTCGCTCCGGCCGCGCGCGAAGGACACCCAGATACCGACGAGCGCACCCAGCTGGAGCAGCGTCTGGAGCCAGCCGACGGCGACTCCCGGGCTGCCGCCGATGTTCTGCGATCCGTGACTCGACTCCATGTGCAAGGCGAAGCCACCCGCATGCCTCGCCGCGAGGAGGAGCGTGGCCCCGAGGCTCTCGATCTGGAGCGGCCGCGAGAGCTGCCCCTTCAGGCTCGATGCGACCCCGCCCGGCGCGATCACGAGGAACGGCAGGACGCAGGCGGCGAGAACGGCCGCGAAGACAGCGGCACAGGCCCAGGCCGCCCGCCGTCCTTCCCGGCGCCAGAGCCAGACGGCGAGGAGCGGCACCGCGACGGCGGGGTAGATCTTCGCCGCCGTCGCAAGGCCGAGGACGCCGGAGCCGAGCCGGTTTCGCCCGGCGAGGAACGCGGCGAGCGCGGCCGAGGTCAGCGCCGCCGGCCAGAGGTCGAAGCGCGACAAAACGACCGAGCCGAGCGCGAGTGGCGCCACCGCGGTGAACGTCAGGACGGCCGCCGTGCGCCACGAGTCGGCGCCGAGGTTGCTGAGCGTGAAGCAGAGCGAGACGAGAATGCCAACCCCGCAGAGGGCCATGAGCGCCTCGAACATCTGCCGGTATCGCTCGGCGTCTCGCGGCTCGCCCTGCACGATTGAGGGGAGCAGGAAGACCGGCAGAGCGGCGGGCGGGTACTCCGGTCGGAAGTCGCGGTAGGGGATGCGCCCGTCAGCCATCCAGTCGCCGTACTTCTCGTACACGGGCGTGTCGACGATCTGGCTGTGCCTGTAGAACCCATGGTGGAGCAGCGCCCACGAGACGAGGAAGAACGCGACCGTCCCCGCGAGCGCCAGCGCCCGAGGCCGCTCAGGCGGCCGGGACCAGCTCTCTTGTCTCGCGCTCACGAGCCTCCACCGCCGCCCGCGGCGGCGTGACCGCTCTTGCCCCGGCGAGGACGGCGTATGACACGAACGGGAAGAACCACGGGATGTAGAGGTAGAACCAGTGCGTCAGCACGAGCTCGACGCCGATCAAGAGCGCGCCGGTCAGCGCGGCGAGCTGGAGGGGTGACTTGCGGCGCGGGACGAAGTACGCGAAAACGGCGGCCAGGGCGAGCATTCCTTCGAGTACGCGCTGCAGAAGGTGGAGATCCGGGAGCCCGGCGTGGTACTGCCGCCAGTCCCAGAGGGAAAACGGCGACTCGCGATCGATCTGCCAGCCGAGCGTGCGATCCCAGAACAGCCGTGCCGCGTGCACCGGATCCGGCTCGAGAAAGAGGACGAAGAAGCTCGCTGCCGTTGCGACGGCGAACCCGGCAGCGAACGCCAGCTTGCCGCGCGGACCGCCCCGCGCCTCGGGGTACCCGAGCCAGAGCGGCGCCACGACGAGAGCGGCGAACTTCGTCCAGCCCGCGAGGGCGACCGAGGCGCCGCGGGCCGATGGCGACGTCAGGAGCCAGAAACCCCACACGAGGAGCGCCGGCAGGATCGCGTCATTCGTGTTGGAGCTCGAGACGTACTGCGTGAAGGGATAGGCGGCCCAGGCGAAGGCGAGAGTGACCGCGAGACGCCTGCCTCCGAAGCGGCGGCCGACGAGCGCGAGCCCGAGCAGGCAGATCAGGTCGAACGCGATCGTGGTGAAGTGCGCCGCGGGCAGGTCGTCCCACTTTCCGCTCCACCCGAGCGCCGCGTAGCCGGGCAGGTACGCGAGGTAGGCAATCGGTCCGTACGTGTCTCCGCGCTCGTTCGCGGACTCGCACCGACCGTTCGTCTGGATGCGGTCCCGCGTCTCCCCGTCCGCGTCGGTGGGGCCGCACGCCTTGCGGTCGCCCTCGATCGGCATGTGCCCGTAGGGCGCCTCGCCGTGGGCGATTCGCTCGGCTCCGACCACGCCGGAGTAGCCGACGTCGATCACGTTGGACGACTCGACGTTCAGTCCGACCCGGAAGCCTGCGAGGAAGACGGTCGCGGCGGCGAGCACCCAGACGGGCCAGACCGGCCGGGCGGCCGGGCGCGGCCCATGGCGGGCGAGCCAGAGCATGCGCCCGAGCAGGTAGAGAAGCGGCGGGTAGGCGAGTGGGACGCTTGTGAAGACGTCGCCGCGGTTGAAGAACCAGAGGGACACGGAAAAGGAGAGCAGGACGAGGAGGTCGAGGTTCCGCACGGAGAGCGGGCGCCGAAGGTCGGCGAGGCCGAGCAGGAACGCGAGGGAGAAGAGGAGCCACACGGGCGGCGAGTTGATCTCCTTGCCGCCGAAGGCGCCCTCGTAGCCCCGGGCCATCTTCCACGCGACCTGGGGTCCGGTCCACGCCTCGGTGACCGCACCCGTGGCGTCGTCGACGCGGCCGGTCGCGATCTCCCCGGCGGCACTCCACCAGACCTTGATCGTCCAGTTGCGGTCGCGCTTGCTGAAGGTCGCGTCGGTCACGCGGCGCTTCGTCGGATAGCGGCTCGTCCAGTGCCTCACCTTGTCGTCGTCGAGGAAAAGGGCGGTGGCGCGCACCTTGCTCAGATGAGCCTTGGCGCCTGCTGGCCCGAAGGGCGAGCCGAGCGGATTCGTCGTGCCGGGGCCCGCCCGCGCCACGGGTGCCAGCACGAGTACGCAGAGCGCGGCGAGGACGGCCGTGCGCATGGACGCAGGGTAGTTCACCGGCGGAGCGGATTGGTCGATCGCCTGGGGCATATGCTCCCGCTCGTGGAGCTCCGCGACGCTGAATTGCTCCTTCGTCCTCCGCAACTCTCGGACGCGGAAGCGATCGCGAGTGCCTGTGCTGATCCGGAGATTCCTCGGTTCATCCCGTGGATTCCCTCGCCGTACTCCAGTCGCGATGCGGATCTCTTCATCGAACGCGCCAGCGCGGCCTGGAGAGAGTCGCGCGAGCGCACGTTCGTGGTCGTCGACGCAGATCGCGACGAGCTCCTGGGTCTAGTGAGCATCCGCCTCGGCGAGGGGGGAACGGCCGGTTACTGGGTGAAGAAAGAGGCCCGCGGGCGAGGCGTCGCAGCGCGCTCGCTTCGCCGAGTGGTGGAGTGGGCGGAGCAGGAAGGCGTCCGCCACCTCTGTCTGACGACGCACCCGGCGAATGTCGCGTCACAGTGCGTCGCGGAGAAGGCCGGCTTCATTCGGCGTGGGTTCACGAAGCACGAACCCGCCTTCCAGGACGGGACGACCGATGCGATCCTCTTCGAGCGTCGCTCATCGAGATAGCGGCGGCGGCGACACCTACGTCTCGCTCGCCGGCCGCCAGGTCGATGCCCATCGCGTCGGGGCGGTCGCGCTCTTGTTCGGCCTGTAGCGATTTGCCTCGCTGTCCGGCTTCTTCGACGCCGCCGCGGCCGTTTCGCCGATCGAAGCGTCGATGCCTCCTAGCGGCGAAAGCTCCAGAGCTTGTTCCCGAGAAAGTTCAGAGGGGTGACGAGGACGATCGCCACCGCCTGCGCGAGTAACTTGCCGAGGCCGAGCGCGACGAGGAGCCTCAGCACGGCGATGTTCGCCGACAGGGCGATAAGCGCAACGACGAGGAATCGCATTCCCTGGTAGGCGACGTGCCCGCGCTCGCCTCGGAACGTCCAGCGACGGTTCCACGCGTAGTTGTTCGTCACGGCCACGAGAAACGAGCAGACCGCGGCAGCGAGGTAGTGGACATCGAAACCCTTGAAGAGGAGGGCGTAGACGGCGAGGTTGACGAGGTAGCCGACCCCGCCGACGGCGCAGAACTTCGCCAGCTGGATCCAGTTCTGGGGCCTTCGCAGGGCGCGGCCGGCGCGGCTGCGACCCGGGATGCGCGGCGCGGCGACGGCGTTCGTGGAGGTCGGCTCCATGGGCGCGGCGAGCCTAGCAGTGGCCCGTCAGCAGACCGCGAATCCTCGCTCGCTCTGCAGCTCCTCTGGCTCGACTCGAATGTCCTCCACGCGGGCGCCGCTCGGCCCGCGGCGACACCATGCGACCAGCCGCTCCACTTCGTTCTCGGGCCCCTCGAGGGCCGCCTCGACCGTTCCATCCGGATTGTTCCGGATCCAGCCCACGATCCCGCTGGACTCCGCCCGGACGCGTGTCTCGTCCCGAAAGAACACACCCTGAACCCGACCGGTGAGCCGGACGCGGCGCCGGACACGCTGTCTCATGCTGCCCCGAACCCCTCCTCGCCCACGAGCGGCACGAAGCGGCAGGGAACCGAGCGGAGGATGGCTGGCCCCTCGGGACTCCTCACCACGAGCTGCAGCTCCTGTCCTCGGCGCTTCCCGACCGGGACGACGAGGCGGCCCGAGAGACGGAGCTGCTCGTAGAGCGTCCTGGGCAGGTCCGGCGCTGCGGCTGCCACGGCGATCGCATCGAATGGCGCGTACTGCGGCAATCCGAGCGTTCCGTCACCGACCTGCACTTGAACCCGCTGGTATCCGGCGGCGGCGAGGTTGGACCGAGCAAGCGCGGCCAGCTCGGGGAGGCGCTCGATCGAGTAGACCTCCGCGCCGAGCTCGGCCAGGACTGCCGCCTGGTAGCCCGAGCCGGTCCCGACGTCGAGCACCCGCTCGCCGTCTCGCACTGAGAGCGTCTCGCAGATGCGGGCGACCATGTACGGCTGCGAGATCGTCTGCCCCGACCCGATCGGCAGAGCCGCGTCCGCATAGGCCCGCTCCTGCTCGTCGTGTGGAACGAAGAGCTCCCGCGGCACGCGCTCCAGCGCGGAAAGAACCCGCTCGTCCGCGATGTCGCGCGAGCGAAGCTGCACCTCGACCATCTGGCGCCGGGCGCGGTCGAAGGCGTCGTCAGGCCGCATGGGCGAGCGGCTTCACGTACGCCGGCGGCTCGACTCCGAAGTGGCGCAGCACGAGCGGGGCGAGGTCCGTGATCGACTCCGCCTCGCCCGCGAGGCCGACGGTCAGGAGCGGCACCTCGGAATCCCCGGCGGCGAGGGAGCCGTGACTTCCCCCGCCTGTGTGGTGTCCTCCGGCAAGATCGAGGTACTCGTCCCCGACGGGCGGCGACACGAGTACCTCCCCCGCATTCGGATTGTGCAGCGCCGCCCATACGCGCGCGAGCGCGTTCGGTTGGTCGAGCACCGATGCGTCGCCGCTGGCGCTCCACCCTTCCCCGTGCGGGAGGAAGCGAAGCTCGGCGCCGTCACGGCGGGCGACTGCCTCCCCCTCTTCGAGAAACAGCACGGCCTCGGCGCCCGGGAACCCGTCGAGCTTCAGAGCGAGCTCGCGCGCATCGAGCACGCAGCCCGCCAGCCGGTACACCATCCCGGCCCTGTTCGACGCGGTCACGAGCACGTCGTCCACGGCAGCGAACGGTTCCTGCAGCCGGACCGACCGCTCCACGCGGGTCTGGCCGTGATCGGAGCAGACGAGCACGGCGTAGCGCTCGAGAAACTGCTCCTCGCCGCCGGCGGCTGCGATCAGGGCGGCGATCGCACCGTCGGTCCGGAGCAGCGCCTCCTCGACGCCGAGCGGCCCCTGCGCGTGTGACGCGTAGTCGAGATCCGGGAGGTAGTAGACGAGGAAGTCGAACCCGTCCCGCGTTACGAGCCAGCGGCCTACCGCGGATGCGTAGGCGTCGACGCTGCCTGCGGCGCGGTTCCGGACGGCGAGCGGGGCACCGGTCCGGTCCGACTCGTAGAGGCTGTAGTAGAAGAAGCGCTTCGGGCCATAGGCCGGCCGCACGAAGCCCGGGATCGTCGCCATGTGCGCGGTGTGACCGCGGTAACAGGTCATGTTGACTGCCGCGGTCTCGTAGCCGGCGTCTTCCAGCGCCTCGTAGACGGTGACCGCGTCCTTCGCCAGATGCAGCTCGTTCATGTTGAAGACCGCGTCCGTCAAGCTCTTGCGGGCGCCGGCGGCGAGGATCGCCCCGAAGGAGGAGCCGTACTCGACGAGCCGCTGCTCGCTCTGGTCGTACCAGACGAGGTGCGGGATGTGGTGAACGTCGGGATACGCGCCGGTGGCAATCGACGAGAGGCAGACCGGCGTCAGCGACGGAAAGGTCGAGACGGCGCGCCGGTAGCGGCCGTTGGCGGCGAGGAAGGAGAGCGACGGCGCCCGCGGGTCGCCGAGCGCGTTCTCGAGCAGGCCCGGCGTCAGCCCGTCGATGACGATCAGGATCACCTTCTTCACCCGAGAGCTCCAGGGGTCCTAGTCTCGCGCGAGGGTGCGCAAACCGGCGAAACGGCGACCGGCGCGGCGGCGCAGGCGCGCGCCGACCGCCGGAGCCGCAAGTGCCTGTAGATAGCCGACGAGCGGCACAAAGGCCCCTGCGGCGACGATGAGCGCCCCCAGCCCGATGATCGTGGCGGTTCCCGCTCGCGTACCGCCGGTCCGCAGCGCTCCCCGGGTCAGCGGCGCGCTGCCGAAGGCGCCGGCCAGACCGCCCAGACCTCCCGCCACGACCTCGTCCCAGTTGTCGATCACTAGGCCGAGCGCGGCACCGCCGGCGACGGCGAGCACGATCGCCCCGAGCAGGCCGCTCCGGGAGGAGCCGAGCACTCCGGTGAGGGCGATACCGAGGGCCACGCCGAGGCCGAGGCAGACACCGACCCAGTACCAGTCCCCCATCGCCTGAAGTCTAGGGACACTTGGTGCCGGCGGCTTCCAGCCGCTCGATCACATCGAGCAGGAAGGCGCTCGCGCGGGCGCCATCGACCACGCGGTGGTCGAACGTACACGAGAGCCAGCCGATCTTGCGGACGACGATCTGGCCTGCGCGAACCACCGGCCGCTCGGCGATCCGGTGCAGGCCGAGAATGGCGACCTCGGGGAAGTTGACGAGCGGGGTCGCGAACAGGCCACCGAGCTTTCCGGCACTCGTGACCGTGAAGGTCGAGCCGCGCAGCTCCTCCCGCGTCAGAGTGCCGCCACTCGCGGCCTCCGCCAGGCGCCGCGCCTCGTTCTCGAGCTCGTCGAGCGACTTCTCGTCCGCACCCTTGAGCACCGGGACGACGAGCCCATCGGCCGTCTGCACAGCGAGGCCGAGGTCGTAGCGCTGCCAGAAGACGATCTCCTCCCCCTCGAGCGTGGCGTTCAGCTCGGGGAACCCCTGAAGGCTGCTCGCGGCGGCCTCGAGCAGGTAGGGCAGGTAGGTGCGCTCGCCGCGTGCCTCGTCGAGTGCTGTGAAGTCGCACTCCTCCACCACAGTGACCGCGGGAACCTCGCGGTGGGAGGTGGTCAGGTGCTCGGCGATCAGCCTGCGTACGCCGCGGAGCGGCTCCCGCCTCGCGTCCTCGATCGGCTTGGGCGCGGCACCCGAGCGAACGTCTTGCTCGGTGATCTGGCCCTGCGGTCCGGTTCCGGTCAGCGCGGCGAGGTCGACGCCGAGCTCCTGGGCTATCCGGCGGACGAGCGGGGTGGCGCGCACCCTCGCGCCTGGGGGTGGCGCGGACACGGGCGGGACCGAAGCTGCCTGCGGCTGCGGGGCGGGCTTTGCGCGCTGCTGCTTCCCGACCGGCTCGGCGCCCTCCCCGCCGATGACGACGAGGACAGTGCCGACGGCAGCCACCTCACCCTCGGCGACGAGGATGCTGGAGACAATGCCGGCGGCCGGCGACGGGATCTCGACCGTCGTCTTGTCAGTCTGGATCTCGACGAGCGGGTCGTCCTCGGCCACCTCCTGTCCCTCGGAGACGAGCCAGCGGGCGACCTCTCCCTCGGTCAGGCCCTCGCCGAGGTCCGGAAGCTTGAGCTCGTAGGCCATCGTCAGATTCTCTCGAAGTGAATCGCGTCGTGCCGGAGCACCGCGTGCACGCCCTTGACCTCGTTGACGAGCTGCGTCACGCGGAGGTCGACGACCACGCTCGCGAGCGCGAGGGCCTCGCGTCGCTCGAGCCCGAGCTCACGCCCCATCAGCTGGAGCATTGCCTCGCTTGCAACGGCCGCCGCCTCATCGAGGTCCTCATGCAGGCCGAAGGCGATCCAGGCGTGGGGCGTCCAGGCGACGGGGGCCTCAAGAGGCATGTCCTCACGGACGTCGAGCGTGAGCTCGGCACGTTCGAGCGGGCATTCGATCGCGGTGCCGCACACCTCCCCGTCGCCCTGGCGCGCGTGCCCGTCGCCAGCCGAGAAAAGCGCTCCGGTGAGGGGGATCGGCAGAAACAAGGTTGTTCCGACGACGAGCTCGGTGCAGTCGAGGTTCCCTCCCCATCGCCGCGGCGGCGTGGTCGAGTGGACGCCGGGCTCGGGAGGCGGCATTCCCAACACACCGAGAAAGGGAGCGAGCTCGACGCTTCGATCTGCACCGACGCGGCCGGTGCCCGCGTCTGGATCCAGCGCCCAGAGATAGGTCTCTTCCTCGGCGACCGTCACCCCCCAGCTATCGACGCGGAGCGCATCGATCCTCACGGCGAGTGTGTCGCCCGCGCGCGAGCCGCGCACCTCGATCGGCCCGACGAGCGCGTGACCCTCGTCGAGGTCAGGATCTCGCGGTTGGAACTCCTCTCCGGCAGCCGTGTACCAGC
>JBBRYW010000024.1:0-30273 GCA_038237235.1 Gaiellales bacterium
ACGTCCCGCCGAGGGCTTTCGACATGTTCGCGTGCTCGATGGCGCCGGCCTCTTCGAGGGGCTCGGAGAGCGGATGACCGTCTACGCGCACCATTCGCACGAGGTGGTCGAATGCCCCGCCGGCTTTCGAGCCCTGGCGGCGAGCCAGGTATGCGCGGTCGAAGCGATGGTGAACGAGGATCGACAGTGGTGGGGGACGCAGTTCCATCCGGAGGAGTTCTCCGAGACCCATCCGGCGGGCGAGCGGGTGCTCCAGAACTTCTTCGTGCTCGCGGGCGTCCACCCGCGAGCGTTCAGCGGCGGGTAGCTGAAGGCGCGCGCGCCTCGTCAGGGCGCCACCCGAGCTCGGCGGAGATCGCGCGCGCTCGGCGCCGAAGAGGGTCGAGGGCCGCGCGCATGGCCCTGGGTCCGAACCGCGGGGCAGGCCCCTGCAGGCCGAGGATCGCGGCCGGCCGGCCCTGGCTGTCCCAGGCCGGGGCGGCAATCGCGTTCAGGTTCTCCTCCCGCTCACCCGTCGTCTGAGCCCACCCGCGCGCGCGTACACGCTCGACCTCGGCGGCAAGCGTGGCCGGATCCGTGATCGTCCGCGACGTGTACGGCGTGAGCGGCGAGTCGGGAAGCTCGCTGTCGCCGAAGGCAAGCATCACCTTCCCGGTCGCGGTCGCGTGAGCAACGCTCGGGCGGCCGATCTGCGCGACACTCTGCACCGACGACGGGCTCTGTACGAAATCGACCGTCACCGCAGCATGCTCGCCGGGGAAGGACAGCGTCGCGGTCTCGTCGGTCTCGGCGACGAGGGCGCGCAGGTGAGGTCGAGCGACCTCTCGGAGATCGATTCGCTCCAGCACCGTGCTGCCGAGCTGCACCAGACGCATTCCGAGGCGGTAGCGCCCGCTCGCGGCGACGTGCTCCACGAAGCCGGTGTCCGACAGCGTCGCGAGCAATCGTGAGACGGTGCTCGCGTTGATCCCGGTACGGCGAGCGATGTCGTTCGTTCCCAACTCTCCGCCTCCGTCGGCGAGAGCGTCAAGAACGCCCAGCGCGCGGGCGACTGATGCGACCTGGCGGCGGGCGGGTTGTCCGGTGCGCGGCATGGTAGGCTCTAGCTCGATTTTGACATGCTGTTGCCCATGAGGCAATTCCATCACCTGTAAGACCCCCTCATGCCACGAAACACGGTCCGTAGGGCGGCGCTGGACGGCACGATCTCGACAGCGCGTGCACGGCACGCGATGAGCTCCGAGCTACCCAGCGCAGCTCCCATCGTCGTCGTCGGCGGAGGGGTGCACGGCCTCTCGGCCGCCTATCACCTCGCGCTCGAGCTGGAAGCGGTCGGGCGAGGCACCGGCCGGGACATCGTCGTGCTCGAGAAGTCGCGCATCGGCGCCGGCGCCTCCGGCATCGCCTGCGGCGTCGTCCGCAACTTCTACTTCTCGGAGCCGATGGCCGAGGTGATTCGGGTCTCGGTCGAGCTCTTCGAGTCGGACCCGGAGGGCTTCGGCTACCACCCGGTCGGCTACATCGCGGCGGTGCCGGAGGTGCAAGCCGAGGACTGCGTCGCCATCCAGCGGGGACAGGCCGAGATCGGCTACCGCTCCGACGTGATCCTCGGCGAGGATCGCTGCCGGGAGCACATGCGGAAGATCTTCCCCGACTGGAACGGGGACGGGATCGAGGCCGTGCTGCACGAGCACCAGGGTGGTTGGGCCGTCACGAGCCAGACCGTGGAGAATCTCGCCCGCCTCGCGCGAGAGCAGGGGGTGCGCATCTTCGAGGGGGTCGAGGTGACCGGGTTCGACCTGCACGGCCGCACGGTGCGCCGCGTCGAGACCACGGCCGGCGGCATCGACACCGACCTCGTGGTCGCGGGCGCTGGCCCATGGTCGGGTGGGATCTGGGCCATGCTGGGGCTTCCGCCTGAAGTGCGAGTGAGAAGCACCGAGGGCTCATCTGGGTCGAACGGTGACGGCTTCGAGAGCAGGCCGATCGTCACCTACTGGAAGCTGCAGGAGGGCGACTACTGGCTGGACGACGTGGAGCTGACGGATGCTCGTGGAAACGAGCCGCCCGTCGTCCATCTGGACCACGTCGAGCCGCTTCGCTCGGACCGCGACGGCAGGGTGATCGAGGAGGGCGCCTGGGGCATCTACTACAAGATCGGCCGGCGGGGCTTCGGCGTTCAGGGGGGCGGAGTGCCGATCGAGCTCGGCACCGAAGTCGAGCTCGAGCCGTACGGGCACGGGAACCCGAAGCACGTCGTCGGTGACGAGTTCACGGACTACTTCACCTCGGGACTCGCTCGCGCCCACGAGCGCTTTCGCGGCAAGGGCAGCCAGTGGCACGTCGATCCGCACGGCGGGATCGGCGCGTTCACGCCCGACAACTACCCGATCGTCGACTTCGTGCGGCCGAACGCCTACCTGATCATGGACTCGAACCACGGCTTCAAGATGATCGGGATGGGCAAGCTCGTAGCGAAGGACATTCTCTCCGGCGGCGAGAGCCGCCTCGAGCCGTTCCGGCTCTCTCGCTACGAGGCCGGCGTCACCCACGCCGTCTCTAGCTCGCCGTATCCCTGGAACTAACCTTCGCGCACTGCTGAACGGTCCCGGAGCTGCCGGCGGCGAGCAGCCCCAGCAGCTCGTCGAGGGGGCGGCCGGCGAGCGTGCTTTCCCGGTCGGCATGTGTCGGCGTCACTCCGGCGGCGAACAGGTCGAACTTCTGCTCGACGATCGCGGCAAAGCCCGGGTCGTCGGCTTCACCCGGCGCCTCGGTCGGCCCCGAGCGATGCGAGCTTCCATCGGCGAGCTCGATCGTCACCTCCGAGAGCCGGCGAGCCGGGAAGGCCGCGTCGAAGGCCGGGGCGACGTCGATCTCGACGAGACCCTCGATGCACCTCGCCGCTGGATCCTCGAACGCGTCGGCCAGGATATGCCGCACGCCGAAGTCGGCGTGGGCGAGCGCAGCCGCGACCGGCCAGGCCAGACTGTACTGGGCCATCTCGGTGGTCGTGGGGTGCGCGCGGGAGAGCGCAGCAGCGGCCGAGAAGGTGCGGACGACGACGCGCGCGATCGCGCTCGAGTCCGCGCCGAGGATGGAGCGAAGCCCGAGCGCCGCCTCGATCGCCGGGTGCGACCAGCGACAGCACGGGAATCTCTTCACGTAGACGTCGAGGACGTGCCAGCGCTCGCCGAGGTCGGCCCACACGTCGCTCGCTTCCAGGAGCCTACTCCGCGTGGCGGTGAACCCGCGTTCCGCCAGGAGGGCCGAGGAGACGCCGAGCTGCGCGCCGTAGCCGCAGGCGTCCTTCGTCATGGCGGGATCGGCGACCGATCGCATCACGGGCGCGACCGGGGCGTGGTACTCGGCGAGCCCGAGCGCGTGAGCGGCTCGCGCCGGGTCGAGTCGTAGCAGACGGGCGCCGGCCGAGGCGGCTCCCACGGCGCCCCACGCCCCCGACGCGTGGTACTCGGGGCTGCGGGCGTGCAGATCGATGCCGGCCCGAACGGCGACCTCGTACCCGACCAGAATCGCGCCCAGGAGCTCCTCGAGCGCGGCTCCGGCTCCCTCGGCGATGGCAAGCGCGGCGGGAACGACGTTCGCTCCGGGGTGCCCCTTGGTCAGCCGATGCCCGTCGTCGAAGTCGAGCGCATTCGCGAGCACGCCGTTCGCCCACGCTGCGCCGGTCGCAGTCAGCCGGCGGCCGTCAAGGAGCGCTGTGGCCTCCGCCCCGCTGTGCTGCGCCTCGGCGTAGTCGGCGGCGATGCAGGCGGTCGGCGTGGCCCGGCCGGCGAGCGAGACGGCGAGGAAGTCTCGAAGGAGCAGCGAGAGGCGCGAGCGAACGGCGCCTGGCGCATCTGGCCAGCCGAGCCCGAGGACGAAGTCGAGCAGTGGGCGCCGCTCATTCATGCTTCGTCGGCGAAGAACTGCACGAGCGCTTGTGCCACCTCCTGCGGCGCGTCCTCCATCGAGAAACGGCCGGCGTCCTCGATCATCGTCAGCTCGGCGCCCGGCACCAGGTCGACCAGGCGGCGCGCGACCGAGGGATCGAGCCAGGCGTCGCGGTCGCCCCAGGTGATGCAGAGCGGCACGTCGAGCGTCGGCGGCAACCGCTCGAGTTCCCGCGTGTGCTCCTCGTCGAAGTACTCGACCTTGCGCAGGTATGCCGCCTGCCCCTGCGGCCCGCGCCAGGGATTCTGGTACGCCGCGAGGGCCTCGTCGTCGAAGCCGCGGTGGACGGCCGTCCGGAGGTGGGCATCGGTGATGCGATCGAAGATGTGATGGGGCATTGTCCGATAGGCATTGCCCGCCGGCGGACCGCCCAGGGCGCTCGTGTCATCAGTGCGAGACGGCGGCCGCTGCGAGCTCGGAGACGAGCGTGTCGGTGTAGAAGCGCTCGAGCGCGAAGGGGGCGATCAGCTTGGGAGTCCGCTTCGTCGCGACCAGCTCTGCCAGAGTCGTTCCCACGATCGGCGCCGCCTTGAAGCCATACGTCCCCCAGCCCGCGCTGATCAGGAAGCCGTCGACGCCCGTCACGCCGAGGATGGGGCTGTAGTCGGGGCTGAGGTCGCACAGACCCGTCCACTGGCGCAGAATCCGGAGCCGCTCGAGCTGCGGGAACAGCTCGAGCGTGTGCCGCGCGGACGTCTCGAGGAATGGAAATGTGCTCGTGCCGCGGTAGGTCGTGTACGGCTCGATCTCGGCGCCGATCAGGAACTCGCCGCGGTCCGTCTGCGAGATGTACACGTGCATTTGCGACGAGACGATGATGACGTCGAGAAACGGTTTCACGGGCTCGGTCACGAAAGCCTGCAGGATGTGCGTCGTAATCGGCAGAGGCACCTCCGCCAGATCGGCGACGAGCGTCGACCAGCCGGCGGTCGCGTTGACGACGGTGTCGCACTCGATCTGCCCACGGGTCGTTTGGACTCCAGTGACGCGGCCATTCGCGCGCTCGATTCCGGTCACTCTGGTGTAGGGGTGGATCTCGGCGCCGGCGCGGTCTGCGCCGCGGGCGAAGCCCCAGACGACGGCGTCGTGGCGGATGATTCCTCCCGGCGGGTGGTAGAGCGCGCCGAGGATCGGCCAGGTCACGTGCTCCGAGAGGTCGAGCTGCGGACAGAGCTCCCCGACCTCGTCGGCGAGGACGACCCGGCTGTCGATGCCGAGCAGCTGGTTCACCTCGGCCCGCTCGGTCATCGTGATCATCGCGCGGTCGGAGTGGGCGAGCGTCAGGTGACCCTGCTGGGAGAAGAGAAGATTGAAGTCGAGCTCGCGCGAGAGGCTTTCGTAGAGGTTCACGCTCTGCGAATAGAACCGAGCGCCCTCGGGCGTCCGGTAGTTCGAGCGGACGATGGTTGTGTTTCGGCCCGCTGCGCCCGACCCGATGTAGCTCTGCTCGAGGACGGCAACGTTCGTGATCCCGTGGTTTCTCGCCAGGTAGTACGCGGTCGCGAGGCCGTGCGAGCCGCCGCCCACGATCACGACGTCGTAGCGTCGCTTCAGCTCGCTGCGGGGCCGCCACATGCGGCGGACTCGGAAGATGTCCTTCACGCCAGGCCCTGCACCGTGTCGAGGACGACTGTCGCGAGGTAGTCGCCGTACTCCTGCGCGAAGAGGAGGCGGAAGGCGTCGCCCTCCCTGAGGACCAGAGCAGGAATGCGGGCGACCGAGCCGACGGCCGGCAGGCGGTCGAGATCGAGCTCAGTCAAACGGCGCATGGTGGTGACGCCGTGCAGGCGCAGGCACGCGAGCGCCCCCGTCATGTCGATGACGGTGCCGTCGCCCTCACGCAGCGTCGCGCGTACCGCGGCTCCGCGCTCGAAGGGGCAAAGGACGAGCGCTCGCTCGGGTGTGATCGGCACCACCTCGGCGTCGACCGAGTCGGCTTTCAGGTGCCCGCGCACCTCGATCTTCGCCAGCTCGAGCGAGAGGTCCTCCACTCCGTGGCCCCGCCCGGCGAGCACGGCTGCTAGCGGAGAGCGAAGCCGCGGCTCCGCGCCGTTCCAGGGGCGCGCCTGGTCCGGAGACAGAAACTCGAGCTCACTCACGAGCGCAGTCGCTTTCCCTCGGGGTCGAAGAAGGGGCGCAGGCGAACGACGGCCCGCTCCAGCGAGCCGTTCACCTTGATCCGCAGCTCCGCGCCTTCCACGGCGAGCCCGGGAGGCACCCAGGCCATGCCGATCGACTTTCCAAGGTGTGGGCTCCAGCGGGCGCTCGTGACCCGGCCGACCGGCTCTCCCTCGACGACGATCTGACCTCCCTCGGCCGGGACGATTCCGTCCGGCAGCTCGAAGCCCACGAGCTGCTCTTTGAAACCACGCTCCTGCACGTATTCGAGCGCCCACTTTCCGACGAAGTCGTCCTTGTCGAACTTGACGATCCACGGCATGCTCGCTTCGAGGGCGGTCGACTCCGAGTCGGTGTCCTGCCCGATGATCACGTGCTGCTTCTCGAGCCGGAGCACGCGCTGCGGCTCGACGCCGAACGGCTGGATGCCAAGCTCGGCACCGCTTTCCAGGATGCCGTCCCAGAGATGCTCCCCGAAGGGGCTCGGGAAGTGGAGCTCGTAGCCGAGCTCGCCGACGAAGCCGATGCGAAGGAGCAGGCATGGAACGCCGGCGACGTGGGCCCGCTTGGCATCGAGGTAGGAGAACGCCTCGTTCGAGACGTCGAGCTCCGTCAGGCGCCGCATCAGCTCGCGGGCGCGAGGGCCGGCGACGTTGACCGCCGCGAGCGCCCCGGTCACGTCCACGATCTCGACGTCGAGCCCCCAGACGGCGTTCCACCACTCGAACCACTCGACCACCGTGTCGGCGCCCGTGGAGGTCGTGGTCACGTAGAAGAGCTCGCCCTCGAGACGGGCGACGGTTCCGTCGTCCATGATCCGGCCCGCGTCCGTGCCGAGCACCGAGTAGCGGATGCGTCCGGTCTTGAGGTCGGCGAAGCGGTTCGGGTAGAGCCGCTCGAGGAAGATCGCGGCATCCGGGCCCTCGATCAGCAGCTTGCCGAGCGTCGAGACGTCGATCACGCCGACGGAATCGTGGACAGCCCTCGCCTCGGCGGATGGGTTGCCGTAGGAGTGCGGACGGCGCCATTCGCCCGTCCACATCATCGTCGCGCCGAGCTCGGAGTGGCGGTGGTGACTCGAGGTGCGCTTGGCCGGCTCGTGGCCGCGGCCGGCAAGCAGTCCCAGCTCGACCGGCGTCCAGGGCGGGCGCGCGGTGGTCGTCCCGATCGCGGCGTCGTCGCTCTTCGTCTCGTGCGCGTAGAGCCGGACGGAGGCGAGGTGACAGAGGCGACCCTGGCACGGTCCCATCGTCACGGTCGTGTAGCGCTTGGCGAGCTCGATCGAGTCGAACCCCTCGGCAACGGCGCGCTTCACGTCCTTGACGGTCACGTCCTCGCACAGGCACACGAAGGGCTTTGGGCTCGAGCCGAACGCCGGGGGCGGGACGGTGACTGCTGCACTTCGGCCGGCCACGGAACCGACCGCCTCGACACCCGGCGGTAGCTTCGAGGGAACGAAGATCCCGCGGGGGGCGTCGTAGTCGATGGTCGCGCCAGCCTGGGCGAGGAGCGAGTAGGCCGGCTGTGCCACGCCCGAGGCGACCAGCAGATCGCACGCCAGCTCGCGGCCTTCGATCGTCACGCCCGCGAGCCGCCCCCGCCTGCCTCGCGCCTCAATCCGTCTCGGCTTCCGCTCGCGGAGGTCGACGAGATCGACGACGTCGACGCCAGCCCGGTCGAGCTCGGCCGTGCAGTCACCGTCGTCGCCGGAGGTGATCACGACCGCTCGCCGCCCGGGCTGCAGCGACCACTCACCGATGAGCCGGCGGACACCGGCCGGCAACATCACTCCGACCAGGTCGTTGCCCGGAAAGACGAGCGGCTGCTCGATCGAGCCGGTGGCGACGACGATCTGCTCCGCCCGGATGCGGTACATGATTCTGCCCGCATCCACCGGGACGAGGCCGCCCTCGTAGATTCCGATCGCTGTGGCGGGCGCGATCAACTCGACCGCTGTGTCCAGCGGCAGACCGCTGCTGAAGGAGAGCCCGTCGTCGACCAGGATGACTTGCCGGCCCGTCTGCGCGGCTTCGATCGCCGCCTCACGGCCCGCGCGGCCCCCCCCGATCACGAGCACATCCGCGTGCCGGTGCTCGACCTCGTAGCGCCCGCTCCGCCGGCCCTCTTCGTCGACCTTGCCCAGGCCGGCCACGCCTCGGAGAAAGCGCTCGTAGTACGGCCAGGCGCGACGGGGCCGGATCATTGTCCGGTAGTAGAAGCCGACCGGGGTGAACGGCCCGCCGACCTTGTCGACGACCGACAGGAGGTCGCGCTCGAGCGAGCCGAGCACGTTCTGGGCCCCGACGCGTGCACCTTCGCGCACCGGCTCGACGCACACACGCACGTTCGGCACGCCGTCGACGCGCATCATGCAGTTCGCGCAGGCGCCTGAGCAGCAGAGAAGCCCTCGGGGGCGGTGGTACTTGAAGCTTCGTGAGAAGATGCGCCGGCCCGAGGCGAACAGCGCGGAACCGAAGGTGTCGCCCGCGAATGCCGCGATTCGCTTGCCCTCGAAGAAGAACGTCAGCGGCCTCGAACGGTCGATCCGCTCCGCCGGCTGCGGTGGGAGCCTCATACGGCCGGCGTGTCGGGGATCGCCGCCCCAGCCGGTGCGGGCCCTCCCGGCGCGCGCGCCACCTTGGTCTCCAGCACCTCGTTCGTGCGCGTGTCGCGCTCGGCGAAGAACCAGAGCTTGCAGCCGAAGCGGTGGAACCACCATTCTCGCTGTACCCCCGCAACGTTCCGGCGGAAGTAGAGGTACGAGTTGAGCTCGCGGAACGATGGAGTGTCATGCGGCCGGGCGCTCACCTCGCCGGCGCACGTGAACTCGTTCACGTCGCGCGGCCCGCAGTTCGGGCAAGGGAGTAGAAACGACATCTAGAGAATATCCACTGGGGAAACGCTATTGCCATTTTGTCATTCCGGGACCGGAAGCGCAACCGGCGTCGGCGTGCCCACGGCCGTCCTCCGATGGCCCGGAACGCCGTTGCTAGGCTGGATTTGTGGCCCGTTCAGTCATCGTCTCTGCCGTTCGGACGCCCTTCGGGAAGCTCGGCGGCGCCCTCGCCGAGTACGAGGCGCCCGAGCTCGGCGCGACGGCGATCCGGGCCGCGCTCGACCGGGTCGCGGTCGCAGGCGACGAGGTCGAGTACGTCCTGATGGGCCAAGTGCTCCAGGCGGGCGCCGGACAGGCTCCGTCGCGCCAGGCCTCGATCGGGGCGGGCCTACCGGTCGAGGTCGGCTCGGACACGATCAACAAGGTGTGCGCCTCGAGCATTCGCGCCGTCGAGATCGCAGACCTCATGATCCGCGCGGGAGACCACCAGGTGATCGTGGCCGGTGGCATGGAATCGATGTCGCACGTGCCCTACATGCTCAAGCGCGCCCGTTTCGGCTACCGGCTCGGGGACGGCGTCCTGATCGACGGGATGATCTACGACGGGCTTACGTCGACCTTCGACAAGCGGCACATGGTGCAGCAAGCCTCGTTCGTCTCGCGGGAGCTCGGCATCTCGCGGGAGGACCAGGATCAGTGGGCGCTTCGCTCGCACGAACGGGCGGTTCGAGCCATCGACGAAGGTTTCTTCTCTGACGAGATCGTTCCGGTCGGCGACTTCGCGGTCGACGAGGGACCGCGCCGGGACACATCGCTCGAGCAGCTCGCGGCGCTCGAGCCCGTCTTCGATCCCGTGGGGACGACGACCGCCGGCAACGCCCCGGGCGTCAACGACGGTGCCGGTGCACTCGTCGTGACGAGCCAGGAGTTCGCCCGAAAACGCGGACTCGAGGTGCTCGCGACCATCCTGTCGCAGGCGTACGTCGCGGACGAGTTCGCCTACCTCGCCCGGACACCCGCAAAGGCCGGGCACGAAGCACTCCGGAAGGCGGGGAAGTCGATCGACGACGTCCGGCGCGTGGAGCTGAACGAGGCGTTCTCCTCCGTCGCCGTCAACTCGACGAGGATGCTCGGTGCCGATCCCGAGCGCGTCAACGTCAACGGTGGCGCGATCGCGCTCGGTCACCCCGTCGGCGCTTCGGGCGCGCGCATCCTCTCGACGATGATCTACGAGCTGCGGCGGAACGGCGGCGGCCTCGGGCTCGCCGCGATCTGCTCCGGCGGCGGCCAGGGCGACGCGCTCCTGATCGAGGTCTGACGCGAGGCGACCGCAGCGCCAGGTAGCGTGACGGGCGTGCGGTCGAGACCTAGGCTCGCGCTCGGGGTGGCGGTTGCAGGGCTGCTCGCACTCGCGGGCGCACCTGCCGCGCTCGCCGGCATCGACCTGTTGACCGGGGCGAACATCCGCATCGAAGGCGCTGCGGAGAACGACATGACCGGGATCTCCGTCGCCCCCGCCGGTGACGTCAACGGCGACGGGCGCCCGGATATCGTCGTGGGTGCGAGCGGATCCGACTTCAGCACGTTCGAGTTTCGCTTCGAAGCCGGCGCGGCCTACGTGATCTTCGGGAGGGCGACCCCCGGCGTCGTCAATCTCGGCAAGCTCGGTGCGGGCGGCTTCCGCATCGTCGGAGAGCGGCGCGGCGAGCTCGCGGGCTCGTCCGTCGCGGGAGCTGGAGACATGAACGGTGACGGCCGGGCGGACATAGTGATCGGCTCTCCTCTGGGAGAAAACTTCTTCGGCGAGAAGTCCGGCGCCGCCTACGTGATCTTCGGCAAGGCGACCACCGACACGATCGATCTCGACGAGCTCGAGAACCTACCGGGCGCCGGCTTTCGGATCAACGGTGGGTACACGGCCGACCGGTTCGGCGCCTCCGTCGCGGGTATCGGCGACGTCAACGGCGACGGCCGCGCCGACATCGCGGTCGGCGCCAACCAGGCGGGGGACAACGGCGAGCTGTCAGGCTCGGTCTACGTCATCTTCGGAAAGGCCTCGATCGATCCGGTCGTCGCTACGCAGCTCGGATCCGGCGGCTACCGCATCGATGGCCCCGGCGCGGGCGCACTGGCCGGCTCGTTTGTCGCCGGCATCGGCGACCTGAACGGCGACGGGCGCCCGGATCTGGCGATCGGCGCGCCCCAGACGGAGGTGACCGGCCGTCCGCATGCGGGGTCGGCCTACGTCGTCTTCGGCAGGAGCTCGGCCGAGACCCAGAAGCTCAATGCGCTCGGCGCCGGCGGCTTTCGGATCGACGGGGCCGCTACGTTCGACCTCGCCGGGACGTCGGTCGGTGGCGCAGGGGACGTGAACGGCGACGGCCGCCCCGACGTGATCGTGGGCGCCCCTGCCGCGGATAACAACGGAAGGCAGGACTCGGGCTCGGCGTACGTCGTCTTCGGCGGCGCTGCCGGCGGGACCGTCGATCTGGCCGCTCTGGGCGGAGCGGGGTTCCGCATGGACGGCGGGGCTCCGGGCGACCGCGCGGGCTCGTCCGTCGCCGGGGCCGGCGACTGGAATGCGGACGGCCGCCCAGACGTGCTCGTCGGCGCGCCCCAGGCCGATCCGGGCGGCAGGACTGACGCCGGCTCGGCCTACGTCGTTCTCGGTAAGAGCACGCCGAACACCCTCGACCTTGCCCTGCCGGGGCCGGCGTCGATCCCACTCGACGGCCCGACGGCCGGCAGCCTGACCGGGGCATCGGTTGCGACCGCAGGAGACGTGAACAAGGACGGGCGCTCGGACGTTCTCGTCGGCTCTCCCGGCGCGTCCCTGAACGCGCTGCTCTCGTCGGGTGCCGCATTCCTCGTCCTCGGCCCTTCGCCGACGCCTCCGCCTCCGCCGCCGCCCCCACCGCCGCCGGCTGGGCCGCCGCCCCCGCCGCCCCCACCGGGGCCGCCGCCCCCGCCGCCGCCGCCCCCACCGGGGCCGCCGCCCCCGACGCCCTTCTCTCTGGCCGTCGAGAGGTTTGGCGTCACGCCAACCCGGCCCCGGCCTCGCTCGGTCGTGACGGCCTCGCTCGTCGCGCGTCGCTCGGATACGGGCCGGCGAGTCACCCAAGGGGAGGTTTCGTGCTCGGCGACCGTGGCAGGGAAGGCTCTCGTCCCCGCGCGTATTGCGATCTCGAGCGGGGTTGCGGTCTGCGGGTGGCGTCTGCCGAAGGACGCCGGAGGGAAGCTGATGCGAGGCTCGATCGGTATCACCGTCGAGACCGCGAGGCTGCGAAAGGGCTTCACGAGACGCATCGCGCGCTAGTGCCGCGGGCGAGCCGGTGGCCCGCGACTACGCTTTTCCTCGTGCTTGTGCTCCGTGGAAGCCGCGTTACGCTTCGGCCGCTGCGCCCGGACGAGCTCGACGCGATCGTGGACGGTCGCCGGCTACTCGACGAGAGCGCGCACATTTCCGTCGGAGACGAGCGTGAGCGCGTGCAGAGGCGAATCGAGCGCTCCGGGCGCCTGGTCGAAGGCCGGCTCGATCTCGGGATCGAAGCGGAGGGACGGCTCGTCGGTGAGATCGACGCCCGCGGGCCGGAGGGTTTCATTCCCCGGGGCGTCTTCGAGCTCGGGATCGCGCTCTTCGACCCCGGAAGCCGTGGTCAGGGGTACGGCAGCGAGGCGCTGAAGCTCCTCACCGACCATCTGTTCGAGGCGGAGCGCGCTGTCCGGGTTCAGGCCGGAACGGCTGTCGGCAACACCGCCATGAAACGCGTCTTGCACAAGCTCGGCTTCGCCGAGGAGGGCACCATGCGCGACTTCCTGCCGGCAGGTAACGGACGCGTCGACTGCGTGCTGTACGCCGTAACGGCCGCCGACAGGCTCGCACGGTGAGGTTCCCGCACGTCCTCGTCGTCGGCGCCGGCCAGATGGGCGCGGGCATCGCACAGGTCGCCGCCGCCTCGGGTCGAAGCGTCTCCCTTTACGACGTGGAGCCCGGAGCGGTCGAGCGCGGCCTGGGGGGTATGCGCAGCAGCCTGGAGAAGCTGGCCGGCAAGGGGGGCGGGAATCCGGAGGAGGTGATGAGGCGGATCGAGCCCGTGCGGGAGCTTGCCGTGGCCGATCTGATGATCGAAGCGGTGATCGAGGATGCGCGGGTCAAGGAGGACGTCTTCCGCCGCGCCGACGCAGCACTTCCGCCCGGGGCGATCCTCGCTTCGAATACATCCTCGATCCCCATCACCTCACTGGCCGCGGTCACCTCGCGACCGGAGCGTGTGATCGGTATGCACTTCTTCAACCCGGTTCCGGTGCTCGGGCTCGTGGAGGTGATCCGTGGCCTGCAGACCTCGGATGAGACGGCGGCCGCGATCGTCGCCTTCGCGGAGGAGCTCGGCAAGACGCCGGCCGAGGCGAACGACTTCCCCGGCTTTGTCTCGAACCGGATTCTGATGCCGTTCATCAACGAGGCGGCGTACGCCCTGATGGAGGGCGTGGCCGAGCGGGAAGCGATCGACACGATCGCGAAGCTCGGCTTCGCGCACCCGATGGGGCCCCTTGCGCTGGCCGACCTGATCGGTCTCGACACCTGCGTGGCGATCATGGAAGTCTTGCACGCGGGGCTCGGAAACCCGAAGTACGCGCCCTGCCCGCTCCTCCGCCAGTACGTCCAGGCGGGCCGCCTGGGCCGCAAGAGCGGGGAAGGCTTCTACACGTACTGACCCGCTGACGGCTGCGATTCTAGATCGACTGGGTCCCGGGCGCCGTCTCGTTGCCGAGCTGGTGCCAGAGCACGATCTTGCCCTTCCGCACCCGAAAGATGGCACGGACCGTCGCTCCTGGCCCGTCGCACGTGCCGCTCGGGCGGTTGCCGAGCCTGAACGTGACCGTCGCGGTCTCGTCGGCGTCCACGACCTCGAGAATCGTCCCGGAGCAGGGAAGAGCCGCGTTCCAGGCAACGGCCTCGGCATGGGTGTGGAGACGTGTGACTTGTCCCGGCTGCACGATCTGCGCGTCGTCGGCGAACAGGCCGGCGGCGGCGTCGTTGTCACCCGTGTTGATCGCGTTGCTCCACGCGCGCGCCACGCTCTCCGGCGAGGCCGAGTGACCTCCGCAGCCGGCGAGTCCAGTGACGAGGAGCAGACCGAGGACGCCGAGGGTGCGCAAACCCCGGCTGACTATACTCGCCGAGTGAGGCCCGCCACGGAGCCGGAGCTGCTTCCGCGGAGCCGATCTCGGCGCGACGCGGCCGGCCGTTCGGCGCGACGGGGCGGATAGGGCGTGGACTTCTCGCTGACGGACGACCAGCGCGAGATCAAGGCGCTGACGCGGCAGTTCGCCGACGCCGAGATCGAGCCTCGCGCGGCCGAGTGGGACCGGGAGCACCGCTTCCCGCGCGAGCTCTACGGCAAGCTCGCCGACCTCGGCCTGATGGGTGTCTGCATCCCTGAGGAGCTCGGCGGGGCCGGAGCCGACTTCGTCTCCTACGTCCTCGTCCTCGAGGAGCTCTCGCGGGCGGACGCAGGGGTCGGGGTAACCGTCGCCGTCCACACGAGCGCGGCCACGCTTCCCATCCTTGCGTTCGGGACCGACGAGCAGAAGGCCCGCTTCGTGCCGCCGCTCGCCCGCGGCGAGCAGCTGGGCGCCTTTGCGCTCACAGAGCCCGAGGCCGGCTCGGACGCCGGGTCGCTTCGCACCTCTGCAGCGCGGGCGAGCGACGGCTGGACGATCTCGGGCTCGAAGCAATGGATCACGAACGGCGCCCATGCCGGCACGCTTGTCCTCTTCGCGCGGACGGATCCGCGAGCCGCCGGCGCGCGAGGCGTCTCGGCTTTCATCCTCGACGGCGACCAGGTTCGCGTTACGCGGGAGGCGGAGAAGCTTGGCCTCAACTCGTCGTCGACCGTGGATCTTGTGCTCGAGGACGTCGCCGTGGGCCGCGATCGACTCCTCCACGCCGAGGGCAAGGGTTTCGCTGTCGCCATGGCCACGCTGGACGGCGGCCGAATCGGCATCGCGGCGCAGGCGCTCGGCATCGCGCAGGCCGCCTACGACGCCGCCAGGGCCTACGCGCTCGAGCGGCGACAGTTCGGCAAGAGGATCGCCGACTTCCAGGCGATCCAGTGGAAGCTCGCCGACATGGCGACCGAGATCGACGCGGCTCGCCTCCTCGTCTACCGGGCGGCCTGGCTGAAGCAGCAGGGGCTGCCGCATTCCGAGGAGGGTGCCAAGGCGAAGCTCTTCGCCTCCGAGACGGCGCGCCGCCAGAGCGCCGAGGCGATCCAGGTGCTGGGAGGGTACGGGTACACGAAGGAGTTTCCGGTGGAGCGCTTCTACCGCGACGCCAAGATCACCGAGATCTACGAGGGAACGAGCGAGATCCAGCGACTCGTCATCGCGCGCTCGATCCTCGGGCTGCGCCCGCAGGCTCTCGCACAGGGATGACTCGCGCGCGGCGCCGAGACGAGCCGGTCCGCCTCACTCGCATCTACACGCGTGGGGGCGACCTCGGCGAGACGAGCCTTGGCGACGGCAGCCGAGTCTCGAAGCTCGACGAGCGGATCGGGGCCTTCGCCGCCGTCGACGAGCTCAACTCCGTCGTCGGTCTCGCTCTGGCGGCGGGGATCCCGGATGCGTTGCGGGTACCCCTCGAGCGAGTCCAGAACGAGTTGTTCGACCTGGGGGCGGACGTGAGCGTCCCGTACGTCGCCGGCGACGACAGGCTGAGGGTGACCCAGCGGCAGATCGACGAGCTCGAGCACCTGTGCGACCGATGGAACGCAGACCTGCCCGAGCTGCGCAGCTTCGTCCTGCCGGGAGGCTCCGAGGCAGCGGCCCGCCTCCATCTCGCCCGGACGGTTTGCCGTCGCGCGGAGCGGGCGGTTCTGCTCGCGCGGGAGCAGCACGAGCTCAACCGGCTCGTACCCATTTACCTCAACCGGCTATCGGATCTCCTGTTCATCCTCGCCCGAACTGCAAATCGGGGACAAGAGCCGCTCTGGAAGCCGGGCGCCAGACGTTAATCAACCAGGATCGGGGCTACGATCGCACTAGAGGGACGGCGACGAGTCGCTCGAGCTCGCGAGGAGAATGCGCCCCGACCTGATCCTGCTCGACATGATGATGCCAGGCCGCCCCGGACTCGAGATCCTGGCGGAGCTGCGCAGCGACCCCCTCTTCCGCACGACCCCCGTGCCCATGTTCACCGCCCGGACGCAGACCACCGACACGCGCTCGATCGGCGGCACCGGTCTCGGGCTGTCACTCGCCCGTGAGATCGTAAAGGCACACCGGGGCGAGATTGGGTTCGACAGCAAGGAAGGCGAGGGCTCGACGTTCTGGTTCGAGCTGCCGGCGCCGTCGCGGCGCGAAACGACCACCGTCCCGCAAACGTCCTGACGCGACCGCCTTCGGGGCGGCGCAAGGCCGCCCGGGCGAAAAGAGAGTAGGCTGTAGCAGGCAAGATCGTCTTAGTAACCAAACGTCGTCTTTCTACCTCGACAATCATGATTCTTCATCGACTGGCCCGCCTGGGCCTCGTACTCATTGCCGTCGCCTTGTTTCCGGGCGCGGCGGCTGCTTCGCAACTCATCGCCCGGGGAGCGACCGGCGTGCACCTAGCCGTTGCGGCTAACGGGTCGGCATTGCTCAGTTACCGCGCGGGCAGCGAGGCACGGCAAGTGCGAGCTTCGGGGGCCAAGAACGCGCTGGCCCCGACGAGGAGCCGCACTCAGCTTGCGTTCTCGCTCGACTACTCGTTGGAGGCCGGGCGGGGGCGTACCGGGACCGGCCGAGCCGAGACTTCGTGCCGGCCGTACGACGGCCCGCCGCTCCACTGGCTCGTCGCGGCCTGCAAGGCGCCCGACGGCTCCTACTGGGCGGTTCAGAGTTGGCGGCGCAGCCTGCCGAACTTCGGGCAGCAGCCGTCGCGCGCGCAGGGCGCTCCCGACCTTCGTCTCGCGCACTGGCGCGGGGCGCCGGCCCTGATCTACATCAACGTCGACTGGTCCTACGCGGGTAGGTTCGAGCACCTATACGGCGCCGTGTCGTACCTCGGTAATCCAGTCTTCGGCTTTCGGTCGACCCGGTTTGGCGTACCGCTCGACAGCTTCGGACGTAGCGTCTACGTCGACACCTACGACTCCGCGTACGGGTCCGGCTGGCGCAGGGAGAACAGCTTCCTGACGCATCAGCCGACGGGGTACTTCTGCTACGGCTTCTACTCGCACGGCAAGCGCCCGGTCGGGAAGGGCAGCCAGTACCGGGCGACCATCATCGGCCCTGGGGTAACGCCGGATCTCTTCTGGCAGGGCACTGCGCCGGGTGCGTACGAACCAGCCACCGACGCGGAGCGGAACGCCGAGCAGCGGCGGATCAGCGGGGCTGACCGTCGCTGCCGATCGAGCTAGCTGCAGCCGAGAGGCAGCGTCACCCGAAACCCCGGCCCTTCGGTCTCGGTGGCCGGCAGCTCGTGCAACGAGCCTCCGCCGGCCTGGAGCAGACGCTGTGCCACGTAAAGGCCGAGCAGGCGAGTCGACTGGCCTCCAGTGGGAATGCTCGGCCCACTCGCTGAGCAGGCCTCGAGACCGAGCTCCGTTGTCGTGACGAGGGTCAAGATCGCAGCGTTGGCCTTCGTGCCCACGGCCGCCGTCAAGGCCTGGTCGTCCGCTGCGTTCGCCATCAGCGAGCCGGCCACTGCCTCCAGCGCGTGGCGAAGGTGCCCGACGTCTGCCCGAACGCACGGCCAGGCGCCGCGGCGGAGCAGCCGCCCGGCGAGGCGGAAGCCGAGCAGCTCTGCGTAGCCGATGAGAACTGCGAGCGGTGTCTTGAAATCGTGCGCCATACCGGCGATCAGGGCGGCGTCGAGCCTCGTGCTCTGCGGCTCGCCGCCCCCCACCTGCCGGGCTGTCCCGCTCAGCTCGGCTCTACAGAGCCCGCGATCGTGAGCTGCGGCGACAGCCTGAGCGCGCCGGCGCGCGCCGAGCTTCACGAACGTCCGGGAAAGGAGGGTCTTGACGGTCTCGTGTCCGACTCCAAGCAGCTTCGAGATCTCGCGGTTCGTGCTGCCCGAGGCGACGAGGTTCAACACTTGCCGCTCGCGGGGCCTGAGGGCGGCCCGGCCGGGCGCTCGCTTCGGGTAACGAGTGTCGAACGTTCGATCTCCGCGACCGACCGCTCGAAGGGTTGTCAGCAGCTCGTCGCTGCTCCCGGTCTTGAGCACCGTTCCCTGCGCGCCTGAGTCGCGGACGTGCTCGTTGAAGCCGCGTTCCGAGTTGGCCGTCATCAGCACGGCGGGCGCGGAGGTACCGGTGTGGCGAAGCTCGCGAATGAGCTCAGTCCCCACGCGGTCTGGCAGCCGGTAGTCGATCAGGAACAGGTCGATCTTGCGTCGCCCGGCGAGCTCCAGGGCCTCCGCCGCCGAGGAAGCCTCGGCCGCGAGGCGGAACTCGGTGTCGCGAAGGCAGATCCGAACCCAGCTTCGGATCATCGCATCGTCTTCGACTAGCGCTGCCGGCGCGCCCGCTCTCCGCATTGGCCCGAGGCGTTGCTACCTCTCGGCGGCCGCGAGAGCTCGCTCGAGCGCCGGCGCTGCCCGGGCCGCGAGGCCCTCGAGGCGCTCGAGATCCTCCTGATTCGGGTCCCGGGCGGGGTCGCGCCAGAAGACGGACAGGACGCCGCCGGCCGCAAGCGGCACCGAGAGGCCGGCGCGAATCGGCTCGCCGTTCGGCGCCGAGGTCTCGTCGTGGCGGTACGAGACGACAACGGCGCGGGCTCCCGCGGGTCGCAGGAGCGCCGGGTCGTAGCGTGTGCCCGGGTTAAATCCGCTCGTCGCGACGAGGGGCTCGCCGCCGTCTCGATCGACGACGACGGCTACCGCGTCGGCGCGCTGGGACGTTCGTGCCGCTCCGGCGAGCTGTTCGAGCAGCTCGCCAATCCCGGACGGCGCCTTGGGCGCGTCCTCCCAGACGCCGCCCGAGAGCTCGAGCGAGCGCGAAAGCTGCGCGACCATCGCCTCGAGCGGCGCATTCGCCTCGCGGACGATCGTTCGAATCTGCGCCGGGCCGGGACGCTCGCGTGCGAGCAGAAACGCCGCGCCGCCGAGAACGACCGCAAGCGCCGTTCCGCCCACCGCGATCGCGAGGGCGACCGCGCTCAGGGTGTTGTCTGCCAGCGCCGTGACCGCAGTGTAGGCGCTCCACCGTCCGGCGTTGTGCCGACGTGAATATTCGCAATCCCCCGACGCGCGCCAAGAGAGGTAGAACGGCGCTGTCGTACAATGTTTCGAATGGCGACTGCCGAAAATCGCGCTGCGTTGAGCGGCACCGAGCAGTGGCGCCAGGAGCTGTACGACTCGGGCAGCGAGCGGGAGGGCGAGCTGTTCACCACGATGTCCGGGCTCGAGAACGAGCCCCTCTCCACGCCCGACACCGTCGATCTGGACTACGAGCGCGATCTCAGCTACCCGGGCGTCTACCCCTTCACGCGCGGCGTCTATCCGTCCATGTATCGCGGAAGGCTCTGGACGATGAGGCAGTTCGCCGGCTTCGGCGGCGCGGCCGAGACGAACGAGCGCTTCCGGTACCTGCTCGACCACGGCCAGACAGGTCTGTCCACGGCGTTCGACATGCCGACGCTGATGGGATACGACTCCGATCATCCGCGCTGCATCGGCGAGGTCGGTCGAGAAGGCGTCGCCGTCGACTCCCTGGACGACATGGAGACGCTGTTCGGGGGGATCCCGCTGGGCGAGGTCTCGACCTCGATGACGATCAACTCGGCCGCGGCGATCCTGCTCGCCTTCTACATCTGCGTCGGTGAGCGGCAGGGTGTGCCCCGGGCCGAGCTGCGGGGCACGGTGCAGACGGACATCCTGAAGGAGTACATCGCGCAGAAGGAGTGGATCTTTCCCCCCGAGCCGTCCATGCGGCTCGTGGTCGACATGATGGAGTTCTGCGCCGACGAGCTCCCGCGCTGGCACCCGATCTCGATCTCGGGGTACCACATCCGGGAGGCGGGCTCGACCGCAGCGCAAGAGCTGGCTTTTACGCTCGCCGACGGGTTCGCGTACGTGGAGGCAGCGCTGGCGCGCGGGCTCGACGTCGACCGGTTCGCCCCGCGCCTCTCGTTCTTCTTCAACGCGCATCTCGACTTCTTCGAGGAGATCGCCAAGTACCGCGCCGCCCGCCGGATCTGGGCGCGCGAGCTGCGCGAGCGCTACGGGGCGAAGGACCCGCGCTCTTGGCTGATGCGCTTCCACACGCAGACGGCAGGCGTCTCGCTGACGGCCCAGCAACCGGAGGTCAACATCGTGCGGACGGCGATCGAGGCGCTCGCCGCCGTGCTCGGCGGCACCCAGTCGCTCCACACGAACTCGTTCGACGAGGCGCTCGCCCTCCCGACCGAGAACGCGGCGCGTATCGCTCTGCGAACGCAACAAGTGATCGCGCACGAGACCGGTGTGGTGAACTCGATCGATCCGCTGGGCGGCTCCTGGCACGTCGAGAGCCTCACGAATCGGCTCGAGTCGGAGGCGTACGAGTACTTCGACCGCATCCGGCGGCTAGGAGGAGTGGTCGCCGCGATCAAGGAGAACTTCTTTCAGCGCGAGGTCGCGGACGCGTCGTATCGGTACCAGTCCGAGGTCGAGGCGAATCAGCGCGTGATCGTCGGAGCCAACCGCTACGTCGCCGAGAACGAGCCGGAGATCGAGCTCCTGAAGATCGACCCGGCCCTCGAGCGGCAGCAGATCGCTCGCGTGCAGGCGCTTCGCGCCCGGCGTGACTCGGCGGCCGTGGAGCACGCGCTGGACCGTCTCAAGTCGGCGGCCGCGCGCGAAGACGTGAACCTCATGCCGGTGATGGTCGAGGCCTCCCGGGCGTACACCACGATGGGCGAAATGTGCGACGCGCTGCGCGAGGTCTGGGGCGTGTGGCGAGAGACTCCGGTGTTCTGAGGCGCGCGTCTAACTTGCGCGCCTGACGGTCGTCTACGATTCCGAAGTGGCACAGTCCGCGACCCCCCGGATCTCCCCGTTCTCGCGGATGCTGCCATGGGTCTCGGGCCTGGTCCTGATTGCGGGTGTGGTCGCGTTCCTCGTCGTCAAGCTCGGCGGCGGCGACTCGAGCGCGAACAAAGCCGCGAGCTCTCCGCCGGCCGCCCAGAGCACAGCTCCGCCGCCGTCGCACGCGAAGACCAAAGCCGGCGGAAAGACTGCGTCGAACACGGGTGCGGGCAACGGCCGGCAGCCGGTCGCCGCGCGGTTCGACGCGTCCGCGCGGCGGGTCGCTGGGACGTTCATCCTGACCGCCGTGCAGCGCAAGCACCTGGCGCGCGCCTGGCCGCTCGCGGGACCGGCGGTCCGGGCAGGCACGACCTACAAGGAATGGCTGACCGGCAACATCACAGTTGTTCCGTACCTCGATCCGATCGCCGGAGCGAAGTTCGACATCCAGTCGCTCGGGGTGAACCGCGCGAGCATCGGCGTAGCCCTGATCCCGAAGCGGGCCAAGCTCAGGCCCCAGTACTTCGACATGAGGCTGATCAAGATCGGTAGCGGCAAGAGCCGCCACTGGGTGGTCAACTGGTGGGTGCCGCGGGTCGCCATCGCCGTGCCGGCCGAGCTGTCCACCCCCTAGATTTCGAGCTGCAGACCGTCGTACGCCCGGTCGAGCTCTTCGTCGACCGGCAGCTCCTGCGGCCGATGAGTGAGCAGGAGTCGCTTGGCCCCCGCCGCTCTGAACGCATCGAGTGCCTCGTCCACCGACAGGTGACCGCGCGGCTCGCCGTCCAACTCGCCGCGCTCGAGCGTCGCCTCGCAGATGAAGAGATCCACGTCGCGCGCCAGCCGCGCCAGCTCGTCGCTGGGGCCCGAGTCGCCCGAGTAGGCAAGGGTGCGGCGCTCGTTGGCGACGCGGAAGCCGTAGGTCAGGAGGGTGTAGTGGGGCAGCCGAACCGGCAGGAGCTCGAAGCCGGCGGCCGCGAAAGGCTCGCCTTCAGAGTACTCCTTGAGCACGAAGGTCTTCTCGAACATCCAGCTCGTCCCGAAGCGCTCGCCGAATGCCTCGAGCTGCGCCCGGCCGCCGGGCGGGAGCCAGAGCTCGGGGGGCTCGTGATCGCGTCCCAGGCCGAACATCCGTCCCCACACCCAGGGCACGAGGTCGCCCCAGTGATCGAGGTGGAAGTGCGTGATCGCAATCGCGTCGACGCGTGGCCACCCCTCGCCTTCCCGTAAGCGGGCTAGCACGCCGGGGCCGCAGTCGAGCAGCAGCCTACCCGAGCCCTCGACGAGGTAGCCCGACTGAGCACCGCCCGGGTTCGGCCAGGCCGGGGAGCACCCCACGACGGTCAGCTTCATGGTTCATATACTTGCCGATCGTGGCGTCGAACATTCGTGTCGTCGTCGCCAAGCCCGGGCTGGACGGTCACGACAGGGGCGCGAAGATCATCGCTCGGGCCCTCCGCGACGCGGGAATGGAGGTCATCTACACCGGCCTCCACCAGACACCCGAGCAGATCGTCGAGACCGCGATCCAGGAGGACGCGGACGCCGTCGGCATCTCGATCCTGTCCGGCGCACACATGACGCTCGTGCCCAGGGTCCTCGAGGGCCTGCGCGAGAAGGGAGCGGACGACGTCCTCGTCGTTGTCGGTGGCACGATTCCCGCCGACGACATCCGCGAGCTCAAGTCACTTGGCGTCGCCGAAGTGTTCACACCCGGAGCTTCAACCCGTGCGATCATCGAATTCCTCCGCGAGCGAGTGGCGGCGAGATAGCCGTCCGGCAGGAACGTCGTGACGGCGTCGCGGTGGTCACGGTCGACCGGCCGGAGGCGCTGAACGCGCTCGACCGTCCCACGCTCATGGAGCTGCGGGACAGCCTGCACGCCGTCGCCCACGACGACGACGTTCGCGTCGTCGTCCTCACCGGCGCCGGTGAGCGCGCGTTCGTCGCGGGCGCTGACATCAAGTACATGAGTGCCCTGAGCGTGCTCGAGGCCCGGGAATGGGGTGGCTTCGGCCAGGCGTGCGCGCACCTGCTCGAGACGATGCCGAAGCCGACGATCGCGGCCGTCAACGGTTTCGCGCTGGGCGGGGGCTGCGAGCTCGCCCTTGCCTGCGACCTTCGCTTCGCCTCCGCGAGCGCGCGGCTGGGCCAGCCGGAGGTCAACCTCGGCATCATCCCCGGCTGGGGCGGCACCCAGCGGCTTGCCCGGGTCTCCGGGCTCGGCTTCGCGAAGGAGCTCGTCCTGACCGGACGCCTCGTCGACGCCGCCGAGGCGGAGCGGAGGGGGCTCGTCAACGCGGTCTACGAGCCGGGTGAGCTGATGGAGAAGACGCTCGAGCGGGCCCGGGAGCTCGCATCGAGGAGCCCCGTGGCGCTCGCCTACGCGAAGGAAGCACTCAATCTTGCGCTGCAGGCCTCGCACGAGGCCAACCTCACGCAGGAGGGCTCGTTCTTCTCGATGCTCTTCTCCACCGAGGATCAAAAGGAGGGGATGAGCGCGTTTGTCGAGAAGCGGGAGCCGCGCTTCAGCGGGCGCTGAGGGCGCGGGTGAACCCATGGTTCCCCCGCGAGCCCCCTCCTTCTTCGCTGCGGCGATCCCGGCCGCAGGGAGCCTCTCGGCGGGCAGAGCCCGCCTTCGGCGGCGGCTCGTTGCGCGTGGCTAGGCGCGACGAATGAACCCATGGTTCACCCGCGCTAGGAGGCCCGCGTTTCAGCGGGCTGAGTGTTACTTCTTCGCGGTCGTCAGGACGACGCGGTCGACCGAGAGCGCGCCGTTCTTGCCGATCTGGGCATCGAGAGTCGCGGGAGCGGGGAGGGTCCAGACCACGACCGACGTTCCCTTCCGAAGCGCCGAAAGGCTGCCGCCGAGCTCGCGTGCCGAGGAGATCCCGTTCACGACCTGCTCGACCACCGCGGTGAGCGGAACCTTGACGCTGAGCGTTCGCTTCACGTCTGGAACCTGAAGCCCCCCGGGCCAAACGCGAAGGCTGTCTACGCGGAGCTGGAGCGAGCCGGAAGGCATCGCCGACACCGAACCGCGGAGCGCAAGAGAGAACGGCTTGCCCGGCGTGGCAACGAAGAGCAGATGCAGGGCGGAGTTGAGGTACGGGAACGGGTTCGCCGCCGGGCCGTCCTTCGGGTGCACCTCGAAGTGGAGGTGCGTCGCGCCACCGTTCGCGTCGCCGGAGTCGCCCACGTAGCCGATGTGCTGCCCCGCCTGCACCGTCGCGCCGTTCTTGAGGCCGGGCGCATAGGCCGTTCCCGGAACGCACTTGCCCCCGTTGTCGTTCGCCTTGGTCAGGTCGTTGTTCAGGTGGATGTAGAGGTAGGTTGTGCCACTCTTGCCGTAGAGGTAGAGCATGCAGCCGGCACGGGCCGAGGTCGTCCAGAACTTCACGATCCCCGCCTCGGCCGCCACCGCGGGCGCCTTCCGCTGGGCGAGGATGTCGTTGCCCTCGTGCTTTCCCTGCCCCCGCGCCTGGCCGAAGTCGCTCGTGTACAGCGCCTTGCCGACGACCGGGAAGATCATGCGTGGTCCGCTCTTCGCAGACTTGCCCGACTTCGCCGCCGGAGCCTTTCCCGGCTCGGGCAAAGGCCCCGCCGCCGCCGTCCCCACGAGGAGGAGGGTCAGCAGGAAGAGGACACCTCGTGCTGTCGTCCGGTGGCTTGTCAACAGGCTCCGGTTCGCGCCCGAAGCGCAGAACCCTAGCAGGCAGGCCAGCAAAGAGCCTCCGGGCGACGCCGTTAGAGTTCGGCGCGTGAAGATCGCCGTCTGCGTCAAACAGGTGCCCGGGGCAAGCGCGCCCAGGCGGCTGGACCCGCAGACGAAGCGGCTCGATCGCTCGGGCGAGGGGACGCTGAACCCGTTCGACGTGCACGCCGTCGAAGAGGCGCTTCGCCTGAAGGAGGCATCCGGCGAGGGAGAGGTCGTTCTCGTCTCGCTCGGCCCCGCGTCCGCGCTCGAGGCGATGCGCAAGGCGCTCGCGATGGGAGCTGATCGGTCGTTGCTCGTGAGCGACGAGGCGGCCGCTGGATCCGATCTCGTGGGAACGAGCCGGGCACTCGCCGCGGCGCTCGGCCGCGAGAGTGCCGATCTCGTGCTGTTCGGTCAGCAGGCCAGCGACTCGGATGGCGCCGTGCTGTGGGCCGCAGTGGCCGATCATCTCAGGCTGCCGCTGATCTCGCAGGCTGCCGAGCTGACGGTCGGCGCCGGCAAGGTCCGGGTGAAGCGGCAGACGGAGTTCGGCTACGACCTGATCGAGGCCTCGCTACCCGCCGCCGTCGCCGTCTCAGACGCGATCAACGAGCCGCGCTACCCCTCGCTCAAGGGCATCATGGGCGCGAAGCGAAAGCCACAGGAGACGCTTTCGCTCACCGAGCTCGGCCTTTCGGCGGACGAGGTCGGCGACGCGGCGGCCAGGACGGTGGTCTACGCGATCAAGGAGCCGCCCCCACGAGGCGAAGGCCGCCGGATCGAGGGCGACGGCGACGCGGCGCAAGCGATTCTGGACTTTCTTGCCGAGAGGAAGCTCGTCTGATGCGATCACTAGGGTCACCGAACCAGGCGCCCCGACCGACCGGCAACTTCTCCGCATGAGCACGCTACGCGTCCGGGATCACCGAACCAGGCGCCCCGACCGACCGGCACCTTCTCCGCATGAGCATCCTGGTCTTCTTAGAACACCACGAGAACGCGCTGCAGAAGGGCGCGCTCGGCGTCCTGTCCAAAGCCGCGTCCCTCGGTGACCCCGAGGTCTGCGGGCTCGTCGCGGGGCATGATGTTCGCGCCATCGCGGCCGAAGCGGGTAGGTTCGGCGCGTCGCGGGTGTACGTGGCAGACGACGAGCGGCTCCGAGCACCTCTTTCCCAGCCCCGCGTCGATGTGCTCGAGCGGGTCGTTCGCGAGCGGGGCGTCGGCACCGTGCTGTTCGCGGCCTCGGTTCTGACGGCCGACGTGGCAGCCGGCCTGGCGGCAAGGCTCGGAGCGGGCCTCAACTGGGATCTCGTCGATCTGGTGTATGACGACGATCGCCTCGTCGGCAAGCGCCCCGCGCTCGGCGACTCCGTCTATGTCGACGTCGGCTGGACCTCCGAGCCGCGGCTCGCCCTCGTTCGCTCGGGAAGCTTCGACCCCGTCGCGACCGGCGGGGAAGCCGAGATCGAGGATCTGGCAGTCCAGGTCGAGGAGTTCTCAATGGCGGCGACGATGGTGGAGCAGGCACATGCCGAGACTGAGGGGCCCTCGATCGAGGACGCCGACGTGATCGTCGCCGGTGGGCGCGGGCTCGGCGAGCCGAAGAACTTCGAGCTCGTGGAAGAGCTGGCCCGAGCGCTCGGCGGCGCCGTCGCCGCCACACGCGCGGTCGTCGACGCCGGCTGGTATCCCTATTCGGCGCAGGTCGGGCAGACGGGGAAGACCGTCGCCCCGAAGCTGTACATCGGCTGCGGCATCTCGGGCGCGGTGCAGCACAAGGTGGGAATGCAGAGCTCGGGTGTGATCGTCGCGATCAACAAGGATGCGAATGCGCCGATCTTCGACTATTCCGACCTCGGTGTTGTCGGCGACGTCCACGAGATTCTGCCAAGGCTGACCGAGCTCGTCCGGGCGCGCAAGAGCGGATGAGACCGGCCGACTTTCCCCCGCCCTACTCGCCCTCCGAGTTCATCGCCCAGCCCACGCGCCTCGAGGACGAGCGGATCGAGGTCGGCGTCCTCGTCGTCGGCGCCGGCCCAGCCGGCCTCGCGTGCGCCATTCGCCTCGGCCAGTTGCTCGAGACTGCGCCCCGAGTCGCGGAGCGGCTCGGCGACGTCCCGGTCGCGGTGGTCGAGAAGGGCAGGCAGCCGGGCTCGCACCTGCTCTCCGGGGCTGTCGTCAACCCGCGGAGCCTGCGCCGCCTGTTCAAGGGCCGAAAGCGGATCGACGAGATGCCTTTCTACGGTCGGGTCCCCGGAGAGGCCGTCTACTTCCTCTCGTCGCGGGGCGCCACCCGCATTCCCGCGCCGCCGACGATGAAGAACGAGGGCAACTACGTCGCATCGCTGTCGCAGCTCGGCCGCTGGCTCGCCGACGAGGCGGAAGCCGGCGGAGCGACCGTCATCCCCGAGACCGCGGCCGAGAAGCTCCTCGTCGAGGGGGGGCGTGTGCGCGGCGTGCGCACCGGCGACAAGGGGCGGGGCCGCGAAGGGGACGAGCTCGCGAACTTCGAGCCGGGTGCGGACCTCGTCGCGCGCGTGACCGTGCTCGCCGAGGGCACGCAGGGCCACTTGACCGGCGCAGCTCTCAGCGCGTTCGATCTCGAGGGCGAGAATCCCCAGGTCTGGGCGCTCGGCGTGAAGGAGGTCTGGCGCGTCCCGAAACCGCTTCGCCGCGTCATCCATACGATGGGGTGGCCTCTCCGCGCGGGGGCGCGCTACCGCGAGTTCGGCGGCTCGTTCATCTATCCGATGGGCGATGACATGGTCACGGTCGGGATGGTCGTCGGGCTCGACTACCGCGACGTCGAGCTCTCCGCCCACGACCTCCTGCAGGAGCTGAAGACACACCGGCTCGTGCGCGGCATCCTCGAAGGAGGCGAACGGATCGCCTGGGGTGCGAAGACGATCCCGGAGGGCGGCTTCGTCTCGCTGCCCAGGCGCCTGCAGGCGCCTGGTCTTCTGATCTGCGGCGACGGCGCAGGCCTCGTCAACGTGCCCGCGCTCAAGGGAATCCACTACGCCATCGAGTCGGGATCGCTTGCCGCCGAGGCCGCCTTCGGCGCGTTGCAACCGGGCGAGGCGCCCGGGCGGCGCGGCGCTCTCGCGCCGTACGACGACGCGATCAGGCAAAGCTTCATCTGGGAGGACCTGAAGCGGGTTCGCAACATGCGGCAGGCATTCGGTCGCGGTTTCTGGCTGGGGGGGGTGATGGCCGGTGCCATGACAGCGAGCCGCGGCGCCTTTCCCCCCGGAAACGCGCGAACAGAGCGGGACGCCGATCAGGAGCTCCTCCGCACCGACCGTGCCCGCCGTTACCCGGTGTCCGACGGCAAGCTCACGTTCGACAAGCTGTCGAGTGTCTACCTGAGCGGCAACAAGACGCGCGATGACGCGCCAAGCCACATCCGGCTGCAGCGAAGAGTTCCTCGAGAGCTCGCCGAGATGTGGTCGCGCCTCTGCCCAGCGCAGGTCTACGAGGTCGGGTCGGGCGACGGTGAGGTTGCAGTCCGAGTGACGCCATCGAACTGCGTGCAGTGCGGGGCCATTACCGCCAAGGGCGGTAGGTTGACCCCGGCCGAGGGTGGCTCCGGTCCCGAGTACACGTTGACCTGAGTCCGCTGTGACCAGGATGCGCCACGATCGTGTCGACCTGGGCGGCGCATCGCTGCCCATCGGGCTAGACGACGTCCTGGCGGCTCGCGAGGCGATCGGTGGGCGCCTGCACCGTACGCCGCTCTTCAGCTCGGCGACGCTCAGCGAGCGCGCCGGGGCAAGCGTCTCCCTGAAGGCCGAGCTCTTTCAGCGCACGGGCTCCTTCAAGCCGCGCGGCGTCCTCACGAAGCTGGCGTCGCTCGCGCGGGAGGAAAAGGCTCGCGGCGTGATCGGGATCTCCGCCGGCAACCACGCGCAGGCCCTCGCCTACGCTGCAGCGGTCGAGGACGTGGACGCGCTCGTCGTGATGTGGGCCGGCGCAAGCGAGCAGAAGATCGCCGCTACGCGGGAGTACGGTGCGACCGTCGACCTGACCGCCACCGACGCGGCCGGCGCCTTCGAGCGCCTCGCCGAGTTGCTGACCGAGACCGGGCGCGCGCTCGTGCACCCCTTCGACGACCCGCTCGTGATGGCGGGGCAGGGAACCGTCGGCCTGGAGATCGTGGAGGACGTGCCGGAGGTCGACGTCGTTCTCTGCCCCGTGGGCGGGGGCGGACTCGTCTCGGGCCTCGCGACTGCGATCAAGGCGGTCCGCCCCGAGGTGCGAATCGTCGCCGTCGAGCCCGAAGGCTCCAGCGCGCTCGGTGCTGCGCTTGCCGCTGGTGAGCCCGTGCCCGTCCAGCCGGTCTCGATCGCCGACGGCCTCAACGCGCCCTTCGCAGGCCGGAACTGCCTCGCCGTCTGCCGCGTGCTGGTCGACGAGGTCGTGCTCGTCGGCGACGCCGAGATCGAGGGTGCCATGCGCTTCCTCTACGAGCGCGCGAAGCTCGCCTGCGAGCCCGCCGGAGCCGCCGCCACGGCTGCGCTCCTGGCCGGGAAGGTGACGGTTCCGCCGGGCTCGAGGCTCGTCGTAGTTGTCTCTGGCGGCAACGTGGCGACCCGGTTGGCCTCTGATATCCTCGCAGGTAGATGAAGGCCGGAATCCACCCCGACTACGTTCTCGCGACTGTCCGGTGCTCGTGCGGAAACGAGTTTCAGACTCGTTCGACCAAGCCGGAGATGCACGTCGAGATCTGCTCGAACTGCCACCCCTTCTACACGGGCAAGCAGAAGCTGGTCGACACGGGCGGGCGGGTCGAGCGGTTCCAGCGCCGGCTCGAGCGTGCCGGCCGCGGCTAAGCCAGCGGCCAGCCATGCCAGCTTCGATCGGAGGACAGGCGGTCCTCGAGGGCGTGATGATGCGCGGGCCCTCGAACTGGGCCGTGGCTGTTCGCAAGCCGGACGGCGATATCGCACAGCTCACCCGCACGATCTCGTCGCCGATGGCGCGGCACCGGCTCCTGCGGCTACCACTCGTGCGAGGCGTCGTGGCGCTCGGCGAGTCGCTCGCGATCGGCTTTCGCGCGCTCGCGATCTCCGCGAATTACGCAGCGCAGGACGGCGAGAGCGGTGCCGCCTCGGAGGACGGCGAGGAGCCCGCCGAGTTGTCCCGCGGAGCCATGATCTTCGCTTTCGTGATTGCGATCGGCTTCGCGATTGCCCTGTTCAAGGTGACGCCGGTGTTGATCACGAGTTGGCTCCCCATCAAGAACACCGGCTGGTTCGTGATCGTCGAGGGCGTGATCCGGGTTGCAATCTTCATCACTTACCTCTCGCTCATCTCGCTGCTTCCTGATCTTCGGCGCGTCTTCCAGTACCACGCGGCCGAGCACAAAGCGATCAACGCGTACGAAGCGGGCGAGGAGCTCGAGCCGGAGCGAGTGCAGCGGTTCAGCCTGATCCATCCTCGCTGTGGCACCGCGTTTCTGCTCTGGGTGATGGTCATAGCGATCTTCGTCTTCGCGTTCTTCGGACGGCCCGCCTGGTACTGGCTGATCGCGACACGGATCCTGCTCCTGCCGTTCATCGCGGGGCTCGCCTACGAGCTGATCCGCTTTGCGGGCAGGCACTCGCGGAATCGCGCGCTGATGACGCTGCTTGCGCCGGGTCTCTGGCTGCAGCGGCTGACCACTCGCGAGCCGAC
>JBBRYW010000025.1:0-30191 GCA_038237235.1 Gaiellales bacterium
AGACGACGGTCGAGAAGGCGCGCCTCACGACCTCGCCGGCGGGGGTCGCCAGGCTGTCGAGGCACGCCACGTCGGTGCTCGTCCTGAACGGGAACGGCAGGACCGGTGCAGCCTCTTCGATGGCCGGGCTCGTGCGAGCGCAGGGCTACCGGATCGGCTCCGTCGGGAACGCATCCCGGAGCGACTACGTCCGCAGCGCGGTCATGTACCGGCGAGGCTTTCGAGCAGAGGCAACCCGCCTCGCAAGGGACATGCACATCCGCATGGTCGGCCCGCTGGACGGGCTCAGGCGGCGCGACCTCGCGGGCTCGCAGGTCGCCCTCGTCGTCGGGCGCTAACTACGCACCGCTTGCGGTGCCGACCGGCTCGCGCACGTGGCAGCGGCGACGATGCCTGTTCACCGCGGCCCGTGTCTTGTCGAGGAGGCCCCCGTGCTCGCCGGCGGGACCGAACCGATCGAGCGTGTAGGACTGGTTCAGATGCTCGTAGCCGAGGAGACAGTCGTGCAGGACGGTCGCCTCGAAATCCCCGAGCGCATACCACGTGTCCGGGTTCTTCGGCTGCAGGTCGACGGCGTCGACGTAGAGCCGCCGGGCAACCCTGAGCCTGCCACCTGCCTCCTCGGCCAGCGCCCAGGTGTTCAGCGCGTCCAGCGAGAGGGGGTTCAGGTCGTGCGCACGCTTTGCGCTCGTCGCTGCGCTCGCGTAGTCGAGGGCCGTGACGGCAACGAAGGCGGAGTCGATCCTGCGGTCGGCCAGCCACGGGGTGGCAAGCGACGCGACGGCGCTCGCGGCGAGGCCGAGAGCGGCGGCGGCGGGTAGCGGCCGCCTGGCTCGCTCGCGTGGCTGCCGGCCGGTCAAGACGAGCAGGCCGAGCAGGAAGAACGCCGGCCCGCTGACCGCCACGTAGTCCCAGCCGGTGTCGACCAGGACGTGAAAGCCGTAGGCCGCCAGGCACGCCGCGAGCGCAGCGGCAGCGCTGCGCTCGTCACCGCGAAGCCTACGTAACGACCCGGCCACGCCAATTGCCGCCGCGAGAAGTGCGCCGGCGAGCAAGACGAAGCCGACGAGGCCCGTCTCGCTCAGCACCTGGAGCGCGAGATTGTGCGGCTCGCGGGCGGGTGGCGAATACGTCTTGCGGTACACGCGGTGCGCGAGCTCGAACGAGCCGGCTCCGGTTCCCTTGATCGGCTCGGTCTCGAACGAGCTCCAGGCCTGTCGCCACCACGTCCAGCGGTAGTTCGAGCTGCCGGCGGACAGCCTCGTGGGGCCCTCGATCACCGGGGCTGGAGTGGCGAACTCGTCCACGCGAGCACGGGCCCATTCACCCGGACCTCCCGCGCGTACGACCGACACGGCTAGCACGAGAGCCGTGATTCCGCCGGCCACCGCGAGCGCCCGACGGGCCAGCCTCCGCCGGCGCTCGGGAGAGACCAAGCGCCGGCTTTCCCACCGCGCCAGCCACCAGAAGACGGCGAGCGTAAGTACGGCCCCCGCGAGGAGTGAGGCACCGAGCACCCACCCGTCGTGCGCCCGCTCGACGCGAGTGTGGCCGGCGTCGACAAGCGCCGGTCGAGTGAAGGTCCATGCACAGACGGCCGCCGCGACCGGCGCAGCGACCGCGAGCGCCAGGATCGTCTCGACGAGCGCGCCGCCGAGCAGCAGCCAGGCCCCCAGGGCGAGCGCCGCGATGGCGATCCCTCCGCGCGAGAACGTGAGGACGACGACGACGATCGCGGCGTAGACGAGAACGACTCCGCCCGCCCGTAGTGCGGGCCGACGCTCCCTTCGTGCTGCGACCCACAGGCCCAGCAAGAGCGCCATCACGCCGAGGACGGCCAGCGCGTTCCAGTAGCCCACCGGCGAGCGAAGCCGGGCATTTCGGCTGACGTCGGGGCCGAGGCCCGGTACGATCTTGCCGAGCAGAGCCCAGGTAACCACGCCGGCGAGCAGGGCTGCAAGACCGCCTGCGGCAATCCGCACAGCGCGTGGCGCGGCCCCTGCAAGCACGCCCGTGGCCGCGAAGGCGAGGAGGGCGAGGTCGCGATTCAGGTAGCTCCAGGAGCGGTCACCCTCGATCGACCAGACGATCGAGCATCCACTCCAGGCCACGAACGCCGCGAGCAGAGCCAGGAAGGCCGCCCCGGGCGCAGCGAGGCTGGGCTGCGGCAGCAGACCGAGGAGCCCGGCTGCGGCACCGATCCCGGCCAGGACGAGCGCCCCGCCGCCGACCCAGAACAGCCGGGTGTCATCCGAGCCTCCACCGAGGAAGAGCGCCGCCGACAGGACGGCGCCGGCCGCGGCGAGGAAGAGCGCGCCCGACCATCTCGCCGAGGCCTCAGCCATCGACGACGGGCACGATCCTGAAGCGCGCGAGCGAGCGGCCCGCTCCGGCGCTGAGGCGGAGCTCGGCCAGAAACGGCGGGTGGAGCGCCGGGAGACCGAGCGTCTCGGTTCGTCTCACGCGTACGCGCGCGCGAGCTAGGACATTGCGGATCGAGGCAAGCACGAATGCGGACAGAAACGCGTTCTCCTGCATCAACGTCCTGGTCAGCACGAAGGCGGGAGCGAGGAGCGCCGTAGCGGCCGCAGCGGCCGCGTGACCCCGCGAGAGCATACGCCGGCCCCAGAGGTACGCCGGTACTGCGACGGATCCACGCGCGAGCCACACCCGGACGGCGATCCAGGCCACCACCCAGCCCGCCAGCACGAGGGGGGTCGCGACCGTCCGTTGCGTGCGCGACTCGTGGGTCGTGGTCAGATTCGGTAGCGCGGTGCCCCCACGGTCGAGGGCCGTGCGCATCCGGAGGAAGCTAGCATAGCCCCTTGCCCCGTTCTGGCTTACAGACCGCTTACACGCTGATCATGCAGCCATCACGCCTCTACGCGAGACTCCAGAGTTGACGTTGCGAACGACGCTGAAGCGACTCTCGCTCCTCGCGCTGCTCGCCGGCTTTGCGCTGCTGGTCTCGGCGGGGCCGGCGGCTGCCGCGAAGCCCTGCTGGCGGAACCTGATCGACGACTGGTACGACGGTCGCATCGACAAGGTCTACCCGGCCGACTGCTACCGGGAAGCGATGAAGCACGCCGGCGAGGACGTCAAGACCTACTCGAGCCTGCCGGCTGACTTGACGCGCGCGCTCCAGAGCGCGATCCGGACCGGGAACGGCAGTCCTGTCGTGCCCGCGGGCGGGAAGGGCCGTCACGTGACGCGCAACACACAGGTTCGCACGAAGCCGAAGGCGGGGACACAGCGACCGACGGCAACCAAGGCGACGGGGAAGACGAAGAGGAACGCTCTCCCGCCTGTTCTCCCCGGACGGCAGAAGCCGAAGGGGTTCTTCGGCCGGGTTTTGGACGCCGTCGGGCCAAACAACGCCGACTCGATTCCGCTGCCTCTCATCTTCCTCGCCGGTCTTGCGCTCGTCCTGACAGCGGCCGGCGCGGCGGGCATGGTGACCCGCCACGTACAGGCTCGCCGCGCCGACGGCGAGACGGCGAAGCCGCCGGGCGGCCCTCCCGCCGCGTAGCCTGACGGAGGGTCATGTCCGTCCGACACTCCTCGTACGCTCCTGGGTCCCGCTCAGCCCTCGAGACCGCGCGAGCATGGGCCGATCAGACACAATTTGGGAGGCAAGGATGGCATCCGCAGAGCAGATCAACCCCACTGAGGTAGCGACCCCGAAGGTCGAGAACGCCGTCGTCGACGACGCGGCGAGCCTCGCCGTCAAGAGGCTGTTCACGATCGAGGGCCGTGATCCGTTCGACGAGGTCGAGTGGGAGATTCGCGATGCTTTCATTCCGGGCAAGGACAGGCCCGTCTTCGAGCAGAAGGGCGTGGAGTTCCCGAAGTTCTGGTCGCAGACTGCGACGAACATCGTCGCCCAGAAGTACTTCCGCGGGCGCATGGCCTCCCCCGAGCGCGAGCGCAGCGTGAAGCAGATGATCGGACGCGTCGTCGAGACGATCGGCGGCTGGGGTCGCCAGGGCGGCTACTTCGCGAGCGAGACGGAGTCCGAGACGTTCGAGGCCGAGCTCAAGGCGATCCTCGTCAACCAGCTCGCCGCCTTCAACTCGCCGGTCTGGTTCAACGTGGGCTTCGAGGAGCAGCCGCAATGCTCGGCGTGCTTCATCCTCTCGATCGACGACTCGATGGACTCGATCCTCGACTGGATCCGCCGCGAGGGCGTGATCTTCCGCGGCGGGTCGGGCTCGGGCGTCAACCTCTCGACGCTCCGCTCCTCCAAGGAGCAATTGTCCAAGGGCGGCTACGCCTCCGGCCCGGTCTCGTTCATGCGCGGTGCGGATGCCTCCGCCGGGACGATCAAGTCGGGAGGCAAGACGAGGCGGGCGGCCAAGATGGTGATTCTCGACGTCGACCACCCTGACATCGAGGAGTTCATCTGGTGCAAGGCGAACGAAGAGGAGAAGGCGCGCGTCCTCGAGCAGGCCGGCTACGACATGTCGCTCGATTCCCCGGACTGGGCGTCGATCCAGTACCAGAACGCGAACAACTCGGTCCGCCTGACGGATGCATTCATGCAGGCCGCCGTCGAAGGGCGGGAGTGGAACCTCAGGGCGCGCACCGACGGGACCGTGCTCGAGACCAAGGAAGCCCGGGACTTGCTGCGTCAGATCGGCGAGGCGGCCTGGCGCTGCGCCGATCCAGGCGTCCAGTACGACACGACGATCAATTCCTGGCACACGTTGCCCAACACGGGGCGCATCAATGCGTCTAACCCCTGTTTCCCGGGTGACGCGCGCGTGCATACGACGCTCGGGCTGGTTCCGTTCGCCGAGCTCTACGAGCGCGCGCAGGCTGGCGAGGAGTTCCGCGTCTATACGCATCGTGCGACCGCGTCCGAGCCCGGCGAAGGCGTACTCGCCAGCGAGCCGGTCGCGATCGCCCGAACGGGCGTCAAGCCGGTCGTGCGACTTTGCTTCGCAAACGGGCAGGAGCTCCGTTGCACGCCGAACCACCGGCTCTGGACCTCGAATCGCGGCTACGTCGCCGCCGCGGACCTGGCGTCTTCGGATCACGTGCTCCTAAACGACAGCCCAACGCCCGCCCAGGACGCGTCCTGGGCGTTGCCCGTGAAGATCGAGGCGCTCGCGGTCTCTCACCGGCGCGGTGGGACCGAGGTGCAGCAGGAGCTTCCGAGCCGTTGGAGCGAAGGCCTCGGTGAGCTGCTGGGCCACCTCGTGGGTGACGGCTGCCTCACTGCCGTCCGAACGGAATGGGTGTATGGAGGCGATGACATCGCCGACAGCCTCTGCGGCTCGCACGAGGGGATGCTGAGGGAGCTGGTCGGCGGCATCTCACGCCAGCAGATGCAGAACGGCACCGTTCAGCTCCGTGCCGAAAGTGGGGCCGTGCGCGACTTCTTCCGAGGCCTGGGCGTGACATCGGCTCGTACGCACGCAAAGCGGGTGCCCTCGAGCGTCTTCAGCGCGCCAAGAGCGATTCAGGCTGCCTTCCTACGAGGGCTCTTCGGCGCGGACGGCTGCGTCTCACGGGTCGAGGCGGGCAAGGGGAGTCGCTACGTCGGTCTCGGTAGCCGAAGCGAGGCGCTGCTCCGCGATGTCCAGAGGCTCCTGAGCGCCTTTGGGGTCCGCGGTCGTATCTATGGCATCACCGGCTCCAATTCGACGAAATTTCAGTACACGCGCGTCAACGGCACACACGTTGCATATCAGTCGAAGGAGGGATTCGACCTCCGGATCACCGGTTCGGATCTCGAGCGCTTCGCCGACGAGGTTGGCTTTTCCGCCGTGCGCAAGCAGCGCGCGCTCAATACGCTTGTTAACGACTGTGGCCGCTATCGGGCGAAGACGAACACGACTCTGCTCACTCGGGAAAAAGACGGTCAGGAGTGGGTGTACAACCTGACCGAACCGGTCCACCACTCCTACATCGTCGACGGCTTTGTCGTAGCGAATTGTAGCGAGTACATGTCAATCGACGACTCGGCCTGCAACCTCGCCTCGATTAACCTGATGAAGTTCCGCCGGGAGGACGGCGAGCTCGACGTCGAAGCGTTCCAGCACACGGTCGACACGGTATTTCTCGCGCAGGAGATCCTCGTCGGCTACTCGTCGTATCCGACGCCGCAAATCGAGCACAATGCCAAGGCGTACCGTCAGCTCGGCCTTGGCTACACCAACCTCGGCGCGCTTCTGATGGCGCGCGGTCTACCCTACGACTCGGACGACGGTCGGGCCTACGCCGCAGCGATTACAGCGCTGATGACGGGTCGTGCATATCGAAAATCGGCCGAGATTGCCTCACGAATGGGGCCGTTCGCCGGCTACCGTCCGAACGCCGCCGCAATGATCGGAGTAATGGCGAAGCACCGCGCGGCGGTCGGGAATATCGAGGGAGCAATGTCGGTGCCGGACGATTTGCTCGGCGCTTGTCGGCAAGCGTGGGACGATACTCTCGATTTCGGCGAGATTCACGGCTACAGAAATGCACAGGCAAGTGTCTTGGCGCCGACCGGGACCATAAGCTTCCTCCTTGATTGTGACACGACGGGAGTCGAGCCGGATTTCTCGCTCGTCAAGTCGAAGAAGCTTGTCGGCGGCGGCGAGATCACGATCGTCAACAAGACCGTGCCGATGGCGCTCGAGAAACTCGGCTACGCACCCACCGAGGGCGACGAGGTCGTCGCCTACATCGACGAGCGCAACACGATCGTCGGTGCGCCCTACGTAAAGAGCGAGCACTACCCGATCTTCGACTGCGCGATCGGCGACCGGGCGATCCACTACATGGGTCACGTGAAGATGATGGGCGCGGTTCAGCCGTTCATCAGCGGCGCGATCTCGAAGACGGTCAACCTGCCCGAGACCGTGTCGGTCGACGAGGTAGCCAACGTCTTCATCGAAGGCTGGCGCCTCGGCGTGAAGGCGATCGCTATCTACCGAGACAACTGCAAGGTCGCCCAGCCGCTCTCCGGGAAGCTCGAGAGCCTTGTCGCCGGCCCGCTCGCAGCGGCCGCCGCCCTGGCCAAGCCGCAGCGGCGGCGCGTACCCGAGGATCGGATCGAGGTCGGCCGCAAGTTCCGCGTCGGCGACTATGAGGGGTACATCCACGTCGGCCTCTTCGAGGACGGCACCCCGGGCGACATCTTCGTCGACATCGCGAAGGACGGCACGACGCTCCAGGGCCTGATGAACTCGCTGATGATCGCGGTCTCGATGGGCTTGCAGTACGGCGTGCCGCCCGAGGTGTACGTCTCGAAGCTGAGCCACATGCGCTTCGAGCCGTCGGGCCAGACGAACGATGCGGACATCCGCGTCGCGAAGTCGATCGTCGACTACATCTTCCGCTGGTTCGGCAAGAAGTTCCTCACCCCCGAGCAGCAGGAGGAGGTCGGGATCCTGACGGCCGAGGTGCGAGCACGGATGTCGCAGCAGTACAACGGCGGCGTCGACGCGCCCCCAGCGACCGTCCCCACCGCGCCGGTCGAGGCGGCGCCGCCCGGCCAGACCGCCCTCTTCAACTCCTGGGAGGACGCCGTTGAGTGCGCCCGTTGCGGCGGGCGGATGATCCGGACGGGCTCCTGCTACACGTGCCGCGACTGCGGCACGAACACCGGCTGTTCCTGACCGGGGAGCCCGACCTACAGGCGAAAGCGACGGGCGGGACGCTTTCGTACCGGCGAACGACGTGGGAGGGTCGCTGATCGCGAGGCATCGCAGGCGACTCCGCAACTGGGGCGGGTCCGTCGGCAAGAGGCTTTTCTTGACGCTACTCTGCTTAGCGTAGTAGTATCGTCGCCACACATGGCGGCGAAAGGACGACGATGGATCGAAGTCAGCTGCTGAGGGGGGCCCTCGACGCCGCGGCTCTCGCCGTCGTCGCCGAGCAGGACGGTTACGGCTACGACGTCCTCCGTCGACTCCGAAACGCGGGCCTCACCGACGTCGGCGATGCGTCGGTCTACGGGACGCTGCGGCGGCTCTACCGCGGCGGCGCGCTGACCTCGTACGTCGTGCCCTCGGACGAGGGTCCTCATCGTCGCTACTACGGCATCACGGAGCGGGGCCGCACCCAGTTGGCGGAGGCTCGTACCGTGTGGGCCGAGTTTTCGCGATCGTTGACCATGCTGCTCGAGACTGACGTGGAGGTGCCGGCGTGACCGCTGCAACCGTTCTCCCGCCTGAGGTGGCGGCTTACCTCGGCGCCCTGCGCGCCGCACTCACCGATCTTCCAGCCGAGGAGCGCGACGACCTGCTCGCCGAGGTCGAGGCCTCCCTGCTCGACACCGCAAGCGAGAGCGACTGGCCGATCGCCGATCGGCTTGGGCCCCCGGAGGCATTCGCCGCGGAGCTCCGTGTCGCCGCGGGCTTGCAGCCGGCATCTCCCTTGCCCGGCCGCCCCGAGTCGCCGAGCCCGCTCGCAAGCGCACGGGCTGCGATGAGCGCCTTCCTCGCCGATCCTCGCGTGCGAAGCGTCCGGCAAGCCTTGAGCGAGCTCGCGCCGATCTGGTGGCTGGGGCGCGCCTACGTCGCCGTGGCAGCGCTCGCTCTCCTGACCAAGAGCGATTGGTCGAGCTCGTACCGGGTCCTACCCCGCTTCGGTGATAGCAGGTTGGCGTTGCTCGCGCTCGCTGTGGCGACGGGGCTGTCGCTCGGGCTCGGCCTGCGCAGCCGCCGTCTGAGGGGATCCGGGCGCCAGGCGATCATCGCCGCCAACGTAGCGCTCGCAGTGGCCACCGTGCCGGTGATCTCCCACCTGCTTCGGTTATCCCCACCGCGGCCTGCGACGCAGATCCTTTTGAACAGCTCGCCCCCCACCCCAGGCCTTGCGCTCAATGGAGTGCCGCTCCGCAACGTCTACCCGTACTCCCGCAGCGGCCGCCTGCTACACGACGTCCTGCTTTACAGCGACGCTGGCCGGCCGCTCGACATCGGTCGCAGCGAGAAGGATGCCACGAGGCGTCTGCTGCACACCGCAACCGGAGGACTGACCTTCAATGCGTTCCCAATTCGCTACTTCGAGCCCGGTACGCGCGTCGTCGCGCACCCGAACGCGGGACCGCGCGTGCGGCTGCCGAGAGTGGTGACGCCGCCGCTGAAGCCGAAGGAGAACCGGCCGCGCTAGCCCGGAACCCGCCCCGCGCGCACATCCGGCAGCGGCGTCAGCGTCCGCTCCACCTGGTCGCGCAGATGCTCGAAGGCGGGCGGCAGCGACAAGCGCTCGCCGAGGTGCTCGATCGCCTCGTCGGTCGCGAACCCCGGCCCGATCGTCGCAATCTCGAACAGGACGCCGCTCGGCTCGCGGAAGTAGATCGACTTGAAGTAGAACCGGTCGATCACCGGCGTGACCTGCGCGCCCTTCTCCGCGATCCGCTGCTGCCAGGCCTCGTGCTCCTCGATCGGCGAGGCCCAGGCGACGTGGTGCACCGTGCCGGCGCCGGGAATGCCACGCTCGGACGGCGGCTCGTCGTAGCTGTAGAGGCCGCCGCGCGTCTCGCCGCGAACTGCCCACTCGGCGCGGCCCGCCGGCTCGAACTTCAGCACGCCCTCGAGGAAGGGGCGACTTGCTTCGGGCTCGAGCGCGTACGCGCGCACCGAGTCGAAGCCCTCGATCGCCATGCCCCCGGGGATCTCGGGATGGCCGGCGACGAGCGGCTCGTCAGCTGTCGCGACGACCGCAAGCTCGAGTGCCATTCCCTCCGGATCGGAGAAGCGGAGCCGCGAGTGGCCGCGATCGGCGTCGATGCCCTCTTCGCGCAGGCGACCGGCCCAGAACTCGAGCGCCTCCTCGGAGGCGACGCGAAAGGTGATCAGGTGCACCATCCCGGCTCCGGCCCGGCCGGGCGTTGCGCCCGGGTACTCGAAGAACGTGATGTCGGCTCCCGCGCTGCCCTTCTCGTCCGCATAGAAGAGGTGGTAGACCGTCGGGTCGTCCTGGTTGACGGTCTTCTTGACGAGCCGGAGACCGAGAACCCGCGCGTAGAAATCAACGTTTCGCGGCGCATCCCCGGTGATCAGCGTGACGTGGTGGATGCCGTCGAGCTTCATGTCGGGTGAAACGCTCACGGCCCGAACACTAATCCCGCGCCGTCAGTTGACGGAGGGGTCGAGCGGCATGCGCGCGAGCAACTCGAAGCGGCCGCCCTTTCGGCGCAGTACCGTCGACCACAGGCCGATGGTCTCGTTCGAGAAGACGTCCTCGGGATCCGGCTCGGCGAGGATCCAGTCATCTCGTCCGAGCTCGGACTCGAGCTGGCCCGGCGCCCAGCCGGCATAGCCGGCGAAGACGCGGACGCGCCCCGTCGCCGCGCTGAGCAGAGCCATGTCCGCATCGCCGGCTGCGAAGCCGACCGCGCCGAAGAGGATCGTCGCCGCATCGTCCGGATCGTCGAACTCCGCCAGGACGGTGACCCCGGCCGGCTCGACCGGCCCACCGACGTGCACTGGACCGTACTCACCGGCGAGCGCGACGAGGCCCGGGACAGCCTCGGCGATGCTTGCCTCCGACGGGCGGTTGAGCACGATGCCCATCGCGCCGTCCGGGGAGTGCTCCCCAACCAGGATGACTGTCCGACGGAAGTTCGGGTCGTACATCGCCGGTCCCGCCACGAGCAGCTGTCCCCGAACCGACCCCTCTTCCACGGAGAGCATTCTTGCCGACTCGGTGCGGAGGCGGCGGGCCAACCGCGCGGCCGCCCCGCACTTCTGCGCGCTGGCAGCGACAATGGCTGTATGTATCACTCTATAATGCATCGATCCATACGAACCCGTTCATCTTCGGTGCGCTCGCGCTGGACGACGCGTTCACCGACCGCGAGGACGAGCTCCGCGAGCTGGCCGCCGACATGCGGAACGGCCAGGACGTCCTCGTCTACGCGCCGCGGCGACTCGGGAAGTCCTCGCTCGTGCTTCGCGCGTCGCGTCGCGTCGCCCGGGAGAAGGTGCTCGTCGGCTACTGCGACCTGATGCGGACGCCCACGAAGGAGCGCTTCGCAGCTGCGCTCGCCAGGACCATCTACCGAGACATCGACAGTCCGGTGGGGCAAGCGCTCGATCGGGCGGCGGATCTCTTTCGCGGCCTGCGCGTAACGCCGACGATGGAGGTCGACCCACGGGATGGAAGCCTCCGCTTCACCTTCCAGCCTGGGCGGAAGGCGGCGATCGACGACACGATCGAGTCGCTGCTTGCGTTGCCGGGCCGGATCGCCTCCGAGAGGAAGCGAAGAGTCGTGCTCGTCTTCGACGAGTTCCAGGAGACCCTCACGCTCGACGCACGCTTTTCGAATCTGATGCGCGCCGTGTTCCAGGAGCAGCCCGAGGTCGGGCACATCTATCTCGGCAGCAAGCGCGAGCTGCTCGAGCGGATCTTCAGCGACCGCAACGAGCCGTTCTGGCGCAGCGCGAAGCAGCTCGAGATCGGGCCGATCGCGCCCGTCAAGTTCGCCCGCTACCTGAGGAAGCGCTTCGACGACACCGACAGGGGAATTCGCGACGAGGCGCTCGAGCGCCTGCTGCAGGCGACCGGCGGCCACCCCTACGCCACGCAGGAGCTCGCATACTTCGTGTGGGAGCTCGTGCCGACCGGCCAGTTCGCCCATCTCGCGGACGTGGAGGCTGCGCTCGAGCAGGTGCTTCGCTCCGAGCACAACCACTTCGCGAGGCTCTGGGACGACGCCCCGCACTCCCAGCGACTGCTGTTGCTCTCGCTTGCCGACGAGCCGTCTCGGTCGATCTACTCGGAGGCCTACAACGAGCGCCACGACCTTCCCTCGAGGCCGACGCTGCAGACAGCGCTCGCCGGCCTCACGAGGAAGGAGCTAGCCGGGCGAAACGGCGACGGCGACTACGCGATCGTCGAGCCGTTCCTCGCCGACTGGCTCCGCCATGAGCAGACCGCCTACGCGCCCGAACGGGCGCGGCGGAGGCGGCGCACCGACGAACGGCCCTCGGCCTAGAGCGCACGCGCGCCCTACTTCGGCCGCCAGGACCCGAACGAGCCGACGTTTCGCACGAGCTCGGGCGAGAGCGTCCGCCACTCGCCCTCGAGCGGCGGCTCGCCAAGCTTCACGCGCACGCGATCGAGGCCGCCGTAGAGGTCCCGCGCCTCGAGCGCGCTCTCCTCCAGTACACCGTCGTCGACGAAGATCGGCGCGCCGACGCGAACCGCCAGGTTGAGGGCGTCGCTCGGCCGGGCGTCAACGTCGCTCGCCCCGCCGCCGTTCGAGACGGTGACGACCGCGTAGAAGGTGTTCTCGACCAGGCTGCTGACGAGCACACGCTCGATTCGCCCACCCGCGGCCTCGAGCAGCCGCGCAGTGAGATCCGCGGTCAGGGGGCGCGGCGTCGCCTCGCTCGCGAGCTGGAACGCGAGCGAGTCGCCTTCGGCAGCGCCGATCCAGATCGGCAGCACTCGCTCGCCGCCCCGCTCGCGGAGTAGCACGATCCGGTGCCCGTCGGCGAGCTTCGGCTCCTCCTCGGGCAGTAGGCGAACGACGACGTCCGCGACGGTCATCTCGATCATGTGGAGCTCCTTTCTGGCTGGTCGGGGCGCGAGCGGCGAGAGCTGCTCGCGGAGCTGGGTGCGTGCGCGGTGGAGCGCGACGCGAACCGATCCCGCGGAGCGCCCGAGCAGCGCTCCGATCTCCCGGGGCGAGAGGCCGTCCAGATAGGAGAGCAGGACGAGCCGGCGCTGGTGGTCAGGCAGCAGGGAGATCGCCTCGTGGACGAGCGACAGCTGCTCGGCGGCCTCGAGCCGCTCCTCGGGGGAGGGCTCTCGCTCGTCGAGCCAGGCGGACGCGGGGATCGCGCGCCCGCCCGAGTCATCGAGCGACACGTGCGTACGCCGCTGGCGAAGGCGCATCTTCGCGAGATTGACGGCGATGCCGCACAGCCACGCGCCAAACCGCTCCGGCTGCTCGAGCCGCTCGAGGTCGAGGTATGCCGTGACCGCTGCTTCCTGAACGACGTCCTCGGCCTCGTGGGCGTCGGCCAGCATGCGCTGGACGACGGCAGTCGTTCGGCCACGGTGCCGTCCGAGTAGCGGTGCGAAGGCGCCCCGGTCGCCCGCGCAGGCTCGACGGACGAGCTCTCGGTCGGTGCGGTCGTCGTCCACGTCTAGGTGTTGCGGGAAGCCTCCCGAACGTTACGGCCTCTCATCTCCTACCGGGTACCGTGCGATCCGTGGCGACCCCCGATCCCGTGGTCGTCCGACCCGCAGTCGAGGCAGACGCACCAGCAATTGCCCGCATCTACAACGAGGGCATCGACAGCCGCCTTGCCACTTTCGAGACCGCGTACCGACAGCCGGCGCAGGTGAGCGCCTGGCTCCGGGAGGGATTCCCGCTCTTGGTTGCCGCGCTCGGCAACGGTGAGGTTGCCGGTTGGGCGTCGGCGCCGCCATACCGCCCGGCCCGGCCCGCGTACGCCGGCGTCGCCGAGTTTTCGATCTACATCGCCGAGGCGCTGAGAGGACGCCGCATTGGGCGCGTGCTGCTCGAAGCGCTGATCGATCAAGCCGAGGCGCGGGGCTTCTGGAAGCTCGTGAGCCGGATCTTCCCGGAGAACGAAGCCAGCCTCGCGCTTTGCCGCTCGCTGGGATTCCGAGAGGTAGGGATCTACCGGCGCCACGGACGGCTCGACGGGGAGTGGCGCGACTGCGTCATCGTCGAGCTACTCGTCGGGGAAGCCGTACACTGACGAGCGCCCCCGGAACACGGGAATCGCGATCCGGGCGCTGCTACCTCGTCGGATGAGCACAGCGCAAGTCGCCTGGATCTCGATCGCCCCCGTCAAGGGCCTCTCCCTGAACCAGGCGCGCGAGATCGAGCTTCGCTCGTTCGGCGTCGCCGAGAACCGGCGCTTCTACCTCGTCGACGACGAAGGGCGGATGGTGAGCGGCGTGCGTCTCGGCCGCCTCGTGCAGGTCGCGGCCGACTACGACGAGGAAGAGGGCTTGCTCTCACTGGGCTTTCCGAACGGTGACACGGTCTCGGGCACCGTGGACGTGGGAGATCGAGTCACCACGTCGTTCTACGGTCGTCCGGTCGAGGGCAGCCTGGTCGCCGGACCCTGGAGCGGCGCGCTGTCGGACTGGGCAGGGCAGCCGGTCAGGCTCGTCCGCTCTGACGAGTCGGGGGCAGGCGCCGACCGTGGTCCCGGCGGGGGCATCACGATCGTCTCGAACGCGTCGCTCGACGCGCTCGCCCGAGCAGCCGGCAGCGACGAGCGGGTCGACGGGCGCCGGTTCCGGATGCTGTTCGGCCTCGACGGGTTGGACGCGCACGAGGAGGACGGCTGGCTCGACCGGCGCGTTCGCGTCGGCGAAGCGGTCGTCGTTCCACGGGGCAACGTCGGCCGCTGCGCAGTCACGACCCAGAATCCGGAGACGGGCGTACCCGACTTCGACACGCTGCGGTTGCTCAAGGCGTACCGAGGCGACGTGCAGACGACGGAGCCGCTGCCCTTCGGAGTGTGGGGCGAGGTGGCCGAGCCCGGACGGGTTCGGGTCGGCGATGCGGTGGAGGCCGAGTGAGCGCGCGGCGGAACGGCTCGAGCCCGAAGCGCCGTCAGACGACGGTGACGGGCACGCGCTGCACCGCATTGTTCGCGTAGCCCCCGAGATTCCACTCGGGCTCGAGCGGCTGGACATTGCCCGCTTCGTCCCGGGCTCGGCAGCACAGCTCGAAGCCTCCAGGCGCCGCGGCCCGCCACTCTGCGCTCCATGCCCGCCATCCCCACGACGACTCCGGCTCGTCACCAAGCTCGGCGGCGAACCAGGTGCGTCCGGCGTCCGTCGAGAGCTCAACATCGGCGACGGGCGCCCAGCCGGACCAGGCTCGCCCGCTCAACCGGCATGGACCACGCGGTACGGTCCGGCGGCGCGAGAAGAAGTCGGGGATTCCCGGCGGCACCATCAGGGCCCTCGGCAGCATGCGCGTCACAGGCGTCCCCTCGTCGCCGTCGGTCTGCCTGATCCGATAGCTCGAAATCTGCTGGTAGCCCGTGAACGTGCGGTCGAGAGCCTCGATCCGGCACAGCCACTTCACGTTCGTCATCCCGTACCAGCCGGGGACGACGAGCCGGACCGGGAAGCCGTGCTGGGGAAGGAGCGGCTGCCCGTTCATCTCGTAGGCGAGGATCACGTCGTCCGAGAGTGCGTCGGCGAGCGGCAGGCTGCGCTCGTAGCTCTGCTCGATGCCGCCCTCGCTTCCGCGGTCGAGGCCGGTGAAGACGACCTCCACCGCGGTCTCGCCGACGCCCGCCTCGTGGAGCAGCGAGCGAAGCGTGGCCCCGCGCCAGCGCGCTGTTCCGACCGCCTCGACGAGCCACGGCTGGCTGACCGGTCGCGGAGACAGGCGAGCGCGGCCATTGCCGGCGCATTCCATCGTCACGACGACCTCGCAAGCCTGGCGGGCGCGCAGCTCCTCGAGGCCGAGCGAGAGTGGGCGCGCAACGCTGCCCGCGACGTCGAGACGCCAGCGGCCCGGGTCGACCTGCGGAATGTCGTAGTGGACGAGCAGGTAGTGCAAGCCCGCCGGCGTCAGGTCGTACCGGAGCGCTTCGAGGGGCATCCCGTGATTGCGCGCGGCGAGCTGCAGCTCCTCGAGAGAGATGCCTGGATCCTGTGCTTCCACGGCTCTATCTTCTCACGGTCTCGCCGCTACCATGCGCTCGGCCATGCTCGCTTCAATCTGGCTCTGGCTGACACCACTCTTCATCCTCGGCGCCCTGCTGCTCCTCGTCGGCACGTTCGCCGGGCTCGCCCGCGTGAAGGGTGGACGCTATGTACGCCCCGTCATGCAGGGGCTCGCTCGCGCGCCGCTCGTCGGCCGCGGCATCAAGCGCGCGTCGCAGGCCGCGCTCGAGCAGCAGAACCCGGAGCTCGCGAGCGCGATTCGCAAGCTCGAGCGGATGGGCGCCACTCGCGATCCGCAGCGGGCGCAGAAGGCGCTCAGCAGCCTGACGGCGGGCGAGCGGCGCGCATACCTGGAGGCGGTCGACCAGCAGGGAGCGATGCCCACGCCGGCCAACCGCCAGCAGCGGCGGGCCGCGTCGCGGGTCCGCAAGGGCAGCTAGAGCCCGGCCAGGGCATCGCCCGCTGACCGGCTACGTCCGAGCGGATGCACACACCGTCGTTCGCGGGCTTCCCGCAGGAGGCGTTCACCTTTTTCGACGCGATTGCGCGCGACACCTCGTGGCACGAGGTCAACGCCCAGCGCGAGCTCCACGCGCGCGTCGTCCGCGCGCCGATGCTCGAGCTGGCAGCCGCGCTGGAGCCGGAGTTTGGTGCCTCCTACGTGTACCGCCTGCACCGAAGCCCGGGTCTGTGGACACACCAGTACGCGTACGTCGCCCTGGCCGACACGATCGTCCTCGGGCTCTCGCTGTCGCTGGAGGGGCTCACAGTGGAGGGCGGCTGGCTCCGCAGCTCGAGAGACCAGGTGGAACGCTACCGGACCGCCGTCGCCGCCAGCCGGCTCGGCGAGGAGCTCGAGGCGATCCTCGACGAGCTCCGCGGTCGCGGATATACCCTGCTCGGCGTCCGCCTCTCGTCGCGGCCGCGCGGCGTCGCCACCGACCACCCGCGTATCGACCTCCTGCGCCACCGGTCGCTGCTGGCGGAACGGAACCTCGGCCGGGGATCGTGGATCTCGGCCCCTGAGGCGCTCGAGCGGGTCCGCACCGAGTGGCGGGCGCTTCGGCCTCTGACCGACTGGTTCGCTCAACACGTCGGGCCGCGCGAGCGGCGGCGGACGTGAGCTGCTCATCGGCGCACCTGCTCAGGTCAGTTCGAGACCCCGATCAACGCTCCGCCGGCGACGACGAGAGCAGCGCCCGCGAGGATCCTTCGCCCCACGAGCTCGCTCCGGCCGATGAAGAGCGCCGACAGCGTGACGCCCCAGAGCGATTCGGTCGCGACGAGCGGGCTGACGACGGTGACGCGGCCGCGGTAGTACGCCTCGAATAGAGCTGCGTAGGAGGCTCCGAGCAACAGCCCTGCCGGCAGGAATGCGCGTCCTGCCTGGGCCAGTCGGGCGAGCCGGAACCGCTCGCCTCCCGCAAGAGACAGGAGGACGAGCGTCAGCGTGCCCGAGAGCAACGTCGTCGAGCAGGCGACGAGCGGCGAGACGCCCGTCTGACCCGCGAGCCAGCGGACGAGACTGTCGCGGGTCGAGAAAAGCAGTGTCGCGGCGAACGCCAGGCCGAGCCCGATCAGCCGGAAGTGCTCCGGGCGGACGCGCTCGCTCGCGAGCGCAAGGCCACCAAGGACGACGAGCACCGCCCCGGTCACGAGCGGGGCGCGCAGCGGCTCGTGCAGGGCGGCCAGCGCGATGGCGCCCGAGACGAGCGGCGCGGTTCCGACCACGATCGACGCTCGCGATGGGCCGGCCTCGGCGATCGCACGGGTGAAGAGGAGGTTCGAAAGGCCCGGAGAGAGAATGCCGGCGAGGGCGAACGGCCAGACGGCCGAGATAGTCGAGTCGCCTTGATTCGGCACGACGAACGCAACCAGCGCCGAGACGGCGAACGCGATCGCCGTCATGGCAACCGAGGCGAGCCGAGCATCATTCGCGCGGGAGAAGCCGAGCCGGATGGCGACCGTCATGGCCCCGAACAGTGAGGCCGAGACGAGCGACAGCGCGACGGCGGCCATCGCCGCAGGCTAGAGATTAGCCGAGCCGCCCGTGGAGGCGGGGCGCCGGCGCGCGCACCGGGCCGCTTCGCGCCAGGTGCTCCTCTACGGCCTCCCTCATGATCGTCGGGAGGTCGTACGCGACCGCGCCCTCCGAACGCGAACGGCCCCACGACTCGTCGACGTAGCCGCCGTACGGCTCGAGCTCCCAGTCGCTGCCGGCAACGCGATAGGCGCGGCCGTCCTCGACCGGAACTCCGGCCACGAGCAGCTCGCCGTCTCGCACCTCAGCTCCGCTCACATGAAGCAGGCCGCGAGGCCTGCCGCGCAGGGCGCGAGCGCTCGTGTCGGCGGCGAGGTCAGGGTCGAGGCCGCGCGCGACGACGGCTCGGAGCTGCGCGCCGGTCCAGCTGGCGGCCGCCGGGTTGCCCGGGCTCGAGCACATCTCCCAGAGCGTCTCGCGCCGCAGGGAGCCGGCGGGCAGAGGCCCGTCGAACGCAATGCCGGCGGCGGCCAGCCCGACATCGCCCCGCATCCGGTCGCGCACAACGTCCGCCATGAAGCTCGCCGCGGCGCACTCCCGGTCGTAGGCGTGGTCGAGCGGCTCGACGAGCTCGCCGACCACCCCCGACAGGAACGCCTCCAGCTCTGGCTCGATCATGCGCTCCTCAAGGAGCACGGCGGCGAGCGGCGGCGTCTCCAGAGGGACGGGGTCGACGCGCACGTCCACGACGCGCGCCGGGGCGTCGAGCGCCAACTCGATCCGGCCGACGTGCTCGGCGTACTGGCCCGCCTGCGCGACCAGCACGTTTCCGACCCATTCGCCGCGCGGTAGTAGGTCGTGCGAATGCGCGCCGATTACCGCCGTCACCTTCCCCTGCAGGCGGCCGGCGAGCTTCACGTCGGCAGGGAGCCCGAGGTGCGAGAGGACGAGCACGACGTCGGCGTCTTCCCGGTCGAGAGTGCCGGCCAGCTCGCGAACGAGCGGCGCCGGATCCAGCGAGCGCAGGCCGAATAGCCGGTCGACCGGCGGCCACGGATCCGTCACGCCGATGAGGCCGAGACGCACTCCGCCACGCTCGAGCAGGACATGGCTTCGAGCGCCTTCGATCAGGTCGCCATCCGGCCGCCGCAGGTTCGCAAGCAGGAGCGGATAGCGTGCGACGGCCGCGTGCTCCGCGACAACCTGCGGCCCGTACCGCAGCCAGGCAGCGTTGCCGACTGCCGCAGCCTCACACCCTGCCGCATTCAGCAGCCGGTGCATCGCAACACCTTTCGTCAGGTTGCTGATCCGCGTGGTCGTCTCCTCCACGTCTCCGACATCGACGTAGACGACGAACGCGTCGCGTTCCTCCGCCTGCGTGCGCTCGACAAGCGTCGCCACCCGCGCCAGAGCCTCGACGCGGCCGTGGATGTCGTTCGTGTGCAGGACGATCAGCCGCTCCATCCGGCTGGCTAGCGTACGCGGAGAGTGACGTTGCTCGCCGCCACCGGAGTCCGGAAGTCCTTCGGCAGCCGCGCCATCCTCGAGAGGATCGAGCTCGTCGTCCACGAACGGGCCGCCTCGGGGAGGCGGAGAGGCGCACTCGTACGAGGGTGGCTACAGCGACTGGTCGCGGCGCGCGAGCGCCGATGTGAGCACCCGGGCGTAGGCGGCAGGAAGACGCCGGCGGGCAGTCGCGAGCGCCTCGCGGAGCGCCTGTCCCGCGCCGGAGTCGAGCAGGCCCTCGCCGTGGCCGACGAAGACCATCCTCGGCTCGAAGCCGCCGAGCCTTCGCCTCGGCGGGATCAGTCGGAGGATCGGGTGCACGCCCAGCCGGTCGCGGCTCGAGCGGTAGTAAGGCGCGGTGCCGAGCGCGTCGGCACAGACCAGGACGCGCTCGGCAGGCCACCAGAGGGCAACCTCCTGCCAGGCTCGCCCCTTGCGGACGAGCGCGAAGGTGAAGGGCGCGCCGGCAATCGGCTCGTGCGGCACCCGGTGATGCGGCACGCCCAGCCGCCGCGCCAGAGACGCGCAGTCTCGATCGTGCCGGTCGAGCAGCTGGATCACGCCCGCCGGCTCGCCCGCCTCGCGGATTCGCTCCTCGACGCCCTCCCCGTCGACGGGATCGATGGGCCAGACCCGGCCTGCGGCGACGAGCGCGTGCGAGCAGCGCTGCAAGGGCTCGCCGACGATCCAGCCGAAGCCGGCACTCCATTCGTCGCAGAAGCGAACGCGCACTCGGGCGAGGTTACCCAGCAGGGACCGGGAAGGCAGCTCCGTTCCGCGGCTCGACGATCTCGTCGATCAGCCCGTAGTCCCGCGCCTCCCGGGGGGTCATGAAGCGATCGCGGTCGATGTCCTTCATCACCTGCTCGACGGGCTTCGCCGAATGATGGCCGATGATCTCGGCCATCCGCCGCGTCAGCGCGAGCACCTCGCGGGCCTGGATCTCGATGTCGACCGGAGCCCCGCGGAAGCCGGCCGATCCCTGGTGGATCATGATTTTCGAGTTCGGAAGCGCGAAGCGTTTCCCGGGGGCTCCGCCGGCCAGCACCATTGCTGCGGCCGACATTCCCATCCCGAGGCACATCGTCCGCACGTCGGGCTTGACGAACTGCATCGTGTCGTAGATCGCCATTCCCGCGTAGGCCTCTCCACCCGGCGAGTTGATGTAGAGGCTGACGTCCTTCTCCGGGTCCTCGGCCTCGAGGAAGAGAAGCTGGGCGGTGATGACGTTCGCCAGTTCTGCGGTCACCTCGGTGCCGAGGAAGACGATGCGCTCCCTGAGCAGGCGCGAGTAGATATCGAAAGCACGCTCGACGCGGCCGTCCGAGTCGATCACCATCGGAATCAGCTGGTTCTGCACCGCCCACCTCCGGTAAAGTGCAACTTGTTAGTTGCGTATCATAGTGCAACCGATTGGTTGCGTGTCGAGAGAGGAGTGCTCCGTGACGACCGAGGTTCGCCGAGAGATCGTGCTCCCAGCCCCGCCCGACGACGTGTGGGCCGCCCTGACGGAGGCCGAGCGGCTCGAGGAGTGGTTTGCGAACGACGTCGAGCTCGACGCCCAGCCGGGCGGCGAGGGCACGTTCCGCTGGGACGACGGCGAGGAGCGCCACGCGGTCGTCGAGGTCGCCGACGAGGGTCGCCGGCTCTCATTCGACTGGAGCGACGGCGATGCGGTCTCGACGGTCGACTTCACGCTCGAGGAGGTCGACGAGGGCACACGGTTGACGGTGATCGAGACGACTCCGACGGCGCTTGCGACCTGCGCCGGCGAATGGATCTGGGCGCTCGAGCTGTGGGCGCTCGCGAGCCAGCCGGCCGCCGTCTAGCCGCATGTTCTCGACCCGCAAGGGGGCCGGCGCCGGGGAGGTCTTCGACGCGCTCGCCGACGGAAACCGGCGCGAGCTCGTCATGCGCCTCGCCGAGCGCGACACCGCGACGGCGACCGAGCTGTCGGCGGAGCTGCCTCTCACGCGGCAGGGCGTCGCGAAGCATCTCGCCGCGCTGCGGGACGCGGGGCTCGTCGCGCCTCAGCGGCGCGGACGCGAGATGCGGTACCGCCTGACGCCGGCGCCGCTCGGTGACGCGATCTCCTGGATGGCCTCGGTCGAAGCTCGCTGGGACGAGTGCTTGGGCGCGCTCGAGCGCCATCTCCGGGAGAGGGCCTAGGCGCCGCTTGCTAGGCCGTGAGCCGGCGCGTGATCTCCGCCGCAAAACGGTCGGCCGCTCCTTGCCCGAAAGCGAGGTAAAGCGACGGCTCGGTGAGCTCGAGCTCCAGCAGAAGCGGCCGGCCGTCGGAGCCCGGCACGAGGTCGACCCGGGCGTAGAGCAGATCGGACCGCGGGAACGGCATCGCCTCGAGGGCCGCGTCGGCCAGCGCCTGCTCCTCGGGCTCGGCCGCGCGCGGCTCGATCGTCTCCTCGAGGTACAGCACGGTGCCCGGACCCCGCCCCGGCCGCAGGAGCGCCGCCTTGCCGAAGGCGTGAGAGAAGGCGTTGCCGAGGTAGACGAGGCCGGTCTCGCCGCGTGCTTCGATGCCGCCAAGATACGGCTGGACGAGGACCGCGCGGCCCGCGGCGTGGAGTGCTTGGACGTGGGCCAGGGCGCGGTCCTCCTCGCCGACGCGATACCACGCCGCGTTCCGGGAGCCGGCCGACACGGCCGGCTTGACGACGAACGGCTCGGCCGGCGCTCGGAACGGATCACCCGGCTCGAGGAGCCGCGTGGAAACGACGGCCACGCCCGCTGCCGCGAGCTCGAGCAAATACCGCTTGTCAGTGTTCCAGCGCAGGATCCCGAGCGGATTCAGGACGCGGGGCAGCGTCTCGGCCCAACCGAGGAAGACCCCTCGGCGCTCAGCGTAGTCCCAGGTGGAGCAGCAGACGACGAGATCGAACGACTCCCACTCGACTCCCGGGTCGTCCCAGACGGCGGGTACCGCCTCGACGCCCCGACGGGCCAGCGCCTCGATCAGAAGGGGCCCGTCGGCGTCGAGATCGGGTACTTCAGCACACGTGGCGAGCGCTATCCGCACCGGACGAGAACCGCACGCGCAAATGCCCTCAGGCGGCCTGCTCGGAGGCACTCGTGAACGGAACGACGACGTCACGCTCCTCCGCTCCGCGCAGGACGGTGAGCGTCACCGTCCCTCCCACCTCGAGCGAGTCGAGTGCCCGGTAGAGAGCGTCCACGCCCGTGAGGGGGTCGCCGCCCACGGCGACAATCAGATCGCCGCGCTCGATCCCGGCCCGCTCGGCGGGAGATCCTTCGAACGCTTTCCGGACGAGAATGCCGTCCCGCTCCGGCAGGCCGACCGCACGGCGCATCCTGCGCGCGGCCCGTGGCGGGGCGATCAGAATCCCGAGCGTCGCACGCGAGGGCGACTCGCCACGGCCAAGTGCTTCCGTCTGCTCCCTGAAGCTCTCGCTCGCCGCAAGGGCGAGGATGAGCCCGCCGTCGAGCCTGAGCGTGTTCAGGCCGAGCAGCCGTCCCTGGGCGTCGACGAGCGGCCCGCCCGACGAGCCCCGCGGCAGCGGCGCCGTGTGCTCGATGCTGTCGCCGATCTGCCGCCCCCGCGGGCCGCGGAAGCTGCGCCCGATCGACGAGACGAGCCCGAACGTCACGCGGAGGCCTCGGCCGCCCGGATTGGCGAGGGCGAACACCGGCGTGCCGACGGTCGCGGAGGCCGGCGACCACTCGACCGGCTGCACGTCGCCGGTGTCCGCGGAGATGACCGCGACATCGCCGTCCGTGTCGACTCCTTCGAGGCGCCCCTCCGCCTCGCGGCCGTCGGCGAAGACCACCGTAACCTCGTCGCCGCGCAGCGTGTGCGCATTCGTCAGCACCTTGCCAGGCGCAATCACGACGCCCGAGGCCGCGAACCTGCGCCTGCCGACGCCGACCACAGCCGGGCCGACCCGCTGCTCGGCGCCCTTGACCGCCGCGTGAATTTCTTCCAGTACTCCCATCACTCCTCCTTACTTGCTATTTGCAAGTCGCAACCTTAGCAAGAGCCGCCGACGTTACGATGGACGCCGTGGCGTCCCGTCGGCCCGCCTCTCCCCTCGCCGAGGCGGTCACCCGCGTCGGCGATCGCTGGACGCTCCTGATCGTCGAGGCGCTCCTCACCGGCCCGCTCCGTTTCAGCGAGCTGACCGAGCATGTCTGCGGCATCGCGCCGAACATCCTGACGCAGCGGCTGAGACACCTCGAGCGCGAGAGACTCGTCGTCGCGCAGCCCTACACCAACCGACCGCCCCGGTTCGCCTACGCGCTGACGGCGCGCGGGCAGGAGCTCGCCGGCGCGCTGCGGCTGCTCGCAGACTGGGGCTCGCAGCACACTGCCGGCGAGGAGGCGCCCCACCATGCTGCCTGCGGCTCGCCGCTCGAGACGCGCCTCTACTGCCCGACGTGCGAGGTCGCGGTCGGAGAGGACGAGGCGACTGACAGCTACTTCGTCTGAGAGCTCGTCTCAGGTCGGCGCGTCGCCCATCCTCACTCTGGCGGACTCCCGCGTCAGCGAGCGGGAGTACGATCCCGGACTCTTTCTTGCCCTTTGGGCGGCTCGAGCGACTCGCGGGCGACGACGCTGCCGTCCGCGCGCAACCCCTCAGCCTCGACGGCACCCGCCGTTTCGCCCCAGTGCTCCTTTGGAACCGCCCAGAGGATGTAGCCCCGAGTCGGCGTCAGGGTCGTCGCCGAGCCGTCGGCGAAACGGATCCGCACTTTCTGCACGTCGGAGCGGACGCGGCCGCCGATGAACCGCGGTGGGAGGAAGTCAGCGCTGAGTTGGAGTGCCGTCCCAGTCCAGCTCGGCCCGTCGCAGCTGATCCCGACGCCCGCGTGCTGGCGGTCGAAGAAGTGCTTGACATACATGCAGTCGCCGCCGGTCGTCGAAGGACCGACCAAGAGCTCCTCAGTCGCTCCGTCCGGCCCTGACACGCGGAGCAACGATGTTGCACGGCCGCGGGCCGGGCCGGAGGGACTGCCGAAGTCGCGCATGGGCTCGCTGACGTAGATCACGCGTCCGGACGCGTCGTAGGCGATCAAGCGAGCCGGCAAGTTTGCGCGCGGCAAGTCGACGATGAACGCGCTGTCTTTGAGCGGAACGTCGGCGTGCTGGCCGTCGGCGAGCAGTGCTTCTATTCGTGCAACCTCGTCGCTGGCGACGCCGCTGGCAGTCACGAACGCGCCTGAGCCGCCGCCGCTGAGCGTGCTCGGGATCGGCGTCCGCTCGAACACCTGCGGGTAGGGCGAACAGCCGCCTCCTGCGCCGGCGCGTGTGACAAACCAGGTGCAGAGGCCGGCTGCCGCGCCGCCAGGACGGTTCGCGTTCAAGGTCACGACGACACGAACCGGCCGATCGGGATCAGGCGTCAGCACGCGGCCGTAGAGAACGTTTCTGCGGGGATGGCCCGGGCCCCCGCGGCGTCCGAGGATGGACCCGCGCGCGCCCGCAGGCAAAACGTCCAGCGACTCGCCGCGAGCCTCGCGCCGCTCGAGCCAGCCGATGCGGCCGCTCTTGACCTCGCGCTCGACCGGGGGCGGTGCCGGGGCCTTCTCCGCCGACTGGCCGCCGCCAAACCCGAACGGCGTGGGGGCGAAACGAATCGCGACGAGCCCGCTGTCGGTGCGCGCCCAGATCCGCTTGACTCGTTGCCCGACCTCCGGCTTCTCGGCAACGTACAGGAAGGCATTCGACGAGGCGTCAACCTCGTGCCGCCCGGCATCGTCCTCGAGCACGACCGTTCGTACCGCGTCGGTCACGATTCCGGCCGTGATCTGCAGGCTCGATGAATGCAACCGATCGATCCCGTACCAGGCGATCTTCTCGCCCCTCCCGACCGGCTCGTCGACCATCACCGCGCGCGCCGGTCCTCCCGCTCTCTCGAGCTCGGCGAGCGGCGCGCACTGGAGCGTCGAGGAGCGCGACGTGCCGGTCACGTTCAGCCGCAGGCAAAGCGCGCTCGAGCCGGACCGGAAGCCAAGGAGCTCGACGGTGGCGCCATTGGTGCTGGTGGAGATCAGATGGCGCAGCTGCGTGCCCTTGGGGAAGCGGAGCCATGAGCGCGAGCTGAATTTCTCAAACGCTTGCTGCTCGCTCGCTGCGGCCGGCGTGCCGGGTTCGCCGGTCAGCCAGGCCGAGAAGCCGTCGAAGCTGCGGACGAGCGCGGCACCGAGCGGGGTGGAGACGCCGAGCACAGCTGTCGCGGCAACGATTGCCGCGCCCGTGGCCCAGTGGCGCCGTGCACGTTCGCGGGGGAGACCGGCGCCGGCCGCCACTTCATCCCAGTCGCGGCGGGAATCGAGCGGCACGAGCCGATGCAGTTCCGAGCGCAGCCTGTCGTCCACGTCGATCATCGTCGGACTTCCTCCAGTCTTTTTCGCAAGGTCTGATGGGCGGCGCTCAGCGTCGCGGAGACGGTGCCGACCTCGATGCCCAGAACGTCCGCGATCGCGCGGTACTCGAGGTCGGCGTAATAGCGCAGGAAGAGCGCTTCGCGCTGGCGTTCGGGTAGAGCCGCGATCCAGGCGCGGAGGCCGAGCTGGTCCTCGCGGTGGCCGTTGCCACTTAGCTCACTCGCCACGTCGAGCGCCTCCGCTCGTGGCTCCCGAGCGAGCCGCCGAGCCTCGTTGACCACTATCCGCCACACCCAAGCCTCGATCGAGCCGCTGCCCCGGTAGTCGCGCCGCCGGCGCACGGCTGTCATGAACGCTCCCTGGACGGCATCGCGACCCAGGTCGACGTCGCGGCAGATCGCCGAGGCGACCCGAGCAAAGTGCTCAAAGCGATCTCGATAGAGCGCCTCGAGCTGCACCGGCGTCGCGCCTCTCCGCCTCACACCACTATGAGTCTGGCACGTGGCCGGCTTGTTTAGGCGATTTTTCCGATCCCTCGGGAGGGCCCTCAGCGAAAGAGGTCGCGCTCGGGCGGCATCACGAGCTCTCGGGCGTTCCCCTCTCCGGCCGCGCTCAAGCCGCGCACGATCGCGGCCGGGATCTCCCCGGTCTTTCCGAGCACCAGCTCGGCGGCGGCCGCGATCTCGTCCGCGACGGCGATCTGCGTGGCGTGCAGCTCGTAGCCCATCCGATCGCGCTGGCCGCGCAGGTCGAGCAGCGGTCTGAGCCCGGCGACGCCGATCGCAACGTCCGTCGTCCCCTGCCGCCATGGGCGCCCGAACGAGTCGGTGACGATCACGCCGACCTGGCGCCCAGAAAGCTCGCGCAGCCGCCCCAGGAGTCGCGCCGCGGATCCGTCGGGATCGAGCGGCAGCAGAACGAGCGAGCCCGGCTCGGGCGCGTTCGAGGCGTCGACGCCTGCCGAGGCGCACACGAAGCCGTGCCCCGTCTCGGCGATCACGAGCGGAGGGCGCATCCGAACGATCCGGGCCGTCTCGCGCAGGATCACCTCGAGGTGTCGCGGATCCGCGTCAGCGGAGACCTGCGTCGCGAACGCGGACGGCACGACGTCGGCCAGCATCACAATCCGGCCCTCGACCTTCGAGACGGCCTTCTGCGCGACGGCGATGACGTCTCCGTCCTCGAGACCCCCCGCCCGCTCCGCGGCTGCCGCGAGCAGCGCGCCGAGGTCGTCGCCCTTCCGAATCTCGCCGACCCCTTCGAGGCCGATGATCCTGATCTCGCTCACACGCCTGTGACGCGAATGCCCGCGTGCCCACGGTAGCGGCAGTTCAGGTTGACGATCACCGCCGTCAGGCCCTCGAGCGCCCGCGCGACCTGGAGCGGGGCCGGCGTCGAGCGCGCGGTTACTGACGGGCGAAGCAAGCTCGAGAGCAAGCTCCTCGCACCGCCCTCGACACGAGCTCGGCGGCCACTTCGCGGCCGCGGTCGGGGTCGCGCGACCCGATCATGACGTCTCCACCTGCGTCGTGCAGCCGCTTCGCGAGCGCGCGCCTGAAACTTCGAAGGATCGCGACCTCAAGCGGGCACCGCGCCCAACGCAGCCTCCGCGAGACGGCGGCGCGCGTCGGCGCTCGTCATCAAGGTCTGGGCCACGATCGGGCGAACATCCAGCTCGACGAGCGCATCCGCTTCTCCTACGTCGCGCTCGTCGATCACGAGCGCGTCGATCAGGCCCGCGTAGCAGCCGGCAACGTGCGCGGCCGTCGTCCCGCCGACGAGCCGCTCCAGCATCCTGTCGGCCGGGCCTTTGACCGCCCGCCCGCCGACGAGGGGGCTAACGGCGACGGCCGGAGCCCGGCGGCTGGCGAGGGCGCTCCAGATCTCCTGCACGGCCAGGATCGGTCCGATGCTGACGAACGGGTTACTCGGCGCGATGAGAATCAGGTCCGCTGCCGCCAGAGCCTCGAGCACGCTCTCTGCCGGCGCTGCGACGGCCGCACCCTCGAACTCGACGGCGTCGACTTCGTCGCGGTGGCTCCGCGCCACGAACCAGGTCTGGAAAGAGAAGGTTCCGGCGGGCGTGCGAAGCCAGGTGCGCAGCCGGTCGTCGGTCGCGGGCAGGATCTTGGTCGCGAGGCCAAGCGCAGACGCGAGTTGCGCGGTGATCGCCGACAGCGTCTCGCCGCGCGCGAGCGCCGCCGCGCGAACCAGGTGCAGCCCGAGATCGCGGTCGCCGAGGCGGAACCAGCTCTCTCCTCCGAGCTGCTCGACCGACTCCAGCGCGTTCCAGGTCTCGTCGCGCCGACCCCAGCCACGCTCTTGATCGGCGAGCCCGGAGAGCGTGTAGAGCAGAGTGTCCAGGTCCGGCGAGACGTGGAGGCCGAGCAGCTCGAGGTCGTCACCGACGTTGCCGACAATCGTCAACTCGGCCGAGTCGAGCACATCGACGACGCCCTGCGCGAACCGGGCGCCGCCGACGCCGCCCGACAGGAGGACGGTTCTCACCGGGCTACGGCGAGCGAAAGCGCTTCCCAGGCGGATTTCGTGTGCGGCCCGAGCCGCTCGTGAAGCCGCTCCAGGTCGGAGAGCGTGTCGACATCGTCGGCGAGATTGGGAATCTCCGCCACCGCCGCCTGGACGCCGAGCCGGCCGGCATGCTGGCGGAAGCTTCGCTCGCTGGCCGGTCCGTAGAGGGGAGCGAACTGCCGTGCGGAGGAGAGCGCGAGCGCGTTCGTCGTCGCATCGGCAGCACGGACCAGCGCCATTCCACCGGGAGGCCTGGCCCCGAGCAGGGTGAGGAGATCCCGCGGCGTAGCGCAGGGCAGATCGGCGTTCACGATCAGAACCTCGTCCGGCTCCAGCTGCCCGAGAGCAGCGCCGACCGCGGCCCCCTGGCCGTTTCCCGGGTCCCGCACCGTCCTCGCTCCGCACTCGAGCGCGCGCGCCGCGGCGACCTCGTCGGCCGTCACGACCAGCGGCTCACCGACTGCCAGGCACGCCTCCAGGACGTCCTCGAGCATCGCCAGACCGAGCTCGGCCCGGACCTCCTCCGGCGCGGGCTCCAGCCGCTGCTTGCCGCCGAGCCCCCGGAACGGAATCACGATCGCCGTCATGCCTGAGAGAGACTATCGGCCGTGAACGAGCTCACGAATCCGGCCATCGCCGAGCGCCTGGAGGCATTCGCCGTGCTGCTCGATCTGGCCGAGGCGAGCCCGTACAGCCCGCGGGCTTACCGACGGGCCGCCGACCTGATCCGCACGACTGAAGCGCCGATCGCGCACCTCGTGCGAGCCGGGCGAGTCCGCGAGCTGCGCGGAATCGGGCCGGGCATCGAGGGCCGCCTGCGCGAGCTCGTGGAGACAGGAGAGATCACAGAGCTGAGCGAGCTGGAGAGCTCGATCTCGACAGAGCTCGTCGGATACGGGCGCTACCTCGGGATCGGAGCGAAGCGGACCCTCGAGATAGGACGGGCACTCGGCGTCCGCACGGTCGCCGAGCTGCGCGCCGCCGCTGGGGACGGCCGTTTCCGGGAGGTGCCGGGCATCGGGCCGACGATCGAGCGCGAGCTGCTGGCCCGGCTCGCCGACGACGGCGAGCGCCCACCACGCTCGTTGCTCTTGCCCCAGTCGCGGGCGCTCGTCGAGTCGATCGCCGAGGCGCTCGGCGGCGACGCGGCCGGTGACCCGCGCCGGGGCGTGGACGCGCCTCAGCGACTCACGGTCGTCTGCCCGGGCAAGGAGGCGACGCGGTTGCTCGACGCCTTCGCCGAGCTGCCCGAGGTCGTCGCCGTCGTCGAGCGGAGCGACCGGAGGGCCCGCGGCGTCACGGTGGACGGCGTCGCGGTCGAGCTTGTCATCGCACTGCCGCCGGCCTTCGGCACCGAGCTGCTTCGCGCCACCGGCGCGCCCGCATACGTGGGGGCGCTCGAGCCGTTGCCCGAGGCCCCGACCGAGCTAGGCGTCTTCGCCGCGCTCGGCGTGCCCTTCTGCCCGCCCGAGCTGCGAGAGACGCCGTATCGCGGGCAGCCGCCGCCGCTCGTCGAGCTCCGGGACGTCCGCGGTGACCTGCACTGCCACACAACCTGGTCGGACGGCCGTGCGAGCGTCGAGGAGATGGCGCTCGCCGCTCGCGAGCGAGGCTACGACTACCTTGCGATCTGCGACCACACGCGGAACGTCACCGTCGTTCCCGGCCTCGACGCGGACGACCTGCGTCGCCAGGGCGACGAGATCGCGGCGGTCAACGCGCGGCTCGTACCCTTTCGCGTCCTGCGCGGCAGCGAGTGCGACATCCTCGCGGACGGGTCACTCGACCTTCCCGACGACATCCTGGCGGAGCTGGACTGGGTCATGGCGAGCGTCCACGCCGGGCAGCGGCGAGGTCGCGAGGAGCTGACGAAGCGCGTCGTCGAGGCGATGCAAAATCCCTACGTCTCGGCCCTCAGCCACCCCACCGGCCGCCTCATCAACCGCCGCCCGCCGAACGCGGTCGACCTCGAGCGCGTGTTCGAGGTCGCGCTCGAGACCGGGGTCGCCGTGGAGGTCAACGGCCTTCCCGACCGGCTCGACCTGAAGGACGAGCATGTCCGCGCCGCGGTCGAGGCCGGCGTCCCGATTCTGCTCTCGAGCGACTCGCACTCGACTGCCGGCCTCGCGCGGATGGAGCTCGCGGTGACGACGGCGCGGCGCGGCTGGGCGACCGCCCCCGACATCGTCAACACGCG
>JBBRYW010000026.1:0-29269 GCA_038237235.1 Gaiellales bacterium
AGTCGCGCCTTGCGGGTCGCGGAGGACGCCGATGCGACCGACCTTGGGCACGTCCATTGGCTCCACTAGCGCTGAGCCGCCGAGTTGCGTCGCTGTCGCGGTCGTCCGATCGGGGTCGTCGACCGCAACATAGGGTTGCCACTGCGCCGGGATTGAGTTGTCCGGAAGGGTCATGAGTCCTGCGATGCCGGTTTCGGCCCGGTTGAAGATCCTGTAGCCGCCGTACTCGGGTCCCATGTCGCTCGTTGTCCAGCCGAAGACTTCCTCGTAGAAACGCTGGGCCCCGTCGACGTCGGTCGTGCCGAGCTCGTCCCAGACGAACACGCCCGCGGAGCCTGGGCCTTCGCTCTCGGGCTGGTAGGCGCTGACGTAGGCGCCCTGGGGGTCGGCGATGATCGCGATGCGTCCGACCTCGCTCAGCTCGAATGGGCCGGCTGCGAGCTTGCCGCCTGCGTTCTTCGCCTTCTCGATCGTCTCCTCCAGGTTCTCGACCCGGACGTGACTGAGCCAGTGCGGCGGCGGCGCTCCTTCCATTGCTTTGCTGAAGCCGCCGTGGTTCTGTCCGCCTGATGAGATCATGGTGTAGTCGGCCTCGCCGGGCTTGAAGACTTCGGTCCCCCATCCGAACAGCTGCGCGTAGAAGTCCTGCGCCTGCTTCGGGTTGGAGGAGACCTGCTCGTGCCAGACGAACTTCCCGACGGTCGTTTCGACTGCGCTCATCTCGACCTCCTTGTAGATGTCTGTCCTTGACGCGCTCCGAACCTCCTTCGGTTCCGAGAGGTGAGACTCCGACCGAAGCCGGAAATCATCGGTGCACGACTTCGACGACGCCCTTCTCCCTCGGCGGCTCCAGCTTGAGAACGAGTTCCGGCCCGTCGATGCGGTCCGCTCCATCCTTCGGAGGTTCGCCGAAGCGACGTGTGACGGTAGCGCCGTCCGGAGATGTGTGTCGCCGCGTTCGGCAGTGACACCAATGGGTTCTTTGCAGCGCGTGAGGACTGGCTGGACGAGGAGTTGCTCTTCAAGGCGTACCGGCCGGCTTCTCCCAGACGGAGACGTGCTCGCGGCTGTTGCTCGTGAACGGCTCCTGCTTCCACCCGCACCAGCGCTCGCGTAGCGTCATTCCGGCAAGCTGTGCCATCAGGTCGAGCTCCGAGGGCCACGCGTACCGGAAGGGAACCGAGAGGCGCTCGACCCTTCCGTCGACGATCTCGAAGTGATGGGACGTGAGGCCTTGTCGCGCGACGTCGTACTCGTCGAGCCCCCATCTGGTCTCGCTCACGTGGAAGGCGCGGATGGTCTCGCCGGGCGGGAGCCGCTGGAGCCCGGGGACGCCTACTTCGATCACGAAGCAGCCGCCGGGCTCGAGGTGCGCCGCGACGTTGCGGAAGCACGCGACCTGCGCCGCCTGCGTCGTGAGGTTCAAGATCGTGTTGAAGACCAGGTACGCGACGGAGAACGTCCCGTCCACGGTCGTCGTCGCGAAGTCGCCGATCGTCACGCCGATGCGTTCGCCGCCTGGCTTCGCGCGCAGCCTCGCAACCATCGCCTTCGACAACTCGATCCCGTGCACCGGCACGCCCCGCTGCGCGAGCGGCAGTGCGATCCGGCCCGTCCCTATCCCGAGCTCGAGCGCGCGTCCGCTCCCGGCGAGCTCGACGAGGAGGTCAACGACTGGGTCGAGGACCGCGCGGTCGAACATCTCCGCAGCAGATTCGTCGTACCTCGCGGCCACGCGCTCATCGAAGTAGCCGTCGTCGGCGCCCACCCGCGGGAACCTATCGAAAGGCCCGCCATGTGAGCACCAGCCGTGGGGATCGGCTGGCTCTGGGCGTAGGTGTAGTGGTCCCGTCGGCTGTGCTCGGGTACCTCCTCAGCCGCTGCGCGCACGTCCAGACTGGACGCGTAAGACCGGCATCGTGGTTAAGCGAGCCGTCCAGGTTGACGATCTCGATCCAGTCGCGCAACGGCTTCGCGCGAGGCGCTGTCCGATCAATGAAGGAATACGAGCGGCCGCTACGTGGCCGCGATCAGGCGCGGAAGCGCGCAAACCGAGAATCTGACTCCGGGCCTGACCCGCAAGAGCACCGGTGTGGTTCGGCTGATGTTCGCACCACGTTCGCGCGAACCAGACGGCATCGCCGCGCCACAGCCCGGAGCACCAGCGCCGACCCATGGCCTGGCGCCGCGGGCGCTACGATCAGCGCGTGGAGCATGGCGTGCACGATCGCGGCGGCCGACCGACCGACGTGCCGATCGATCGGAGCGAGCATCAGCTCGCGGATTGGGAGTTGCTGACGGACGCGCTTGTCGGCGTCCTCGGGCGGCGCGGCTTGATGAACGTCGATGAGTTGCGGCGCGGGATCGAGAGCATGCCGCCAGACGAGTACGAGCGGGCGTCGTACTACGAGCGCTGGCTCTACTCCGTCGAGACGGTTCTGACCGATAAGGGTGTGCTCGCTCTTGGCGAGCTCGACGCGAGGCTCGGCGGGTGAGGTATTGCGCGGGCCAGCGGGTGCGCGTCGCGTCCCGGCCGCACGAGGGTCATCACCGTACACCCGCCTATGTGAAGGGCAAGATTGGCAGCGTCCAGCGCGCACACGCCTCGTTCACGAATCCGGAGACGCGCGCTTACGGCAAGGATGGGCTTCCGGAGCAGCCGCTCTACCTCGTCGGTTTCGCACATTGCGACGTCTGGCCCGACTATCGCGGCCGAGCCGGCGACCGGATCTACGTGGACATCTTCGAGCACTGGCTGGAGGAAGCGGAATGAGCGACCACGACCACGATCACGATCACCCGCATACGCCGATTGCGAACGGCGACGAGCCCGCGACCGCCGCGCGAGTGCGGGCGCTCGAGAAGCTGCTGGTCGAGAAAGGCGTCGTCCGCCGCGAGGACGTGCGCCAGGGGATCGACTGGCTCGTTTCCCGCTCGCCTGCCGACGGCGCGCGGATCGTCGCGCGCGCCTGGGTCGATCCGGAGTTCAAGGAGCGCCTACTGACTGACGCTCGCGCGGCTGCGCTCGAGCTCGGTCTCGACCCTGGGCCCTCGCCGGTCGTCGTCGCCGTCGAGAACACGCACGCCGCACACCACATGGTCGTCTGCACGCTCTGCTCTTGCTATCCGAGGGCGCTGCTCGGTCCGCCGCCGGACTGGTACAAGAGCCTTCCCTACCGCTCGCGAGCCGTCTCCGACCCGCGCGGAGTGCTCGCCGAGTTCGGGGTCGCGCTCGACGACGACGTCGAGCTGCGCGTGCTCGACTCGACCGCGGACATCCGCTATCTCGTGATCCCGCTCCGCCCCGCTGGTAGCGAGACGATGAGCGAGGAGGAGCTGGCCGCACTGGTCACGCGCGACTCGATGATCGGCGTTGCCCACGCGGCTGCACCTGCTCCGGCAGCCCCATAGTCATCAAGCAAGCCTGGTCGCGCGTATCGAGGCGACTCAAGCCTCTGCCGGGGCCGACCGCCAGCTCGCCCGCGCGTCGATGAGGCGGGCGAGCTCGTCGGTGGCGGGGACGGGGATCCCGTGGCGCCGGCCTCTGCGGAGGATCGGTCCCGCGATTGCGTCGAGTTCTGGTGGGCGCCCGGCAGCGACGTCCTTCTGCATTGAGCTCTGCATTCCGTCGGGCGCCGCGACCCGGAGCTCGCGCAGCGCCGTCTCGTCGACGCGCGCGCCCTCGGCGCGGGCCACGGCGAGCACCTCGTCCTGACAGCGCCGGTAGCGCTCGTCGTTACGGACGGCGCCAAGCGGGGCATCCAGCGCAGTCGTCGCCAGCGCAACCGGGGCGAGAAAGGCGAGCTTGTCCCACAGCAGCGAATTACCGTCGTCCCTGACCCGACAGTCGATCCCGGCGGACTGCAGCTCCGCAGCGAGCGACTCGCCGCCAGCAAGTTCGACGCGCAGGAAGGGCGAGCTCTGGCGTATCCGCGCCGAGGGGAGCCGCTCCGATTCGACTCGAATTGCTCCTGCTACCACTTTCCGGTAGCGGGCTTGGAGCAGCGCGAGGTGATCGATCCCATTCAGGAGTGGAATCACGGTCGCGCCCCCCACCCGCTCCGGCGGTGCGAGCGCGAGCGCCGACTCGAGCTGTTTCGCCTTCGTCGTTACCCAGAGCGCGTCGATCTCGCGGTCGAGCCCAGAAGCGGCCGGGACCTCCACCTCGAAGTCGCCCAGGACGACGCTCTCGACGGCGAGTCGGCCCCCGTAGCCCGCGAGCGTGTCCGGCCGCATGAGCAGGACGACGTCTGCGTTGGCCTGGGCCAATACTGCGCCGAGAAGGCCACCGATTCCGCCCGCGCCGAGGATCGCGTGACGCACCTACGGTTCGGGGCCGTGGTTCGGGGCCGCGGGCGGCGTGCGTCGGCGCGATGTCGTCCTGTCGTCCACCATTCCTGCACCCATCTTGACCCTCACGGCCGCCCCTGATTATCGTACCGGCCCAGGTTCGGGATGAGTGCCTGAGGTTGTTGCGGGGTCCATGAGAACGATGTCGGGGGCGAACGCGGCGAAGGTCTGGAGCGACGACCTTTGCCGGAGCCGCGTCGGGCCTCCGGGACATCAAATTCACGACGCCGAGCGTGGGCGCCGCCTGCACGTCTTGCCTGACGGACGACGCTGCGGTTGAATCGACCGGTGAGCCGGGTGACGCACGCGGCGTTGAGCCTCCGGGCCGTTCTCCGGAACGAGAACCTCCGGCGAGTCGAGCTCGCCTGGGGCGCCGCCATCGGAGCCGAATGGTCTCACTTCGTGGCGCCGATCCTGGAGCCGACCGCGACCGGTCTCGGCGATTTCCATGCCACGGCCTTGATGTTCTCGTACCACGTCGCCGCGTTGTCAGGGTCGGACGCGTGAGCAGCGACCGCGCCGCGAGGTCGGTCGATCTCGATCTCGGTCTGGATGTCGACCGCCAAGTCTCCATCGTAGATCCGCCGCTATGGAGCACTCGGCCACCGACACCCGCTCGGTCCCCATTTCCGACTGCACGCTCACCGATTCATGGCCCGATTCGGCGGATCGATTGTGCGTTACGAACGAGCAGGCGAATCCCCGGAAGCCGCGAGCAACGTCTCCCAGCGCTTGATCTTTGCCACCGCCCCGACAAGTGAACGTTCACCGGTAGGGATCGAACTCTGTGCACTTCTCTGGATCCCAGTGGGCCTCGGTGGACGGGTGGGACGGTCAGGGAGACCGCAGCAGAAGGGGGCCGGGCGAGCGATTCCACTCAGACCGCCTGGAGAGCGGAGGGGGAGAGATTCGAACTCTCGACGAGCCTAACGACCCGTAACGGTTTTCGAGACCGCGTTTGATGCTGGTATTTCCAGGAACTTTAGTAGCCATTCGCCACTGCGTTCGCCAGTATCCGGCTCGACGCGTTCTGCGCTCGCGCTGGATTCTGCTGCGCCCGACTTGAAACGGTGAGGGACGGGTGAGCGCCTAAATCGCACCCAGGAGGTCGCCGGTTCGAGCCCGGCTAGCTCCACCACAGAAAGGCCTGCATCCGCTCCTGCGTGCGGAAGCCGCGTTTCTCGTCAGAGGCTCCCCCTGCTTCCCCCGAGTACATTCCAGCGTCCCCGGTGCGTCGCACTACGCGTGGGTGGTTCCGACCAGAATGTTGCGGTAGGTCTCGACGGCGTCCCGGTTGCCCCAGGCGGCTGTGACGTGAGCCTCGATAAGAGGACGATCATGAGCGACCGTCGATGGCCAGAGATTGGGACTGTACTCCTGAATGCGGAGGACATGGTCCACGTCGAAGATACGACCCGTTCCTGTGGCACGAACCAAGACGACGGGCCGATTCTCCGCGATCCGCATCCCCAGCTCGAAGAGCACGTTTGGGTTGTGCTCCGTCAAGTCGGCAAAGACGAGATCGGCGTTGAGGAGCTCCCTGATAATCGTGGACTGGATGAGGTCGCTGCCCTGGCGTTGGGCCGTTCGGACTTGGAGGCCGGCACCGGTAATCGCAGGAGTGAACAGGCTCTCCAGCACCTCCCTGAAGAAGCCTGTCGAGTACCGATCCTCATCGTGCTCGATGAACGGCATGATGACGAAGCAGACTGGTGTTTCATCAGTCGAGTCGGCGGGTTGGGCAATCGTCTCGGCAGCGGCTCCAGAAGCTTCGCTCACCACGGTCGACACGACAGAGCCACGAGGGATCGAATCAAGCCTCTCGCCGATGCCGACGAAGCGGCTGTTCTTGTTCAGGAGATCGACGAACTCGTCCTGAACGCTGGAGTCCAGGTTGAAGCGCGTGAACAGTGTGTTCTCGCGGTACTGCTTCTCAGGAAGGTTGTTACCGCCGTAATGCTCAAGAACGCGGCGGAACGCCTGAACGTGCAGGAAGGCGTCGCGAAGAGCCGTGCGCTCCTCCTCCGGTGAGCTGGGGTATACGGCGCGACGACCAAGATCCGTCAACGCAAGTTCAGTCGTCTGGCTCGAGCCGTCTGTTAGTCCGTACTGCTTGGAAGCGGATGTGAGGTAGAAGAAATTCCCGCTCTTTCGCGCCGAGCCCCAATGCCTTCGCAACCTCAGCCGTCGCCCAGGGTTGCCCTCCGTTTTGATCTCGCAACACTCGGGGGACCCGAAGGGCCTGCTCCAAGGTACGGCGGGGATATGGCCGGTTCTGTTTCGTGGCCAACGCGCTCACTTTTGACGATACTAACTAGGCTCGTGAATTGCCGCGGGCGCCGTGGAGGAAATTTGAACGCGTCGCCGAAACGCTCCTAGGTAGGTGAGCCGCGCGGCTGCTGCTGGAAGGCCCCGTTAATCAGTGAGGAGATCGCGACAATAGAACGTGACCTCGCCCGCCTCGCGCCCGATCCACTGAAGCCAAGCAGCTGATGACCGTCCTCGCCTCAAGGGTGAGCAACGACGCCAGCTCGAACGACGCACAGCCGAACACCTCTATCGACGCAATCTCGCCGACTGGCAACGCCAACAGGACGGATCTGAGGGGGTCGCGCCACAACGGCAGCCCTGCGCCTTCTTCCCCCCAGCCCGGGCGTGACCGCCGCGGCTTCCAGAGAGCGCTGCGGAACCCGTGCGGCGCAGATGACTACTAGCACCGTTTGACTGCGCCGACGAGGTGTGCCGATTTGCGTCCAGTGCCGATCGCGCGGCAAGCTGAGTCCGATGATGGAGCGTGTCGGAATTTTCAAGGACTGGCCGAACCTGGACGAGCAGGTTTCAGACGCGTGCCCGAACTGCCACAATCGGACGGCGCTGCGGCTCACGGCCCAGCGCCTGATATGGCCCCAGCGGAGCGACGATCCGCGCGCTCTCCCGCGTGAGGGAAGGAAGTCGCTTACCGAACACTTGTGGACCTGCACCTATTGTGGAAGGAACGCGGTCGTCTGGAAGTTCTTTGACGCCGCTGATGATCTCGTTCGCAACCCCGTCGAAGTTCGACTCGCATGGCCCGAGAGGCTCCCACGAGAGCTGCCAGCCGAGGCGCCCGAGGCCGTCCGCTCCCTGTACCGGGAGGCCTCGATAGTCGAGCACGCGGGTGCACTGCGTGGCGCCGCCGTCCTGTATCGCGCTGCCGCTGAGGAGCTTGTCAAGGATCAAGGCGCGGCCGGTGGCGATCTCTACCACCGTATCGAGGCCCTACGGGGCTCTGGCGTCGATGAGGACTTGGTGCGCGATCTTCACGAAGCGCGCTTACTCGGGAATTGGAGCATCCACGAAGGCGTCACGTTCTCCGCAGAGGAGAGTGCGGACGTGGCAGAGCTTCTGCAGGATTGCGTTGAGGTCCTGTACGTGGAGCCCGCCAGGCGAGAGGCGATGCGCACTGCCCGCGAGGCTCGGCGGCAAGGTCAGGCTCCTACCGCCGGATCGAACGGCACGTAGCCATCGCCGAAGCTAGGCAGCGCTGGCGTCGACATGTCGACGGTCTACCTCGGCGTCGTCAACGAGCAGTACGGCCGCCTGCTCGCAACCGGCTTCTCGGCGACCGAAGCCGGGTACCTGCGGGCGCGGGAGCGCGGCAAGCGCATCGCCGTCTACACAGCGGTCGAGGCGCCTGGCCGCGAAGGCCACCTGAACCGCTTTATCGAGCGCGTCCGCACGTTCTTGACCACAGAGAGCTACCGCGACATTCCAGATCTCGATCATCGCGTGCGCCGCCTGCACGAGCTCGCCGCCGAGGCGCTGTCGCCGTGGGTGACGCTCGGCGATTGGTCTTCCGGGCTGATCTGGTCGCCGACTACGGCGAGACGGTGACGATCACCGCGCGACTCAGCGACGAATCGCCCATGCCTTCGAGGCGATGCGCGATCAGCATTGCCCGGCCGGCTCGACGGCGACGCTGCTCGCGGCCGCCCTAACGGCGGCCCGGGTTGGTCAGAGTCGGCTAATGAGCCAGGCGCTCGGGCGCGGCGGACGCCCGCGCGGCGAGCGCGGCGACGGGAGCGAGGCGCACAGATGCGCGCGCGTGCTCGCTCCGGACACCGTGGAGAACCGGTCGCTCGTTCACGCCTGCGGCGCAGCGTACGGACTCGCGCCGCCGCCCGCAGCACGCGGGGCAGCGTCTCGCCGAAGTAGGTCACCGCCCATGGCTCTCTCCGCTCGTAGGCCGCGGCGAGCTCGTCGACGTCCGGCTCGTCGGTGAATTGACGCCCGAGACGGATGACGGCGGGTCCACTGCGGCGGTAGCGACGCTCGAGCTCGCGGCGTGCCTCCCTGTTATGCGGCGGCCGCGATGAGGTTCCCGCGTCAGGCCAGGCCATAGAGGCAGTGTAGGGATCCGGGTGGATGGCGCCCTTTTCGGCCGTAGGCCCCGCCTTTGAAACCATGGTCGAATCGTGCCGAAATCGCGTCTCGTCGTCGCTCCACCGCATCACCGCGACGGGGTCGCGATCGGCCTCGAGGCACCGAACCGGCAGACGCTGCTCGAGGCGGCACGCGGGCTATCCGCTGCTCCCTGATCGCCGGTACTGCGAATCCGCCTTCGATCGCGAATAGTGAGCAAGGGCGTCTCATCTTCGGCTCGTGAGAAGCCAATGCGCCCGACGACGGAAGTCGAGACGGCCGATCAACCAGAAGGGCGGTTTGTGAGGCGGGCTCAGCGAGACCGGCTCGCAGAATCCCGACGGCTGGCCGTCCCTCCGGCGGCGTCCACACGGGTGCGGCCTTGGCGCCCGTGCCTGCGCGATCAGGTAGAGCGGCATGGCCGCTAGGGCCTTGTACGCGCCCGAACGGACTTGCACGAACTGACCAGCCCGGGCGATCGTCGGCTGCACTGAGATCACGGCGATGTCGGCGCGTGCGCCCAGGGCCAAGAGTCCGCTCACGCCGCAAGCAACTGCAACTAGCGCAGGTCCGACACGATGCAACGGCACACTTGGCCTACGTTGAGTAATGAGCTCGAGGTCCCGGCCGGGCGCCAGCGGCTGCTCAGAAATCTGACCGACGACTCCGATTGGCTTGCGGTGCAGCGGCGGGCAGGAGCGCCCTGAGGGCGCGCCGCGCTCATGGCGATGTTCGCGGCCGCTGCCCTGATTCGGCGTCACGCTGGATCGTCCCTGTACGGCATGTAACCAGCTGAGATACAGAGCGGAGCCCGGCCGGCGAGGGCAGCCTGTGCGGGGTCGCGCGCTGCGATGCGGCGCGTAGTCCCTGTACTTTTGCTCCTTCATAGGAGGAGTAGTTGCTCGAACGGGTGCTGCCACAGCTCCATGCGTGGTCGGATACGGCCGACTGGTCTGATCGGCCGGGGAAGACCTACGTGCGCAACGGCTATGCGATCTCCGTCCCCGAGCACGGCTGTGCTCGCGCTTGTCGATCCGCCGAGCCTGACAACGGGCGAACGGGACGAGCTGGATCGGCTCGGCCCGCCCACGCATATCTTGCCAGGCGAGATCACTGACGTTCTCGGACTTTCCCGTGCGGTTTTAGGCGGGTGCGACTGACCGTCCCGATCGACGTGAGGTCGCCGCTGTGGTTTCCGCAGCTTCAGGTTCTCTCTCATGATTCGCAATGCTGGCGTGTCGATCCCGTTGGGTAACCAAGAGGATCTGTATGTGTATGTGAATGGGTGAGTACATCTCGGTCGGGGATACGCGGCTCTACGTCGTCGAGCGCGGTCACGGCTACCCGCTGATCGCTCTTCACGGTGGGCCGGGCGGTGATCACGTGCAACTCGACGGACCACTCGCTTCCCTGAGAGATGAGTTTCGGCTGATCCTCGTTGACCAACGCGCACAAGGACGGTCAGACGACGCACCCGCCGAGACGTGGACTGTGCGGCAGATGGCGGCGGACATATCGTCGCTGGCGGAGGCCCTGGGGCTTCGACAATATGCCGTCCTGGGACACTCGTTCGGCGCGCTCGTCGCCCTTGAGCACGCGGTCAGATCGCCCGGCGCCGCCGCTCAGACGATCGTGTCTCATGGTGTGCCCTCGCTTCGCTTCTATCGCCTGACGGAGGAGCTGGAGCGGTTTGAGCCCGCCCACCTGCGAAGGCGGATCGCCGACGCATGGGACCAGCTTGAGGCTGCTGAAACCTCGGAGGAAATGGTCCGGCTCATGCCACGCCAGATGCCGTTTCACGTCCGCGATCCATGTCAGCCGGAGGTTGTCAGCTACAGCTCGCACCTCGCAGCACGGCAGCGTCTCTCACCGACCGTGAACCGCCACATGTCTCGCACCGGCTATGGCGGCTTCGACGTGGAGAACGATCTGGCCGAAGTGACGCAGCCGGTGCTTGTGCTCACGGGCCGCCATGAGCGCACATGTCCCCTCGAAGCAGCCGAGTTGATGGCCGCGCGGATTCCTCGCGCCGAACTGGTCATCTTCGAGGAGAGCGCGCACCTCAGCTACGTCGAAGAAAACGAACGCTACGTCGAGGTTGTTCGGAACTTCCTGCGCCAACGAGGAGGTACGAAAGCTGACGGCGGTAGGAACTGAATCGTCAGCGGTCGCGATCGCCGCAAGCACGACGTGTATGTCGAGGTGCGCCGGCACCGAGGCATCGATCAGCACGAGCTGGGTTTGCCAGTCGGCGACGATTGCGTCTGCCGGCGAATCGGCCCTCGCACCGAACTTGAGCCAGGAACCGCGCGTGTCTGAAGCACCAGGCTCAGCCTCACCCGTCCGTGGGCTCGTGAAGTCGGCCGAGACGATGTGGCTATCGGGCAATCGTCGGGCGGCGTCTTCGACGATCGCGCGCGCTGCCGCTGAACCGCCCGAGGCAATCGGCTTACCATCGCTTACGCGCCCTGAAACGAGAAGCGCTGCTCCTGCGGCGAGAGCCACTCCGACGACCGTGATCACGAGCTTGTTCTCTTTCACCTGCTTCAAGCTGCTCCGCGGCAGCCGGCGCCCGCACTGGTCGTGTCGCTGCGCGGGCCGAGGCCTGCCGCGGCGGCAATTGAGCGCGTGCCCGCGGCAGTTTTCGGCCACTCCGCCCGCTACGAGGGCCAGTACCTCCGAGCTGGACTACCGAGCCGGTAAGCCGCTCTACATCGAGTCGGCCTCCTTCCGCGCCGGCTCCCGCGCGACCTATTGGCACCGCGGGCTTGATTGCGTCGCGGGGTTCTGCCGCAGCGGCGGGGGCGCGCTCGGGGCTAAGGATGACACCGACCCTTCAGCCCAGGCGCGAGTCGCGAGTTCGGCGAGACGACGTCATCGCCGATTTGTCTTCGTGCGTGCGTTGCTGGTAGCGACGGTGCTTGGCTGCCTGGCGGCGTGCGGCGCGGATGCGAGTCTTCCAGTATGCGAACCGCCGCGTGGTGATGCCTGGGACGCGGATTGCGGTGCGGTGATGACTGTTTTCCGCGTGCTCGCGTCGGATGCCGGTGGTGCTATTGTTTGTCTGGCCGTTGCGGTGCATCCTGACTTCGGCGCAACCAGATGTAGCCGCTAGCGCAGGCTTTGTGTCGAAACGACGGTTCCATCCTTGTCGAGCGCTTCGATTGACACGGCATGATCGGCGGCCGTCTGCTGTGCATCGGGAACGTCATACGCGAAGAATCCTGCATAACGCTCGCTGATGGATTCCGGAACCCATTGCCCCGACGCGGTGTAACATTTCGCGAGATCTCGTGATCGCTCGTCTCGTCATTCTCCTCGTGACGCTCACGACGGCCGCCGCCGCAGCTGCATCGAGCTTTGCCCTCGAGACGGCCGTGCCTGCAAAGATCGTCGGCGGGTCGTCACCGGCGATCATCGCCGCTTCCACCCAGCCGCAGCCGCTTCGTGGCGTACCGCTCACCGGTTCCACCGGCCTGACGCTTCTCGTCGCGAACGCTCCGCCGTTTCTCCTCGACGTAGACACGGGACGCATCACGCCCATCAGCGGTCTGAACGTCCGCGGCAGGCCCCTCCTTTCGGTGCTCGCCGTGGGCGAGGACGCGATCGTGCGGCTCGAGCGCCGCACTGCGACGAAGGTTCCTCGCGCCGAGATCTATGTCGTACGCCGTGGCGCGACACGAGCCACGCGACTCGCGACCGCCTCGGAGGTCGCTCCCGCGGCCGACGGATCGGCAGTCTGGCTGAAAGCCTACGAGGACGCGCGGAACTGCACCCTGCGCGAGGTCGCACTCGACGGGAGCGACCGGCAGAGTCCGCGTGCGGTGCCGTGCTCCACGCGGCTCGTCGATGCGGGCACCGGTGCCCTCCTCATTGACGGAACTTCCGTCCTCGATCCGAGCACCGGAGGCACCTTGCTCGACGCAACCCGGCTTTGGGCGATTGTCCGCGGCTTCGCGGTCACAACCGAGGGATCAAAAGGGCCGCTCACGGTGACGGATCTACGTACCGGCGACCGCTGGCCGTTGCCCTATCCAAGCCAGATCGGCGGCCAGGGTGGCACGGATGAGGCAGCTGTTCACCCGAACGGACAGCTCGTCGCTCTCTCCTTTTCGGATCCCGCGTACCAGCTCACTGGAACACAAGTCACCGACGTATGGCTGCTCGACCCTCCCGTGCGCCGATTCCGCCACCTGCCGGATATGCCCGCCGCCGTCTCACTCAAGTTCACGAGCATGTCGTGGACGAGCGATGGCCGGCTGGTAATGCTCGCGAAGACTGACCGGCGCGACGCCGTCGCCGTCTGGCGGCCCGGCCAGAAACGCCTCAGGGTCCGATCCGTCCGGCTTCCCGCCCGTAACAGTGGGAGCGACGCATTCGTCGTCTGGCAAGCAGCTCGGTCACGATGAAACGACGGCACCGCACTTGGCGTAAATCGAGAAGTCGTCGCTAACCCGCCCGCGGCTCCTTGGTAACTGGAGTATGCGACGGGCGGATGTGGGTCTCTTCTCGATCGCAAACGACCCCCGTGCCGGAGGCTACGCGTGTCCACCATTTCCGGATAGCTGGTTCGATGATCAGGACCTTCGTCCATCACAGGCTCCCTGATCGGGCTCACCGTCCTTGCCGTCGTTTTCGTAGCGACGCAAGCGACCAGGGCGACACGAGATCGGCATCCGACATCCCGTTGCAACCGCGAAGGGGAACGGTCGACTGTCGCCGGGGGACGATCACTGCGGTCTTCATGGGAATGTCAGACGAAGCCTGCGGTGCCGCCCCCGTACTGGATGTTTGTAAACCAGTGCCCGAAGCCGAACGGATGGGATCCGACCCAGACCGTCATCGCATGCTCATAGCAACCTTGACTTGAAGGGCCTGGCGAGGCGTCTAGAACTGCCGGTAACGCTCTTCGAGGCGAGCAACTGCCCGATCCGCGCCTCGAGCCCCGGCGCTGAACGGCGAGCATCGGCCCGAGGAGGCGGAAGTCGGCGCGGCTGTCGTGTGGGATTAGTTTCGGGTCATGACCCGAAACTCCGTGCCTTGGCTCCCCGAGCAACTGCCCGATCCGCGCCTCGATCCGGCGCTGAACGGCGAGCATCGGCCCATGCGCATCGCGGCTTGCGGCAAGGTGAGCGCCTGGGAGCCGTTCTGCCGTTTTCCACCCGCCGAAGTCCCCGACGTTCGAGCCTAGTCCCCGGCCGGCGACGTGCGTTGCACCGACGCGGCATCGGCGACATCCTCCTGAAGTGGGTCGTCGGGGCGAGCGTCGCCGAGACCGTCCCGACTTCGATCTCGAGGACGCGAGCGATCCCGCGGTAATCGAGGTCGGCGTAGTAGCGCAAGTAGACCGCGAGCCTCTGCCGGTCCGGGAGGGCAGCGATCCAGCGCCGGACACCGTTCTCGTCGCTCGCGTGGCCGTTTGTCGCCGCAGGATCGCCGACAAGCTCGCTCGGGGTGTCGCGGGGATGCCGATTCCGACGAGCATCAAGGGCGGCGTGGACGACCACTCGCCACAGCCAGCCTTCGAATGGCCCTTCGGCCCGGTAGCTGCGCCGCTCCTTGAGCGCCCGTGCGAATCCCTCTTTCTTGGACGGCGTCGTGGGCGAGCTGCTCGTCTGCGAGGATCGCGATTGCGACGCGCAGGAAGCGGCGGTAGTCCGAGCGGTAGAGCATCTCGATGTCGTCGACGAGGCGGTCATTGGCCATTCCTGTCAAACGACGGCGCAGCGCTCGGCTTTGTTTAGGCGGGGTCATCGCCGAGCTCGAACGCGCCTCCGTAGCCATCGCTCTTACTCTCGCTGACCGGCAGCTCGAGCGCGGCCACCCGCGGCACACAACATCCGAGCGCTGGTGGTCCCGTCAAGGGACTGCTGGTGCTGCGCGCCTCGGGGATGCTCGCCGTTTCCGGAAAGTCCGCGCTGCGCGCTCCCGCGAAGCGCAAGCTCGTCCTGCAGGATCTGCGCAGCCGGGCGGGGAGTCCGCTTCGCTGGCCGAGCCGCTACAGCTTCACGCAGGCCGCTGCGCCTTCGCCGAAGCATGGCCGGATCGCGGTCTGGTTCGACAACGGCCCGGTCGACCAGCACATCGACGTCTGGCTGCTGGACGTGGCGACGAGAGCGTTCACGCACGTGCCGGGCTTTCCGATCGCAGCCGAGCTGAAGCGGACGTCCTTGACCTGGCCGCCCGATGGTCGGCTCGTCATCCTGACGAGCATCCGCAGTCACGATGCGCTCGTCGTCTGGCGTCCGGGCGCGAAGCAGGCGGCCAGGACGCTTCTGCAGCTGCCGCCGTCTCGGAGCCCCACGTTTGCGGCTTGGTGAGGCTGCGGTACGGCGGCCGGTGTTGCGCAAGTGACCCTGATTCACCGATTGCGCCGACGAAGCAAGTTGCGAAGCGCAGCATGGGGACTCGCCTGCACCCTCGTCGTCTGCTTCCTTGGCGTCGGTCTTGCAGTGGCGCTTCGACAAGGCGCTTCGGGGATGCGTTACTCACTGCTGGTGACACAACGATCGCCCGGCGCGCCTTCGGCCTCCGGCCTGTTCGCGGTCACGGAAGCGGGCGTGAGCTCGCTGGTTTCGTCCGCCTGGACGCCCGTCGCGATCGGCGGTATCCCTAGACCGCTCCTGGCGCTACCGGCCGGCTCTCGCGCGAAGCAGGCTCGTCAACCGCTGCACCTGCTGGCCGGAGGAGAGTCATTCCGAATCCCGCATTCAACGGGAGCGGTCTGCGTGGCATGGTCGGCTGACGCAAGCCAAGCGGTTTTCATTACGGGACGATACGGGCGATATCCGGATGAGCTCGGTGTGCCGACGACATACGGCACGCTCTGGAGAGTCCACGCCGCGACGCCCTCCCGGCCGGAGCGACTCGTTACGGGGTTGTTTCCTCTCTCGGAATGTCCGCTCTGGTCGCCACGCGGGACCAACCTGGCCTTCGTGTACGGATCGTCCGAAAGACGTCCGAGCTGGCACATTCAGACGCTCGCTGCAGACGGCCGGAAATGGACGATGACGATCAACGAGAAGGTGCCGTCGACATCGCACCAGACGTTCGCTTGGCGCAGCGCGACGACGCTCACATTCCTGAACGACCGCGAACTCTTCGACAAGCGGGACGCCACGCCGGGCGTCGTGCCGCGACACTTTTTCGGCGCGGCGGTGCGCCACGGCTGCTGCCACCTGGCTGTCAGCCCGAGCGGGCGGCTGACCGCGGTGTCGTTTGAGGCGGGAACAGGTGCGCGGGATCGACTTCACCGTCGCCGGCTACCCGCCGGCGAAGAACGAGGCCAAGTCGATACTGGCCGCAGGGCATATGTATGCCGACCGCGTGCTCGTCCTGCTGCAAGCGGCGCGCGAAGCGGTCGGCGAGTTCGCCGGGCCGTTGTTCCCGACCGAGCCGCTCGCACTCGAGGTCGTTCTCGAGACGCCGGCCGAGCCGCCTTCGGACGCGCCCAACTATTTGGGCGAGATCGCCGACGTGCTTGAAGCGAAGGCGCACCGCGGCGTCCTTGAGCATCTGGGCGGGCTGGTTAGCGTCGCCCTCTACAGCAACGACCGTCAGCTTCGTGAGGTTCACTACCGCCTCGAGCAAGGGGCGGCGGTGCGCTACCGCGCGCGGCTATGGGCGCTCGCGCGGAGTCAGAGCGATGGCAAAGAGAGACGAGCCGGAGGTCGTCATCATCAGAGAGACGCCACTAACACCCAAGGGCAGGCCAGCGACAAGCCTGAAGTTGCCGGACACGATTAGGTTCCTCTGGCGGCCGAGCCCGTCGAACATGCTTCCCGGATGCGCGCACATCAGACAGCCGCGTGCAGCGCGAAGCTAGGCCGCCGCGGGCTCCGGGACAAGCTCACCGACCGAGACCTCGAACTCCGGCGCCTCGGGATCGTCCCAGTCCCCGACATGCACGCGCACGATGTGGTCGCTACCCAGGACGCCACGGTCTTCGATGAGGACCGCCCTGACGATGCTCCCGCCGTACCGCACGCCTACGGTGGTGCCGATTGATGGAACCTTCGTTACGGTCATAAGCTGAGCTTAGCGTTACCAAGGCGAGATGCCCGTGATCGAGACGACGTGCTCGGCCGCGACACGGTCGAACGTCGTTGCCAGAGCGTTGCAGGAGCAACGCCAGCGGCGCGCCCAGGGCAGCGTCACGACCGTATTTGCGAGCAGCGTCTGCTCTTGAGGGCTGAAGACGAAGTCCTGATGACCGATCGCGTTCCGCCACGTGTTGAGCTGCTGAAGTCGTGTCCGGCGCACCGCAGTTCGCACATCACGCACTTGGGCTGCGGTCCAGAGGTCGAGATCGAAGCGGCCAAAATCGGCTTGAATCGTCTGGGCCCAAGCATTACCCCTATCCAACCCTCGTCGGTTCGTGAACGCGACCCGTAGCATCGGCTGGTAGGCGGCAGGAGCTGCCGCGACGAGCAGCTGCGCCAGTTCGCTGTGCAGGTCGCGACAGAAGAGCTGAAAGTGCGCCGCGATCTGAACTACAATCGACGCGTTCAGCTGCGCCGTCGCGTACCGACGGCCAGGGGCGATCCCTCCGACCGCAGCGTGGGCATCGACGAGCTCGTCGAGTTGTGCGTGGCTGTGCGTGGACCATCTCACAAGCGCCTGTGAGGACATCCGCGTGAGTCTACGAGTCGACTCGGGCACCGAACGGCCCAGCCTGCTGAGCCCGGAGTTCGACATCGCTTGCACGAAGCGCGGACCTCGTCGCTTGAGATCAAACCTTCGCGCGGCGAGCTTCCCACTCTTCTTTGCGCGCCATGTCGCGGAGCATGGTGCCCGGCGCCGGCCACGGTCGCGCCGCCGCCGCAATGCGTTGAACGCATCGCTGTTGGTCAGGCGAGAAACGGGACGTCCCCGCGGGAATCACTCGGCTGCGTGATCGGCGAGGTCGTGGCTCAACTGGCGTGGAGCGTGCGTCTCTGCGACGTGGCGCACCCCTTAGGTGTCCGCCAGAACCTCGCCTGACCCCCGCTTCACCCGGTGCCGCGCTGCCTTGGCCCACGGTTGGGCATGCCAGTTGCAGTACATCCGACGATTCGTTGCACCGATTGGGAGCGGTCTCGCGCAACGGTCGGCCGCGCATTTTCGAGACGCCGCGTGCTCGACTCGGGCAAGAAGCCTTCGGATTCCTCGGTCGCTTCGACGCCCGAACAACTCGAACCGCGCCTGCCCGATGCGACTCCGAACCGTCGTCGCGAACACCCGGACGTAGTCGCCGTCTCCGACCTCCTGAATCGTCGCGTTGTCGTAATCGGGGTGTTCCCGTCCGATCGCGGCGTAGCTTCGTGCGAGAGCAGCGCCGGCAAGATCCTCCGCGTAGTCGAGACCTTCTCGGCCCCGGCCCGAGAGACGCGGAATCAGCGGGTGCGACCGCCCGTTGTCCCGCTCCCACTGCTTGATCCGGATCGCCCACGGATACGACTTTCGAGCCACGGCGTAGAAAGTAACCGAAACCCGGCCAGTTCGAGCATCCGACCGCCGATAAACCGAGTCGATGAAGGGGGTTCACGCACCCGCTGGGGCTGCTGCCGGCGCTACGGCCGAATCGTTACGGCTGGTCGGGAATCGCTCTCCGCTTCGAGAAGCCCGGCGATGCTGGTCTTAGCCATTGCCGGGGTCGTACTGACGGCCCTCACCATCCTCTTGATGATCCCGGGCTTCCTTGTTGACTTGCGCGAACTTCGGCATCCGCCGCTCCGGGACGCAACGACCGTCACGGTCATCGTTGTGGTCAGCGAGACGAGAGAGGCCATCGCCGACCCAAGCTGCCACTGCGAGTGGGCTCGCAAGGAAGACGTTTTCCCGCTGGTCGCGCCGTGAAAGGCCAGCTAGATTGGACGACCCCTCGACGCCTGCACGAGTAGTTTGCATGCTACGCCGTGTGCCAAGAATCAGGCGATGACGGCGGTCCGTCAGCGGTTAAAGCGGAGGGAGCATGTCCTTTGACCGACTCGGGCTGCGGTCTATCCGCTGATCGATAGAGGTGCGACGCTAGGCAGACCGTTGCCGACGAGAGCGGTCTCGGGGCGGTATTCGTGGAGCTCTTGACCGTGCTCGCGTAGCCAGCGCGCTTGCTCCTGCCAGCCCGGCCGCGCGGCCTCGACGAGGCGCCAAAACGCCTTCGTGTGGTTCGGCTCGCGGAGGTGCAGGAGCTCGTGGACAACGACGTACTCGAGGACCTCGCAAGGGGCAAGGAGGAGGCGCCATGAGAAGGAGAGGTTCCCGCGTGGGGAGCAGGAGCCCCACCGCGTGCGCTGATCGCGGATCCCCATCGAGTTGTACTGCAGGCCGAGGCGGTTCGCCTCGCGCATGACGGCTTCGAGCATGCGCTTGCGTGCCTCACGCCGGTACCAGCGTTCTATCGCCTCAGTCGAGCTGGCTTGGGGCCCGCGGACAAGCAGCCGCCCGTCGCGGAGTTCTGCAACCGCGCGCCGGCCGTTCAGTCGCTCGACCGGAACGCGCCCCCCGGCAACGGGGACCGCTCCCGGATGCTCGAGGCCAAGGTGAGGAGGCCGCGCGGCAATCTCGCGTGCTGAGACGACCTTGGTCTCGATCCAGCCGCGCTTCGACTCGAGAAAAGCATCGACGTCGGCGTCGGAGGAGCTGCGTGGGACGATGATCTCGAGCGGTCGTCGAGGTCCAACGATCACCCTTGTCATACGGGCGCGCCGCGACTCGCGCACGCGGACGGCGAGCGTCTCGCCGTCAAGGGTAAAAGGACGAGACGCACGTTCGTGGAGTGCCTGCCGGCTCATCGCCAATCGACCGTAGCGCCCGCCGCGGAGGGGAAGTGTGCCGACTTCGTCAAGCCTCAACAGCCTCCCGGGCGGTGGCGACGGTGAGCACCTCGTCGACATAGCCCGTTTGCGCCTTGACCAGCTGCCGAGTGTCCTCGGCGCCGGCAAGGAGGCGGATCACGCCCAGACGGATGTCGCGCACGACATCGTCGCGCTCGGCCCACTCGGCGAAAGTCGCGTTGGTCTGGACGATCTCGTCGAGCTGGCGAGCCACTTCGACCGCGCGCTCCTGGGCGAGTTCCGGTGCGTTGGTCTTGGTAAGGCTGAGGAAGCCCTGCGCGCGCTCCGAGAGGCCGAGCGCCGCGTGCGCTTCCTTCTCCGCGGCCCACTCGGCGGCGAGCTCGAGATACTCGTCGAGGAGGCTCAGCATCTCCGCGTCTGCCTCCGCCTTTTTCTGGCGCAGGCGCTCGAGCCGCTCGACGAGCGTGCGGCCGATCGGGTCGTCCTCTCCGCGCTCGCGCGCCTCGAACTCGATGGCGGCCTCTACCTCCGCAGCCTTCTCGTCCGGGGTGCCGGGCGCGTCTTTGATCCGCTCGACATAGCTGCCGTCGATGCGGTAAACGGGTAGATCATCGCGGAGCTTGACCTTGGAGACCGCGTCGCGAACCAGAGCGTGCGTGTGCGGCCGGTAATCGACGATGTCGAAGTTGCTGTCGGCTTCGCCGAGACGGGCGCCATGGTGGTAGAGCGCGCGCAGGCGGACAAGCGTCCGATAGTCGTCGAGATAGGGGGCCAACACGGCCTCCGGGGCCAGTGACTCGTAGGCTGACTGCACGGCCTGAAAGCGTTCCTCGAACAAGTCTGCGGACCGGGGATCGTCGCTGAAGCGGCGCAGGAGCCACATCATCTGTTCGTACTCACCCGTGGCCTTTGGGAGGCCAGCGACGAGCGCGAGAGTCTCGGCAAGCAGGACGGGGAAATTTTCACGCAGCGCCTGCAGGTCGAGAACCGCCAGCTCGACCTCGTCAGGGTCGAACTCGGCGAACGCCTCTTGCAGCCGCTCGAACACGCCCCAGTAATCGACGATGATGCCGCGGTCCTTGTTCTTCTCCGGGTAGGGGCGATTGGTCCGCATGATTGCTTGCAGCAGCTTGGCGCCGCGGAGGGGCTTGTCGAGGAACATCACCTGCTCGATCGGGGCGTCGAAGCCAGTCAGGAGCATGTCGGTGACGATCAGGATCTTGAGTGGATGCTCGGGCCCTTTGAAGTGAGAGATCAGCTCCCTCCGCGCGATCGCCTCCGCGGGGGCAAGCTCTGATTCCTCATCGACCTCACTCGTCTCGCTCTTGGCGGCTGAGCCAACCCGCCGCATCTGTTCGGAGGCATACCAGCGGCGAAGCTGGAGGTCGTCCTTCTTCTCGTTCGGCGTGAAGATGACCGCGATTTCCTCCGACTTCATCCCGGCGTCGAGCAACGCCTCGGCGTAGAGGGCGCAAGCCGGCCGGTCGACCGCGACGAGTTGGGCCTTGAAGCCTTGTGGCTCCGTGCGCTCGCGCACGTACTTGACTACGTCCTGCGCGACAGCCTTCACTCGGTGAGGCGCCTTCGCCACCACGCCCAGGCGCACGGCGTCGGCCTTCAGCTTCTCCTTCTCCTCGTCGGCAAGGTCGTCGGCGAGCGCCTCGAACGACTTGTCGAGCTCCTTGCCCGTAAGCTGCGCGACCTCTGCGAGCCGCGGCTCGTACCGCACCTCGACTGTTGCCTTGTCCTCGACCGCCTGCTTGGGCGTGTAGATGTCGAGGTAGTTCTCGTACTTGCCATCGATCTCGGGCGAGAAGGCGCGACGCGTAGAGCGGTCGTTGGACTCGACCGGCGTGCCCGTGAAGGCGAACAGCTTCGCCGTGGGTAGCGCGTCGCGCATCCGGATCCCATACAAACCTTCCTGGCTGCGGTGCGCCTCGTCGACGAGCGCGATCACGTTCTCTCGGCCGACCAGCTGCGACATCGTTTCATCGAACTTCTGGACGGTCGTGATGATCACGCCGCGCGTGTCCTGCTCGAGCAGCTGGCGAAGCTTCGCACGCGTGAACGCGCGTTCGACGCCCTCGAAAGACGCTGCAGTGAACGTCTCGTTGATCTGATCGTCCAGGTCGACGCGGTCGATTACGATGAAGATCGTCGGATTGCCGAGGCCGATCCGCTTCAGCTTCCTCGCGGCGAACAGCATGGTCAGACTCTTGCCGGAGCCCTGCGTGTGCCAGATGAGGCCACGGTCGTATTTGCCCTCGAGCACGCGGCGCACGACCTTGTTCGCGCCCCTGAACTGCTGGTAGCGCGCGAGCTTCTTGGTTGTGATGCCCTCGCGCGTCTCAAAAGCGACGAAGTTGGCCGCTAGGTCGACCAGGATATGGGGGTCGAGAAAGCTCAGCAGACCGATTTCGAGTTCGCCATGCTCGCTCTCGGGCGGCATCGCGTGCGGCCAGGGATCCTTCCACTCGGCGTACTCGCGGCTTCTCTTCGCAGCGCTCGGTGCGACTCGGAAGCGCCAGCCATTCGTCGCGATGCAGACAGCGACGTACTTCTCGAGCCCAGGCGCGTCGACCCAGTAGTTCCTGAGGTCGCGGACGGCCTCTGTCCAGTCGTGCGTCCACGCCTTCGTCTCGACGACCGCGAGCGGGATACCGTTGACGAGCCCGACCACGTCGAGCCTCGGCTCACGCATCGTGCCGGCCTTTAACTCGAACTCGGTCGTGACGACGTAGATGTTGTTCTTCGGTTCGAACCAGTCGACGATCGAGATGTGCCGTGTTGCATCCTCGGCCGTGAAGGTGATATCGACGCCGTCTCGCACGGCTGCGAGGAAGGTCTCCGAGTCCGTTGCGCGGCGCAGGTGATCTACGACCTGCAACGCTTCCTGTTCGGTCAGCGCTTCGTTTGATCGACGCAGGCCATCGACCAGGAGCGGTTCGACGAGTGGCTCACCCATACGGCCGCTCCGTAGCTTGGTCATTTCCGCACGGGAGACCGGCCGCCACCCAACTCCAGCGAGGTCAGCGACAATCTTCTCCTGCACGGGCGCCTCGGTGCCGATCACCATTCCACCGGTTGAATTGCTTCGAGCCTCACGCGCCAAGTGTTTGCCGAACGCGGCGCTTGCCCGAGAGTAGGGCGTCTTGAACGGACGCTGCTGTCGCAGCGGCCGCACCGCTCTCCTGCTCAAGCGCCAGCGCGGTTGCGAACGCGCTCGCAATACGACGCTGCTCTTCGAGAGGCGGTAGTTCGATGCTGATCTCAAGGAGATCGGCCGGCTTGAGATGGTTCCGCCGCTCGGCGGTTCCCGTCGCGCGCGCTTTCATCTCTCGGTGGAAGCTCGGCGACTGGCAGACAAGGCGCATGAAATTCGGCAGGAGACGAGAGTCGTCAAGCGTGAACGTCGGGAACTCAGGCGAGACGAAGGCGCCATCGAATGTGGCGGGCACGACGGTAATCGGACCCTCCCATGCCGTGAGTTTTCGGTACACGAGCTGGTTCGTTCGAAGCCGGTGAAGTGCGGGGTACGTCGTCGATGTGCCGCTGATGACCTCCCTCCAGAACAGCCCACGACCCGCGATCGTCACCCCAGCGATCGCGTACTCGGCATCCGGGACAACCGGAACTCGATCGATGTCGAGCTTCGTAATGTCTCCGAGGCGAACGCGCCGCCACCCCTCTGCCTCCGCGAGCTCGCTGTGCAGCGCCATCGCGAACCGCCTTGCTGCTTCTGCCTCGCGCACCTGTTGCGCCGAGCCGAGCGCGGCGCGGGAGAGCGGGAAGTCGGCCGCCTGCAGCTGGCCCCGGAGCCGCGACCCCGTACCACCCCGCGCGCAAGCGTGAGGCTCATCCCAGAGCCGCTCACTGTGCGGGCGGGGCGGGCGCCGGCCGAAGCAGCGCAGGCGACGAGCAGGAGGGCAACGAGCGGCGCGAGACGTCTCACGCTACAAATACGCGGGCTGGGGGGCGATGAGTCCCGCGCACACTTTCTGGCTCGGGCCGATTGACGAATCGTAGGACTCGGTGTCAGACTCAAACGATGAACGCGAAGTTTCGTCAAGCGCCTCTCGCAACGTTGCTCGTTGCGGCTGTGGGCATCCCGGCGCTGCCGCTGAGTCTTCATCTGGAGGGCAACGAGGGAACGGCCGAGCCGTTCCTTGTCGTCTTTCCCGTTGTAGGCGTCCTTGCTCTCGCAGGGGCGGCGATTGCTTCGCGGCGGCGAGCCACCTCATTGCTCGCGCTCAACCTCATACTCGCCGCGGTCGCTGTTTTCGCCTGGATTCGTCTTCTGACCTACGAGGGCAGCTAAAGCCGCACTAAGCTAAAACGGCGCTATGCCACATCCCCGGTCAAGACGGAGGGGGTTTGGATGAGGAAGGTGCTGATGTTGCCGTGGCGGTTGCGGCGCTTAGGGGTGGCGTGGCGCGGGCTGACGATCAGCCGCAGTCCTTGATCCCATCCGCTCGTGTGACCGAGGGGCATTGTTTCGTCGAGAATCCGGGCATCGCTCATCACTGTCGATTCTCCGCGTCGGCGCGGCTGTTTTATCTCGCTCAAGAGCACCGGCGCCGGCTACTCGAAGACTGATCCATCCCGCTGGGCGCCACCGCTCGAAAGGAAGCACGGGACGATTTAGGAGGGCAGCGCTTGAGTTCTTCGAGAGTCCCGGCGAGGAACTCATTGACTTGCGGTCACGAGTAGTGCTGTCGTGGCTTCCGCTTCGATTATGCGAAGTGCGCGCGGGCGCGGTTCATGTTTCGATGACAACGAGCATGACGCTCATTTGCCGGCGGCATGGGGGGTCGGAGGCGTCGCTTCAACGCACACCTCCGGGCTATTGAGAATGCGAGCCCTGTAATGTTTCGCGCGAACCGGACATGCATTCAGCAGATGGATGTTTCAACGGACGGCGAACGGTTCGAGGCGCTCTTCTGTAAGCACTACGGCCGGGTGCTCGCCTATGCACGGCGGCGGACGACTCCAGAAGGGGCGCAGGACGTCGTATCGGAAACCTTCCTTGTTGCGTGGCGCCGGCTCGACAACATCCCACGGGATGAGTTGGCGTGGCTCCTCGCGGTCGCGCGAAGGTCGCTCGCTAATGGACGGCGCGCAACAAGACGCCACGACGCACTCGTCGAACGGCTGGCCGCGGAGCCTTCGGAGCGGTTGGAGCACGAGGCGACGGAGCCGCGCGAGCTCATCGCCGCCCTCGCGACTCTTTCCGCTCTCGATCGTGAGCTCCTGATTTTGATCGCTTGGGACGGCGTCACGCCCGCCGAGGCTGCGGTGACCCTCGGCTGCTCAGCAGCGTCTGCGCGGGTGCGCCTCCACCGCGCGAGACGGCGCCTCGCTATCGCTCTCGCGGAAAGCGGCGATTCAGAGGTCGTTCGACGAAAAACTGCATCTACTCCCAGACTGAAGGAGACCACGTGAGCACAATCTCGATGCGGCGGTTGACCGCCGCAGACCCGTTGGACGGAAAGACCGAGTTTGATCGGCCAACCGCCGAGGCCCTCTTGAAGCAAATCATGAACACACAGCGACCTCCAGCACCTGCGCCGCGTGGCTGGCGGACCGGGAAGTTGATCCTCGTGGCGGTCGCTCTCGCCGTGGCCGTTCCCAGTCTCGCTGTTGCCAGGGCGGCTGGCCTCTTCGGCTTCGGCAACTCGGGAGTCGTCGTACCGCAAGCCGCGCTCGCACTCGATCAGGTTGCCGCCCTTCAGGAGGTGGGATTCGCGCCTGGGATCAGGCACTTGGGCGACCGCGCTGGGGTGGCCTTTTATGTCTCGCGCGGTACCAGGCATGGTCTTTGCTTCGCAACGGGTCCTGCGGGCGGGCAGCAGCCATCCTTTGCGTTCTTGGGCTGCCAGCGCGCCGGAGCTGACGTCTTCCCGTCCGATGTTCGTCCCATCGCCGACTTCTCGCCTCTCAGAGGACGACTCGGCAGCTCTGCCGTCTACGTCCAGCGACTTGAGGGCGTCGCCGCCGACGGCGTTGCCTCCGTTGGCGTCTTGGCGGAAAATGGAGAGGTAAGTGCGGCGGTGCGCGTTGTCAACAACCTGTACGTTTCAAGCTCACTGCCTGAGGTTCCCGCGAAGGGGATTGTCGCGCTGAGCGCGGACGGCAGAACGCTTTTCACCAAACCGCTCGAGAGCGACACTCCGGGGTAACTTAGGGTTCCAGCCGAAGGGAGCTGCAGGTCGGTGGTGTCACGGCCTGCGGCCCGAGCTTCGCCGGCCGAGTGCTGACGCTTGTCGAGCTCGCTCACGACCGGGCCGATCTGACCGACGACGGACGGGAGATCGAGGGCGTCATGGTGCGCCTGCACTACGGAGATGTCGTCGTCTCGGAGGCCGTCGACCCGGCCGCCACCTACCAGCTCGGCTCGGAGCGCGAGCGCGAGCGGCATTGAACTGTGCGTGGACTACAATGACCGAGGCTGATGACCAGAAGCCGGCGTGCGTCAATCGTCACTGCGGCGACCGCATTGTTCGCCGCTGCTTTCGCGCTCGCGTTCGCCGCCTCGCCTCGATCGGCCGCGGCCCCTGACGTGAGCGCGAAGTTCAAGCTCTCGCTGGCGGTGAGCGATAGCACGCCCGCGGTGCGGCAGCGCGTTACGGCGGTCGTTCGCTCGGAGCGAGACCTTGACTACGAGCTGAAGCTGATCGCGGTCGCCCCGGGCAAGTCCTGGTACGACGTCGTCGGAGTCGTCACCGGCGATTCGAATTTGGCGAAGGCGAAGATCCCGCACGACGGCTTCGCGATTCGACTAGTGCGCAAGGCTGCGAACCGCTGGCAGGGTGTCGTCAGCTTCCCGCGCGCCGGCCGCTGGCGACTGATCGTGCCGAACGGGGCGGCGGAGGGATTCATGATCCCGCCCCCGGTCGTGCGGCCAGTCATGGTGCGCTGACTCGCCGCCGTCAGTTCCGGTGGATGAAGGTCGCCGAACGCGTCAGCGATCGAGATCGCGGCGAGCGTGCTCGCGAACGTCCCGACGAACGACGACGACCCACCCGGGGACCGACCGTCTCGGGGTGGAAGCAGTTAGTCGTCCACGTCGTCTAGCTGATGGATCGCGCCCGGTGGATCGCTGTCATTACCGCCCTGCTTGCGGTGACGGTCGCCTTGTCTGCCCTCCTGCACCCGTTCGATGACTCGCGCGGCAAGCGGGCCGCCGCTGCGCCAACGGTCTCGCCCGCAAACGTTCGGCGCTACTACCTCGATCATCTCGACCAGTACCGGCTACCGGCTAGCAGGACGATCCGCCGTATTCTCGTGCCACAGCGCGCAACGGCCGCGCGCCTCTATTCCTCCATTCGCAGAGGCTCATCCTTCGCCGCGCTCGCACGGAGGTTCTCGCGCGATCCTGCCTCGCGCGCCCTCGGCGGCAGGCTGGTCGTCACGCGCTCCACCGAGCCCCCGCTCGGCCTCCTTGCCCTGTCGCTGTCGAGGGGCGCGACTTCGCACCCGTTCCGAACGATGTACGGGTACTCGATCATCCGCCCGACATCGCCGATCCGGCCTCCGCGCGTCGTCCCGCTAGCGCACGTGCGCTCGATGATTCAGCACCTCCTGCTGCGGCAAGATCGCGAGAAGCGCGGTGGAGGCAGGTGAAGGACGTTGCGCTCCACCCAGCCGGCCTCGTCGAGCAGGACCTGCATCGCCAGGCGGCCCCTATCTCCTGGGACGGCCCTCGTCGTGCGGCTTCACGTAGCCAGGCGGGTAGCCGCTCGGCCCGTCGCTCTGCGAGAGCTCTGCCTGGTTCGAGTTGGCCGCGGCGCCGGCATCGATGTTTTCGACCGGGCGGGCTCGAACGCGCGAGAAGTCGCCTCGCTCCAGGGATCCGATCCGCAGACGGCCCTTGAGGGCTCTCAGGATTCGACCCACGTTTCTAAGCATATCGCCGCTTCTCCGCGAGTCACCGTCGGGCGATCCGGCTCGCTAGCGCTCTTTTCGACGGCCGGCGAATCTCGCGCCCGAGCGAGCGCGGAGGCGGTGCTGCTCGCGTCGATCTGAGCAAGGCCGTTGCGGAAGCGAAACTTCTTCAGCAGCGAGCTCATGGCCTCCCGGCGATGAGCAGCCGGCTCCCGGAAACAGCGAGCGCCAGCACCTCGCGAGGCGATGGACTGAGCGGAGGCGAGGCACGCGCGCCGGTCCGCGCATCGAGCGCCCGGGCTCCACTCATCCCGCCGAGGTAGAGCCGCGTTCCGACCAACGCGAGGTGTAGGACATCGGTTGCCCCGCCGGCCGCTTTCCAGGTGCGGTCGACCGCGCCGGTACGCGGATCGAGTGCGGCAATCCCGGCCCGCGCGACTCCGTCGATTCGCCCGAAGTCGCCGCTGACGTAAACACGCCGATCCGAGGCTGCAAGCCCGTAGAGGACGGCGAAGCCGTTGCAGACGGAGCAGTTGGGCACTCGCGGCGCCCAGCGCCGGTCGGGCCTTCCCGTCCGAGCGGCGAGCGCGACGAGGCCGTTCCGGCGTAGACCGGCAGTGTGGAAGCTGCCGGCGACATAGACGCGCGACCCGCGCGCGAGCAGCGTGTTGAACGAGCCGGCATCGCCGATCGGGACAATGTGGCCGCTCCAATGAGGATCGAAGACGCCGCTGCGGAGGTCGAGCGCGGCGATCCCCGGAGCGGGGTAGCTGAACTGACCGGCGACGAGCAGACGCCGTCCGGCGATCTGCAGCGCCGAGATGTCGATCCAAACGCGCGGCCTCGGTGACCAGCCGGCCGCGACCGCGCCGGTGCTCGCATCGACGGCGGCGAGGCCGGCTCGTCGGAGGCCGCCGACCCGCCCGAACGCTCCCGCCAGGTAGAGACGCGAGCCCCTGCGCGCGAGCGCGGAAACCGCCACCGAGCTGCCGCTTGCGCTCCCGATCGACGCCTGCCAGGCCGAATCGACAGTCCCGTTCGCGAGCACGTGCGCGAGGGCGACCCGCCGAACGCCGGCGAAGCGAGTGAAGCGGCCACCGACGAACCAGCCGCCGTGGCTGTCCGCGACGGCGGCGTCGACGACGCCGTTCGACCGCACCGCTGCGATCTCCCGGCCGCTACTCGCGTCGACCAGGATGAGCAACCCGACATCGGGTGCGCCCCTTCCGGAAGACCATCCGACAGCCGCCCCAAGGCACAGCAGCACGAGCGCTGCGCAGAGTGCCGACGGCAGTAGCTGCTTCACGCTTCTCGTACGTGCCGCAAGGCCCGTGAGGTCCTCCACTCCTTTCACCTTCGCGTACGACGCCTTACGATCCGTGGATTCACACGCGATGGTGGTTGTCGCCGGTCGTCGCCGGTCGTCGCCGGGTCGCTTGTCGCGTCAGCACGCGTCGCCTTACTGAAGTTGCGGCGCGTCATCCCTGGATCGACCTCGAAGCGGAAGAAAGGAAGCGATGGTGGCCTGGTAAGAGACGCGCGCAACGACACGCGGCCTCAGCGAGGTCGGCGTGGAGCAGCCCCCGAGGCCGTCCTCATGCTTCAAATCGGGCTCTTCCGGCATTCACGTGGGTAGCGCAACGGGCACCTTGCCGCAGACGAGCCGAATCATCGCCAGCAGTGAGTCCAGCCGGCGAAAGCCGCGGGAGCGGTGCGAGATCAGGCGCACGGTCGAGTTCATCGCCTCGAGCCGCGCATTCGAGAGACCGAGGTTGATCGCGTTGACGATCCCCTCGCGGTGCTCTGCGAGCGTTGCCGCGACCTTGACGAAGGGGACGAGCATGCTCGTGCGCGCGGAC
>JBBRYW010000027.1:0-27773 GCA_038237235.1 Gaiellales bacterium
GAGGCGGAACTTCCGCATCCAATCCGGCTCGTTCTTGTGCTCCGAGATGGCGGCGACGATCTCCTTCGTCAGGCCGCGCTGGGACTTGAAGAAGTAGTCCTCCGCCGCATCCGGCGTATGGAAGCCGTACTTGTAGTCGCTGCCGATCCCCTGGACAACTTCGGTCTCGGTCTGCGCCACGACGAGTCACCTCCCAGCTGCTGACACCGAGGAACGGACCCAGTTGCCGTCCGCACTTCCTCCCAGGTTTACACCGATTGTACAGTAACAACGATTAATATGTCTCATACAGGTGGATACGATCTGATCGTGACAAGGACGACGAGCCAGGCGGCTGCTCGGCAGAGTGCGACGCTCCATCGCGCACTCAGCGACCCAAGCCGTGTGCGGATCCTCGAACTCTTGCAGGAAGCTGAGGCGCCACTCGACACCCGTGAGCTTGGAACGCGCCTCGGTTTGCACGTGAACACCGTCCGCTCGCACCTTCGCGTCCTCGCCGAGGCAGGCCTCGTTTCCGCAAGACGTGAGGAGCCCACCCGCCCCGGCCGGCCGCGCGTCCTCTACCAGGCCGCGGCCGAGCTGCTCGACGAACGCGCGCTCGCCAGCTACCGCCTGCTTGCACAGATCCTCGCCAGCCACCTCGCGGGCTCAGAGCCCGACCCCAGCGCGCGCGCCGAGGAGGCCGGATGGGCCTGGGGCGCCCACCTCGTCCACAAGCCGCCACCGTTTACGTCGATCTCGAAGGAGGAGACGATCGACGAGGTCATTCGCCTCCACGAGCAGGTCGGTTTCAGGCCCGAGCTCAGGCGAGCAAAGAGCGGGCAGGAGATCGTGCTAAAGCACTGCCCCTTCGAGGAGGTGGCGACGACCTACCAGGCTGTCATCTGCCCGGTCCACCTCGGTCTCATCAGGGGAGCGCTCGCCGAACTCGGCACCGGCGTCGAAGCAGACTCGCTCAGGCCGTTCGCCGAGCCAGGCGCCTGCGTCGGCCACCTGGCCGGCGCCTGAAGGGCGGCTGTGTTGGGGGCCGCCGTCGGGGCTCAGCGTCGCGACGACGGCGGGGGCCGGCTCGCGGAGGAAGACGTCGAGCTCGGGGGGGACGGGCGGCTTCGGCATGCGTGTAGTCTGACTGCGATGGAGCGCCTGGATGGGTTGCTACGACAGGCTTTTCCCGACGCGAGCGAGGTCTCCGTCGTCGACCGAATGGGCACCGGTGACCACTTTCAGGTGGTCGTTGCGAGCCCGCGCTTCGACGGGCTCTCGCTCGTCGGGCAGCACCGCCTCGTCTACGACGCCCTGGCGGAGCCGCTCGCGGACGGGGCGATCCACGAGCTGAGAATCAAGACGAAAGGGAGTCAATGAGCGAGATACGCGAGAAGATCCAGCAGGTCATCGTGGACGAGCCGGTGGTCCTGTTCATGAAGGGCACGCCGCAGAGGGCCATGTGCGGGAACTCGACGCTGGCGCTGGAGGCGCTGCGCCGCGCGGGCGCGCCAGTGACAGCCGTCGACATCCTCCCCGACGCGCACATCCGCCAGGAGCTCTCGGCGCTCTCGGGCTGGCCGACGATCCCGCAGATCTTCATCCGCGGCGAGCTGATCGGCGGCGCCGACATCACCGAGGAGCTGGCGGAGTCCGGCGAGCTCGAGGAGAAGCTCGAGTCGGCGCTCGGCGCGGGCTACCGGAGCGACCCCGCCGAGAAGACCGTCGCGGTCGTCTAGCGGGACCGGTCAATCTCGTCGGCGACGCGCTCGGCGTACGCAACGAGCGCGTCGAGGCCCCAGTCATCGGGCGCCTTGCCCCGGTAGACGGCGAGCGCGTCCTGGCTTGCTGTGTCGGCTTCTGCGCTCAGGAGATGAAGGGGATCGCTTGTTGGGCCGTACTGGCTTCCGATTGCCCGTGCTCCGGCTGTCTCGTGTGAGCTGCGCCTTCCTTGCGCGCTCCGAAGGCTGCCGGGCTGCGCTCGATCGCCGTCAAGAACCGCTTGGCGACGGTCAATTTCTCCTTCCCTGCGAAATATGGCCGGGCGGGCGTGCCCTACCCTGCCGACCGACCAGACCTGCGTCCGGTTACGCGCTGGGCGCCGGTTTTTTTGCGCGTGCGCCGGCGCCTACCCCGCGCCAGCCCCGCGAAAGTTTTTGTCAAAAGCGACAATGACAATATCTCTGGCCTGCGCCCCGAGCCGCTGAGCCGATAAGCACTCCCGATGGGGGATTCAGGGCACTTCGACGTGCGCGAGGTGCCGTTGCCGGATCTCCGCGAGGCCACCTGGCCTCGATGATCGCGGCTGGCGCAAGCTAAGACGACCGGGTAGGCAGCTGCGACGACGGCGATCTCGCGCACGCTGACGCCGTGGGCCGCGAGGTAGAGCGGGGCCAGGGCCCCAGGCGAGCGCGTCGTTGAGGTTGTTGACCAAGCCGGCCTGGCTGCAGACCCGGAGAACCGGATCCCGCAGGGTGGCGTGCGCGAAGGCGCTGCGAAGCCCTGCGTGGGCCGGCAGCTGATCGCCGTGTTCTCGCTGCTCGAGCGCGACGTGTGATCCGGTGTCGCGCACCGCGAGCACGCTGACCAGCAAACCGACCGCGGCGATCGTCGCGGCGCCGACCCAGACCACCGTGCGGGGCGCGTAGTCGACCCCAGCGCCAGACCGCGTCGACGTGGGCCGGCCAGGTCGATCTTCATCACCACGGTCATCGACCACGCGAGTCCCTGGTTGACGCCGAGCAGCAGGTTGGCAGCGACGATGAACCACCAGGAAGGGGCAAGACCGATCAGCAACGGAACCGGCAACGCCACGAGCCCGCCGAGCACCAGCAGCCGCTTTCGTCCGAACCGGTCTGCCAGGCCGCCCGCGGCGAGGTTCGTGAGTGCCTTGGCGGCGCCGAAAGCAAGGACGAAGGCGAGGATCGCCGAGGTCGAGCTGAGGCCGAAGTCGTGCCTTCCCACCAGCGGCAGCACACTTCGCTCGAGTCCGACCATGCCGCCGACAAGCGCGTTCAGCGCGAAGAGCAGAGTGAACTGGGCGGCGTTGACGCGCAAGCCGAGCCGGACCGACTGGCTCATGCCGAGAACCTCACTGGACCGGGGCGGTCGACGGCGATCATCGGCTCCGACCCGCGGTCGGCGGCAGCAGGTCTCGCGACCACGGCCTCGGCCAACGCTTCCTGCGCCTCATCCGTTTCGTGGGCCAGACTGTTGATTGGGGGCGGCGACTCCATCTATGGTGGCCTTCGTAGGCGACCGGCCGATCATTGCCGAACACGGATTGCCTACGGCGGCGGTTTTACCAGGCCTCCCTCGCGATCCGTCCGTCGTGCGTCGGGGCGTCACCGCGATGGCAGTCGTCGGAACTGCCCCGCAGGGCCATGCGACGCGGCTATCTTTCTCCGGTGAAGCGTCGGCTGCGGGCGGCCCGGGATCGGCTCGGGCGGGCGTTTCTCTGGTTCGAGGAGAAGCCACTGGTCGTCGTCCTCGCCGCAGCCGGCGCGACCGTCGCGACCGCGCTCGTCCTCGCCTCCTCCGCGGGCTGGCCACACGTCTTGCGCGTTGCCTATGCGCAGCACTCATGGGCCTGGCTCGGCGCGTGCCTGCTGGGCGAGATCGGCGCCTATCTCGGCTACGTGCTCACGATCAGGGACATGGCACGAGTGGATAGCGGCCCGGACATGAACCTGGCGGTGTCCACGCAGACAGTCGTCGCGGGGTTCGGCGTCTTTGCCGCTACGCGCTCGTCTGGCGGCTTTGCCGTCGACTACTGGGCGTTCCGGCGTGCCGGCGCAGGCAGGCGCGATGCGGTCAGCCGGGTACTCGCGCTCGGCTTCCTCGAGTACGCGGTGCTCGGCGTGGTTGCGCTTGCCGCCTCCGCGCTCCTGTACTTCCGGCTCGACGGTCACGCCGGCTACGCCGCGACGTTGCCCTCCCTGACCATCGTGCCGTGCTTCGCGGTTGCGCTCTGGGCGACATCGCCCAAGCGGGCCGCGCGCCTGAGCAGCGCCGGCCGCAGAAGCGGCTGGTTACGAAGAGGCTTCGCCAGCTCGGTCGCCGCCGCGAAGAACGTGCGGAGCTTGATCCTGAGCCCCCGCGAGCACGGGCTCGGCGTGCTCGGCAACAGCCTCTACTGGGCGGGCGACATCATCTGTCTCTGGGCGGCGCTTCGACTCGTGGGCGGAGAGCAGATCAGCGTCTCGAAGCTGGTGCTCGCATACACCGGCGGCTACGTGCTGACGAGACGGTCGTTGCCCGCCGGAGGGGCCGGCATCGTCGAAGTCGCGTTGACCTTCGCGCTCGTCGGCATGGGCACGCACTTCGTCTCGGCGCTCCTCGGCGTTCTCGTCTATCGGCTCTTCAACTTCTGGTTGCCGATCGTGCCTGCGCTCGCGCTGATGCCGACGATTCGCGAGCTGCGGGGGCGCTTTCATCGGGCCGAGCGGAGAGAGGCGAGCGTCGGACGGTAGGTATGTGCCACCCCACGAGAGCGCCGGAGCTGGGTCGAAGCGAGAGCAAGCCGGCGTGCGCTGGTCGCCGACCACTCAGCCGGACCGCTTCCCGCGCCGGATCGGTGCGACAATCGATTGGAGACGTGCTGTTCGACGGCGCCGACCTCGCCGGCAACCTGGGGGCCTTTCGCAGCGTGCTCGGCTACGTGCCCCAGGACGACATCATCCATATGGAGCTGCCGCTCGAGCGGACGCTGCGCTACGCAGCGAGCCTGCGAGTGCCGTCCTCCCTGCCACGCGGGGAGTCGACTCCGCGGTGGCTCGGGCGTTGGGGGCGCTCGAGCTGCGCGAGCGCGCCCGCGTGCGTGTCGCAGAGCTCTCGGGCGGGCAGCGAAAGCGCGCGAGCATCGCGGTCGAGCTCTTGGGCGAGCCCCACGTCTTCTTCCTCGACGAGCCGACCTCGGGCCTCGATCCGGCGACGGCGGCGGAGCTGCTGCGGACGCTCCGCCTGCTCGCTCAGAGCCGCAAGCCAGCGGCCGGCGCCGGTACCGAAGGCGTGGTGACCGGCGGCCGCTCGCTCAAGTTGCGCGCCAACACGCCGTGCGCCTCGTTCTTCGCATGCGTGCGCGCCCGCACGGCCGCTCGCGACGATTCGTCAGCAGCCGCAGCGTCCGCGTCTGCTCGTCGGGCGTCCAGGACTCATCCAGCAGCCCGAGACCAACAGGCGCGCCAGCGTGCGGGCGTCGAGCCGGTCCGTCTTTGCTTTCGCCTCGCTGATCGAGCGCACCCTGTTGGCGACGACCACCCAGATGCCCTGCGCCTGTAGCAGCGAGACGATCTTGCCCGCGCCGGCCGGCGCCTCCAGCCCGACGACGTCGCTCGCCACGAGGCTCTGCGCAACGTCGTACCAAACAACCTACTCATATTCGATGATCTGGCAAAAAGCGTTCAGCCGCTGACCTCCGCGAGAGCGACTAGAGTCCGGTCCGCAGGCGCGCGCGGTGCAAACGCCTCGCGCGCATGATAAGAACGGACGCACGAACCGCTGGCCCGTGCTGCCCTGACCGCTTCCACGTATTCCATCGTTGCCTGCGATCTCAAGCGACGCGAGTGGGGCGCCGCCGTGCAGTCGAGATTCCTCGCGGTCGGCGCGCTCGCCGCGTGGGCCGACCCCGAGGTTGGCGCGATTGCGACCCAGGCCTGGATCAATGTTTCGTACGGGCGCGACGGCCTCGACCTCCTGCGTGGGAGCCTGGGCGCCCGCAGAACAGTCGAGCGGCTCGTTGAGGCGGATGAGCGACGGGACCTGAGGCAGCTTGGGATTGTCGACGCGAGCGGCAGCACTTATTCTTACACCGGGTCGGGGTGCCTCGATTGGGCCGGTCACCGAACCGGCGACTGCTACGCCGCGCAGGGGAACACCCTTGTCTCGAGCGCGACCGTCGACGCGCTTGCCGAGACGTTCGAGGCGACACGGGGGCAGCCGCTCGCGGAGCGCTTGCTCGCTGCGCTCGCCGAGGGACAAGCCGCGGGCGGCGACCGCCGCGGCCAGCAGTCGGCGGCCCTGTACGTCACCGCGCGCGGCGGCGGCTACGGTGGCGGTGACGTCGTCGTCGACCTACGCGTCGACGACGACCCCGGGCCGATCGTCGAGCTGCTGCGCCTCTACGAACTGCACCGGCTCTACTTTGGTGCGACGCCGGACGAGGAGTGGGTCGATGTCGACGACGACCTACGCGCCGAGCTGTGCTCGCGGCTCGATGCCCTCGGCTACGCTGGCGACGACTTCGCCGCCGACCTCGACGCGTGGGCCGGCCACGAGAACCTGGAGGAGCGAGTGGATGGCGCCGACCGGATCGACCCGGTCGTTCTCGCCGCGCTCCGCAAGTGCTAGACGAAAGGATGACGATGGCGGACGTGGACGTGGACATCGATGAGATCAGGCGCGTGCACCGGCAGTGGTGGGCGTCGAACCGGGGCCTCGACGTCGAGAAGATGCGGGAGTGCTTCGCGCCCGACTACCTGATGTGGAATCTGAACAGCCATCCCTATTTCAGCCTCGAGGAGAAGGCAGAGCTGTTCGACTACTACAAGCAGCACATGGTCCCAACCGAGCCGCCGGAGCTCTGGGACATCCGCGTCAGCGTCGGCGGTGGCATGGCGTACCTGACCGCCGAGGGCATCCTCCCGGTCGTGATGCAGTCGAGCGAGGGCTCCGGCTCGGCGATCATGGACGCCGCGGCACCGAACTACGAACGGCGCGGCGACACCGTGCGCTTCCGGTTTCGAGAGACGAGTGTCTTCCGCCGCGACGATGGGCAAGGGAACCACGTCTGGAAGATCTGGCACTTCCACTGCTCGCCGCTCGCGCCCGAGGACGAGCCGAGGCCCGGGTTCGGTGACACGGCGGCCGAGCGCGGCACGCGCGGTCCCGTCGAGGTTATGACCTAAGTCGTCGAGGTTATGACCTAGCCGAGCTTGACCCCGGCCGGCCGGTACCGTATAAATGTCTGACGTTGGAGGTCGGACCAATAACCCCCTGGGTCGGACGCCCGATGCAGCGGCAGGAGGATCCCGAGCTCCTGACCGGCCACGGCCGCTTCGTCGGAGACCTCGCCGCCCCCGGGATGCTTCACGCGGTCTTCCTGCGCAGCCCGTTCCCGCACGCGCGCATTCGCTCCATTGACGTCGAGCGTGCGCGGGCCATGCCGGGCGTGCACGCCGTCTTGACGGCCGCAGACCTCCCCGCCCACCTCGGCGCCCAGCCTTGCTCGCACAACTTCGCCGGCCAGCGCGAGACGCCGTACTACGCCCTCGCCCGCGACGTCGTCCGCTACGCCGGCGAGCCCGTCGCAGCGATCGCGGCCGAGACGCAATACGCCGCCGAGGACGCGCGCGACGAGATCGACGTGGACTGGGAGATCCTGCCGTCGGTCGGCAACGTCGAGACCGCGCTCGCCGAGAGCGCACCGCTGGTCTACGGCGACTGGCCCGACAACGTCGCCGGAACGTTCGAGACGGAGATGGGCGATGTCGACCGCGCCTTTGCGGAGGCTGACGTCGTCGTCACCGAGCGCTTCGACCTTCAGCGCCTCTTCGGGTGCCCGCTCGAGACCCGCGGTGTCTTGGCCGAGTGGGACGCGTACCGCGACGAGCTGACGATCTGGACGTCGTCGCAGATCGTCCACATCGCGCGCGACTTCCTCGCAAGCGTGCTCGGGATGCCGGAGAACAAGATCCGAGTGCTGGTGCCCCGCATCGGCGGGAGCTTCGGCGCGAAGTTCCACTTCTATCCCGAGGAGGTGGCAGTCCCGCTCGTTGCGCGTGCGACGGGCCGGCCCGTGCGCTGGGTCGAGGACCGTGTCGAGTCCTTCCTCGCCACGGTTCACGCGCGCGAGCAGACGATCGACGCGACGATCGCGGCGCGCACCGACGGCACGATCACAGGCGTCAAGGCCGACATCTGCGGCGACATGGGTGCCGCGCTGCATACGGTCGGCTACGGGCCTGTTTGGTTGACGTCGGTGATGATGACGAACGTCTACGAGATCCCGAACGCCCGAGTCCGCGCGCGCGCCGTGATCACGAACAAGACGCCGCTTGGCTCATTCCGCGGGTGGGGCCAGCCGCAGGCGAACTTCGTCGTCGAGCGGCTCGTCGACCGCGTGTCGCTCGCGCTCGGGCTGGACGCGACGGACGTGCGACGCAAAAACTTCGTCCCGCCGGATCACTTCCCCTACAAGAGCCTTCACCACGTGTTCGACAGCGGGCGCTATGCCTACTGTCTCGATCGCGCGCTCGAGCTCGCGGACTACCACGGCTGGCGGAGCCGCCAGGCGGGGCTCCGCGAGCAAGGTCGGTACATCGGCATCGGCGTCTCGTTCTACGTTGAGAACACTGCGCTCGGTCCGTCGAAGATCATCAACGCCGGCGGCGTCGATCAAGGCGGCTACGACATCGGTCACGTCCGTATCGAGACGGGCGGCGAGGTGACGATCTTCACCGGCCTGTGCGAGATGGGGCAGGGCTTTACCACAGCGGTCTCGCAGATCGCCGCCGACGCACTCGGCGTCCACGTCGATCAGGTGCGCGTGATCACCGGCGACACCCAGAGCGTCCCGTACACCGGCTACGGAACCGGTGCGAGCCGCGCAGCCTCGGTTGGGGGCGCCTCGGTGATGAAGGCCTGCGCGACGCTCCGGGAGAAGGTGACGGCGATCGGCGCCCACATGCTCGACGCGTCCGCCGCCGACATCATGATCGCCGACGGCGTGCTCTCGGTCGGTGGCAATCCTGCCCGCTCCGTCACGATGCCCGACGTCGGACGCGCCGCCTACCTCCGGCCGATCGACCTGCCGGAGGGGATGGACCCGGGGCTCGAGGCGATCGAGGTGTTCGACCCTCCGCAAATGGCGTGGCCGTACGGCGCGAATGTCGTCATCGTCGAGGTAGACGTCGAAACCGGCGAGCTCTCGTTCCTCGACTACGTCTACGTCCACGACTGCGGCACGGTGATCAACCCGATGATCGTCGAGGGCCAGATCCACGGCGGTGTCGCGCAGGGCATCGGGATGGCGCTCTACGAGGAGCTTCCGTACGACGACGAGGGACAGCCGCTGTTCGCGACGTTCATGGACTACATGCTGCCGACGGCCGCGGAGGTGCCCCGCCTGAGGCTCGACCACCAGGCGACACCGTCGCCGAACGTTCCCGGTGGAATGAAGGGAGCGGGCGAGGCGGGCGCGATCGGCTCGCCGGCCGCCGTCGTGAACGCGATCGAAGACGCGCTGCGACCCTTCGACGCGACGATCACGCGGATCCCGGTCACGGCGGACGCCATCTTGCGCCTGGTCGACCGGCAAGCCGCTGTCGGCGCTACACGTTGAAGCCGCCGCTCTTTGCGTATCGCGTTCCCGAGAGCGTCGAGGAAGCGCTCGCCGAGCTACGGGATGCACCGGACGAGGCGAGCCTCCTCGCGGGCGGACAGAGCCTCGTTCCGATGCTCAATCTCCGGCTCGCCCGGCCGTCCGTCGTCGTCGACCTGAACCGCATCGCCGAGCTCGCGCAGATGGAGGAGACGCCGGAAGGCGGGCTCCGCATCGGGTCCATGGTGCGCCAGCACACGCTCGAGGTCGACGCGAGCGTGCGTGAGCGCTTTCCGCTCGTCGCGGCCGCTGTCGGCCACATCGCTCACCTGCCGATCCGGACGCGTGGCACCGTCGGTGGCAGCCTCGCGCATGCCGACCCGGCCGCCGAGCTGCCCGCCACGGTGAAGGCGCTGCGCGCACGGATGCTCGTCCGTGGCGGCGACAGCGCGACGGCGGCTGTGGCCGCCGAGGAGTTCTTCGTCGGGCCGCTGATGACCGCGATCGAGCACGGCAGCGTCCTCGTCGGGATCGAGCTCGATCCCCTGCCCTCGGGAACGGGCTGGGCGTTCCTCGAGATCGCGCGCACGCACGGCGCGTTCGCGCTCGCGGGCGCAGCCGCGCTGATCCACGCCGATACTGCGGGTCGCATCGACCTCGCGCGCCTCGCGCTCTTCGGCATCGGCGGCACCGCCGAGGCGCCCTCGTGGCTGGACGAGCTGCTCGTGGGCGAGGAGCCGAGCGCCGAGCTCTTCGCACACACGGCCGAGCGCGTGCGCGAGACGATCAACCCGCACGGCGACATGCACGCTGGGCCGGAGTACCGCCGTAGCGCCGCTGCCGTGCTGACGAGGCGGGCGTTGATGCAGGCGGCGGCGCGCGCAGGTGTCGAGGTGGAGCAGTGATCGACCCCGGAGTCGCCGCGGAAGCCCAGATCCGCATCGTCGTCAACGGCGACTCGGTCGAGGCGAGGGTCGAGCCGCGGCTGCTGCTCGCCGACTTCCTGCGCGAGCACCTGAACCTCCGCGGGACGCACCTCGGCTGCGAGCACGGCGTCTGCGGTGCCTGCACGGTGCTCGTCGACGGGGAGCCGATGCGGTCGTGCCTGCTGCTCGCGGTTCAGCTCGACGGCTCCGAGGTGACGACCGTCGAGGGCCTGGCCTCCGACGGGAAGCTCCATCCACTGCAGGAGGCATTCCGCGACAGCCACGCGCTCCAGTGCGGCTTCTGCACCCCGGGCTTCCTGCTCACCACGCTCTACCTGCTCCGGCAGTCGCCGGAGATCGAGGACGAGCAGGAGATCCGCGAGGCGCTCTCGGGCAACCTCTGCCGCTGCACCGGATATCAGAACATCGTCGAGGCCGTTCGCGACGCCGCGACGCGCCTGCGGCGGGAACCCGAGGAGGCAACGACATGACGATTCTGCACGGAGGCATCGCGACGTTCCTCCAGTCGCCGCACGTCCCGCCGCACCGCGTGCAGTTGGAGGCGGCAGGCGCGACCGTTGCGGTCATCGGGCTGCCCGACGACACGACGACGGTCACACGCCCCGGCGCGAGCCACGGCCCGCGCGCCATCCGCGACGCGTCGTCGCACTTCGCATTCGGCGCGAACTATCACTACGACTACGACCTCGTCTACACCGACTACCTGACGATCGTGGACTGCGGCGACGTGGATGCGGTCGCAGGTAACGCTGCGCGGACGTTCGAGCGCGCCGAGGCGGCGCTCGCCGAGATCTACGCGGCCGGCTGCTTCCCCCTCCTCCTCGGCGGCGATCACGCGACCTCGATCCCGGGCGCCCGCGCGTTCGCGCGCACGCTCGAGGGACGGATGGGCTTCATCATGTTCGACACCCACCTCGATACCGCGCCCGACATCGACGGCGAGGAGCTCTCGCACTGCTCTCCTGTGCACCGCGTGCTCGACCTGCCGAACGTGGACGGCCGGAACGTCGTGATCATCGGCGCGCACGGCGCGGCCAATCCGAAGCTCGAGGTGGACGTCGCCGAGCAGCACGGGATCACGGTGTTCACGATCCGCGACATCGATCGGCTCGGGATCGATGAGGTCTGCCGTCAAGCGCTCGGGCTCGCCGGCGACGGAACCGAGTCGACTTATCTCTCCGTCGACGTCGATGTGCTCGACGGCGCTTTCGCATGGGGCACATGCGGCCCCGAGATCGGCGGCATGACCGGTCGCGAGCTGGTACGCGGGCTCGAGATTGTCGGCACGGGGCCGATCGGCGCAGCCGACTGCGTCGAGGTCTCGCCGTTCCTCGACCCGTCGGGAAACACGGCGCGCGTCGGCGCGCGGATCGCGATCGACATCCTCGCAGCCCGGGCCCTGACCCTCCGCGACGGCGCGCGCCCCGGGGCGGGGGCCGCGGCGCGCGCATCCTGACGCCGGCGCGATGACGGCGAAGCGCATAGAGCCGATGCGGGAGGCCCTGCGACTCGAGCCGCTCAGCCTGCAGCCGCTGAAGGATCTCGTCGTCGGAAGGCTGAGGCGCCTCGTGGAGAGCGTGCTCGAGCCGGGCGACCAGCTCCCGAGCGAGCGCGAGCTCAGCGAGCAGCTGCAGGTCAGCCGCGGCACGGTCCGCGAGGCGGTGCGGTTCCTGCAGGCGCTCGGGCTCGTGGAGATTCGCCGTGGCTCGGGAACGTTCGTCCCCGTCCGAAGCGACCGGCAGGAGCTGCGTGACGAGTGGCGGCGTTGGACGCTCCGGCATGTCGGCCGCGTGCGCGACCTGCTCGAGGTGCGCAAGGGCCTCGAGTCGTTCGCCGCCGGGCTCGCAACCGCGCGGATCGCCGACGACGGGCTCGCGCTCATGCACGAGGCGCTCGAGCAGATGCGGGCCGCGGCCGACGTTGGCGACGTCGCGGCGGCCGTCGAGGCCGATGCGCTCTTCCACCACGCCCTGTGCGAAGCCGCGGGCAATACCGCTCTCGTCGAGTTGACCGACGCGATCGGCGCACAACTCGTACGCGAGCGCGCGGTGATGTGGGACCTGCCCGACCGGCCGGCACGCTCGCTGGCCGAGCACCGCGAGATCTGCGAAGCGATCCGCGCGCGCGACGGCGCCCGCGCCCGCGTCGCTGTGCTCGCGCACCTGGAGAGCGTCGAGACCGAAATCGGCGGCCTCCTCTCGCACGATTCGAAGGACTCGCCCAATGAACCAGACGACAGGAGCTAGCAATGGCCACCGATAAGGATCCGCAGCCGTACATCGACCCGCGCGTCGCCGCACTCATGGTGATCGACATCCAGAAGGGCTTCTGCCACCCCGAAAGCCGGATGGAGCTCTCCGGCGTCGGCACGGCCAACCAGCGCGCGATCATCCCGAACGTCGTCGAGCTCACGCACTGGGCGCGCGAGCATGGCATCCCGATCCTCTGGTCGCAGCAGACCCACTATCCCGAGGACGTCACGCGCAGCCGGCGCCGGATCCCGTCGCACCAGGCCAAGCAGCGCTGGACGCCGTGCTTGCGCGGGACCTGGGAAGTCGACTTCATGGACGAGGTTGTCGACGAGATCAAGCCCGAGGACATCATCGTCGAGAAGCACCGCGCGTCCGTCTTCTTCGAGACGACGCTCGAGACGAAGCTGAGAATGCTCGGTGTCGAGCAGGTGATCATCTCGGGCTGCAATACCGACTTCTGCGTCGAGACGACGATCCGCGACGCCTACTACCGGGACTACGACGTGATCGTCGTGCGTGACTGCGTAGCCGGCCCGCGCAAGCAGTTCCACGACGACACGCTCGCGAAGGTCGAGACGTACTTCGGCGTCGTCCTCTCGCTCGACGAGTTGCCCGCGGTGACGATCGACGCAGACGGCCGAGAGTCGCGCCCAGTGCTCGACGACGTGCGTGCTGAGGCCAAGGCGTGACGGTCACCCAGGGTGAGACCGGACTGCGTCTCGATCCCTCGACGTTCGAAATCCTGCGGCACCGCCTCTGGTACATCAACGACGAGGGAGCTCTGACGATCGCGCGCCTCTCCGGGTCGCCGGTCGCGACGGAGGTGTTTGACATGAACGCCGGGCTGATGAACGCCGCCGGCGATCTCGTCTACATCGACACGTTCATCTGCGCACAGGCGACGACGCTCTCGTCGCTGGTGCGCCACGTGCTCGCCGAGTACGGCGACAACCCCGGCTTCGCCGAGGGCGACAACTTCCTCTGCAACGACCCGTATGTGTCGGTTTGCCACCAGAACTGCGTGCAGGTCGCCGGGCCGATCCACTGGGAGGGCGAGGTCGTAGCCTGGGCCGGCGCGTCACTGCACGCGATCGACGTCGGCGGCCCGATGGCGGGCCAGGTGCAGATCGACGCGGCCGACATCTTCGGCGAGCAGCCGCTGATCGGCCCGATCAAGATCGTCGAAGGTGGGCGCTTCCGCCGCGACGTCGAGCGCACGTACTTGCGCAACTCGCGCCTTCCCGACCTGCTCGCGCTCGACCTGCGCGCGAAGGTCGCCGCGGTCGAGGTGATCCGACGGCGCCTGCTCGAGACCTTCGAGGAGTTCGGTCCCGAGACGGTGCTCGCGGCGATGTCCGACGTCGTCGACTACACGGAGCGTCGGCTACGCGCGCGCCTGCTCGAGCTGCCGGACGGCACCTGGCGTCATCGCGGCTACATCGAGTTCGGCGACCGCCTCTACGACTGCCAGGTGAAGATGACCAAGAAAGGCGACGAGCTCGTCTTCGATTTCAGCAAGACGGCCGAGCAGGCCCCGGCGGTGATCAACTGCGCATATCCGGGTCTCGTCGGCGGCGTGCTCGCTGCGGTGATGGTGTATCTCTTCTGGGACATCCCGTGGTCGCCCGCGGGCGCGGCGCGCGTGATCCGGATCGAATCCAAGCCCGGCACCGTCGTCCACGCGGAGTATCCTGCCGGCGTCTCGAAGTCGACGACCGCGGCGATCTGGGAGGTGCGCAACCTCGCGAGCATCACCGTCGCGAAGATGCTCGCAGCGAGCGAGCGCCACCGCGACCGCGCGATGGCGGGCTGGCAGGGCGTGAAGGCCCTCGAGGAGCTGTTCGGCACGGGCCCGGACGGGCGCCCGTTCGGCGGACCGCTGCTCGACGGCATGGCCGGCGGCGGCGGCGCGACTTGCGACCGCGACGGCATAGACACCGGTGGGCACACGAGCTCGCTGCGCGCGACGATCGCGAACGTCGAGAGCTATGAGCTGCGCTACCCGATCCTCTACCTCTACCGCAAGCAGACGCCCGACTCGGGTGGCGCAGGCACGTTCCGCGGGGGCGCAGGGATCAGCATGATGTACGCGGTTCAAGGCGTCGACGAGATCTCGACGAAGATCATTCACACGTTCGGCGTCGAGCAGCCGGAGTCACCGGGGCTCTGCGGCGGCTATCCGTCGACGACGAACTCCTTCACGATCATGCGCGACTCCGACCTGCGCGAGCGCTTCGCGGGCGGCGAGGTTCCGCAGACACTCGAGGATCTCGAGGGCACGCTGGAGCCCTTCGGCGCGTACGGCGTCACCTCGATGCGGTCGAACGACGTCTACCGCGCGGTGTCGATGGGCGCGGGCGGCTACGGGGACCCGATCGAGCGCGAGCCCGCGCTCGTCGCCGCCGATGTCGAGCGCTCGCTCGTGACGCGCGAGTGGGCCAGTCGCGTGTACGGCGTAGTCCTCGCGCACGGCTCGCTCCACGTGGACGAGCCGGCGACACGCGCGCGGCGCGCGGAGCTGCGCGACGAGCGGCGGGATGCGGCCGAGAAGACGGGCAGCGCCCGCACGGCAGGACCTGCGGAGCCATGGGAGCCGGCACGAGACGGCGTGCGTCTCGGGGAAACACTCTTCTACGACGTGCGCGCGGAGCCGTCGGTGATCCGTTGTCGCTGCGGTTGCGTCCTCGGACCGGCCGAGACGTCGTTCAAGCAGCTCGCGGCGATGGCGCGATTCCCCGTGCAGCGAATCGGCCCCGACGTGAATCCGAACAGGATCGGCGGCGAACGGTTCGAGCTGCGCGAGTTCTACTGCCCCGGCTGCTGGACGATCGTCGACGTGGAGATCGCGCGTCCCGAGGATCCGGTGCTCGACGACGGATGCCTGGCTCTCAAGTGGGTGGCGGCGCAAGAGCCGGGTGGTAACGAGTGAGCTACGTGGTCGTCGTCGACAGTGGCGGAACCTTCAGCGACTGCGTCGTCCTCGACGAACGCGGGCAGACGACACGCGCGAAGGCGCCCTCGACTCCGCCACGCTTCGAAGAGGGCGTGCTCGCGGCGGTGGGCGAGGCTGCAAAGCGGCTCGACCTGGCGCTCGCGGAGCTCCTTGCGCAAACGCGGCTCTTCGCGCACGGCACGACCGTGGCTACGAACATCCTGATCACCGGCACAGGCGCGAAGACGGCACTCCTGACGACGCGCGGACACGAGGATGCCATCCTGATCGGCCGCACTTCGCAGAAGGTCGCGGGCCTGAACGAGACGGAGATCATCGACGTCGCCCGCCTCTCGAAGGCCGACCCGCTCGTGCCGCGCTCGCGCATTTTCGGGATCGACGAGCGCGTCGACCGCGCGGGCGACATCGTCGCGCCGCTGCACGTCGACCGGCTCGAGGAGCTCGCCGAGCGTATGAAAGCGGACGGCGTCGAGTCGATTGCAATCACTTTCCTCTGGTCGTTCCTGAACCCCGAGCACGAGCGAGAGCTGCGTGCATGGCTCACCAACGGTCACGGCAACGGCTGGTTCGTCACGAATTCGAGCGATCTCTCGCCGGTCATCCGCGAGTACGAGCGCACCTCGACGACGGTTCTGAACGCGTATCTGAGCCCCGGTGTCGACGGCTACCTCGGCCGCATGCGCGCGCGCCTGCGCGAGGCGGGACACGAGGGTGCCGTTGCCGTCATGCAGTCAGCGGGAGGCGTCTGGTCGATCGACGAGGCCCGGGAGCGGGGCGTCACGCTCCTCTCCTCCGGCCCCGCAGGCGGCATGCTCGGCGCGCGCGCGCTCGCCGTCGAGCTCGGCATCGATCGCGCGCTCGCGACGGACGTCGGCGGCACGAGCTTCGACGTCGGGCTCGTGGTCGACGGCGAGCCTGCGTACGCGGAGGCGCCGGTCTTCGCCAAGTACCCGGTGACACTGCCCGTGATCGACGTCGCCTCGATCGGCGCCGGCGGCGGCTCGATCGCCTGGATCGAGGCGGACACGGGCGTACTCCGGGTCGGCCCCAAGAGCGCCGGCGCCGCACCCGGGCCCGCCTGCTACGGCACAGGCGGAACCGAGCCGACCGTGACCGACGCCAATCTTGTGCTCGCACGCCTGAACGGCGACAATTTCCTCGGCGGCCGCATGCGCCTCGACGCCGCGCGCGCGCACGAGGTAATCCAGGAACGGATCGCCGAGCCGCTGGGCCTCTCGGCCGAGGCGGCGGCCGCCGCGGTCATCGGCATCGTCGACTCGCACATGGCCGACCTGATCCGCCGGATGACGGTCGAGCGCGGTCTCGACCCCGCGAGCTTCACCATCTTCAGCTACGGCGGTGCCGGAGGGCTTCACGTCGGCGCCTACGCGGGCAAGCTCGGCTGCGGGCACGTCGTCGCGCCGCACGTCGCGGCGGTCTTCTCAGCTTTCGGAATCGCGATGAGCGACGTCAAGCGCATCGCGATGGTCTCCGATCCAATGCGCGCGCCGTTCGATCTCGAACGCTGGCGCAGCCGGCTCGAGGAGCTCGAGTCGCGGCTCGAGCGCGAGCTGCAAGCCGAGCAGCTCCCGACCGAGAACCTCGCGCTGCGACGCTTCGTCGAGCTGCAGTTTCGTGGACAGGTGCACACGGTGCGCGTGCCGCTGGAGAGCGCCGATCTCGATGCGGCCGACGGCGGCGAGAACGTGATCGCGCGCTTCACCGACCTCTACGAGGCGAAGTACGGCCGCGGCACCTCGTACCGGAAAGCGGGGGTCGAGGCGATGACCTTCGTCGTTGAGGCGGTAGCGGGCCTGCCGGTCCCGGTCTTCGAGCAGCTGCCGGTGGTGGCGGGGCCAGCGGACACGGCGCGAACCGGCGAGCGCCCCGTCTACTTCCACGAGGAGGGCGCATTCGTGCCGACCTCGATCTACCGGGCGGAGTTGCTCGAGCCGGGGCACGAGCTCGACGGTCCGGCCGTCGTCGAGGCCGACGACACGACGATCCTCGTCCACCCGGGCCAGCGTCTCTGGGTGGACGGCCTGCTCAACCTTCGAATCGAGCTGAACGGCGCCCGGTGACCGAGACGGCCTTCGGGATCGCGCTGCCGCTCGACGCTCCGCTCGAGGAGCTGCTCGAGGTTGCGCGGCGCGCCGAAGAGCTCGGCTACGACTTCCTCTGGGCAAACGACGACCGGCTGCAGCGCGACGTCTTCGCCGTGCTTGCCGCGATGGCACTCGAGACCCGGCGTATCCGTCTCGGGCCGGGGGTCACGAATCCGTACAGCCGTCATCCCGCGCTGACGGCTGCGGCAGTGGCGACGCTCGACGAGCTGTCGGGCGGGCGTGCAGTGCTCGGGCTCGGCGCGGGCGGAACGAACCATCGTGCGCTCGCGGTCGAGCGGCGCGCGCCGGTGTCGGCGCTTCGCGAGGCGGTCGACGTGATTCGTGGCCTCCTCGCGGGACGCGAGGTGACGCTCGACGGACGCGTGATCCGCACGTGCGAAGCGACGCTCGATTTCGTCCCCGTGCGCGATACCGTGCCGATCTACATCGGCGCACGCGGACCGAAGGTGCTCGAGCTCGCGGGCGAGATCGCCGACGGCGTGATCGTCGGCAACGTCGCCACGCTCGAGGGCTGGCGCTACGCGACGGCGCGCATTGCCGCCGGCGCCGCCCGGAGTGGCCGAGATCCTAACGAGATCGACCTCACCGCCTGGGTCTACGCATGCGTCGCCGACGACGGTCGCGCGGCGCTCGATGCGATCCGGCCGATGGTCGCGACGTCGCTCGCAACGAGCCGCGAGGTGTTGCACGAGCTCGGGATCGACCTCCCATCCGCCTACGCCGAGCTGATGGAGCACCAGGGCTGGAACCTCTCGCGCGAAGCGGTTGCGCGAGCCGGAGCACTCGTCCCTGAGGAGACGCTGCGCCGCTTCGCCATCGCGGGCTCCGCCGCCGAATGCCGCGAGCAGGTGGGCGAGCTCCTCGACGCCTTCCCGCTGATCTCTCAGGTCGCAATCGTGCCGGCGACGGTGCCAGGGCAGCCGGTTACGGAGGTCGCCGCGAGATTCATGGCGGAGGTCGCTCCCCATTCTTCTTCCAATGTCGCTGGGCGAGGGTTCTGAGGCTGGCGGACGTGGCCCCAGCGCCTCGAGCAGCCGTCGAGCCGCCTCCCGAGGCGCCCCACGGCCGGGTCGTGATGGAGGGGATCGTGAAGCGGTTCGGCTCCGTCGTCGCCCTCTACGGGATCGACTTCGACCTGCGCGCTGGCGAGATCCACGGCCTGCTCGGTGAGAACGGCGCCGGAAAGACGACCCTGATGAACGTCCTCTACGGGCTCTTCCCCGCCGACGAGGGCACGATCTCGTTCGACGGCAGGCCGCTTCCGCTGCGGAGCCCGCAGGACGCGATTGCCGCGGGTGTCGGCATGGTGCATCAACACTACAAGCTCGTGCCGACGCTCACGGTCGCAGAGAACATGGCGCTCGGCGAGCACGACGGCATCCTGCTCGGGCGCAGGAGCCTCGACGCGATTGCGCAGCGGCTGCGCGAGCTGGGCGAGCGCTATGGGCTCGGGATCGATCCGTTCGCGCGCATCTGGCAGCTCTCTGTCGGAGAGCAGCAGCGGGTCGAGATCCTGCGCGCGCTCTACCGAGACGCGCGGGTGCTCGTGCTCGACGAGCCGACAGCGCTGCTGACGCCGCGCGAGACCGAGCAGCTGCTGCCGAAGCTGCAGACCCTCGCCGAGGAGGGCGCGTCGATCGTCTTCATCACCCACCACCTCGAGGAGGTGATGGCGTGGGCGAACCGGATCACGGTATTGCGCCACGGCCGGCACGTCTCGACCGTGCTTCCGGAAGAGACGAGCACGAACGAGCTCGCCCGGATGATGGTCGGACGCGACGTGAACCTCGTGCGCGTTGCGATCGGGACGGCGTGGCAGCCGGGCGCAGACGCGGACGCTCCGCGGGAGACGACCAAGCGCGAGGAGGTGCTTGCCGTCTCGGGCCTCGCGGTGCTGGGCGACCGCGGCACGCCGGCGCTCCGCGACGCGTCGTTCTCGATTGCGGCGGGAGAGATCGTCGCCATCGTCGGAGTCGAGGGCAACGGCCAGTCCGAGCTCGAAGAGGTGCTGTTCGGAATCCGCACGCCGCAGGCAGGCAGCGTCTTTCTCGCTGAAAGTGAAGTCACGACGCTCGACACAGCAGCGCGACTCGAGCGCGGTCTCGGCCTCGTCCCGTCCGACCGCTACCGCCGCGGCCTCATCCGAGATCTCTCGGTCGCGCACAACCTGGTTTTCGACCGCATCGATCAGGCACCGTTCGGCACGCGCTTCCGCCTCAACAAGCGCGCAATCGCCAGCCGCGCCATCGAGCTGATCGAGCGGTTCTCAATCCAGGTCTCGCGACCTGAGCAGGCTGCGGGGACGCTGTCGGGCGGGAACGCGCAGCGCGTCGTGCTCGCGCGCCTTCTCGGCCGCGACCTGCGTTGCCTGATTGTCGCGCAACCGACACGCGGACTCGACGTCGGCGCAATCGAGTTCGTGTGGGAGCAGCTGGACGCCGCGCGTAGTGGCGGCGTCGCCATCCTGCTCATCTCGACCGACCTCGACGAGGTAATGGCGCTCGCAGACCGCTGCCACGTGATCTACGAGGGCCGCATCGCCGGCGACTGGTCTCGCAGCCGCCTCGACCGCGAGCGGATCGGGCTCGCGATGGGCGGCGTCGGCGAAGACGCCGCGGCCGCGGCGGTGCCCGCTGAGGCCGAGGCACGGTGACGGCGCTAGAGCTCGCACTGCCGCAGGAATCGCGCCGGGCCGCGCAGATACGCACGGTTGGGGCGACGCTCGCCGCGGTCGCGCTCGGTCTCGCCGCGGGCAGCATCCTGATCGTGATCGCGGGCGGGCGTCCCTGGTCGACCTACGCGGACATGGCCAAGGGCGCATTCGGCTCGCTCTTCGGCTTCAGCGCCGTACTCGTGCAGGCGGTGCCGTTGCTCGTGATCGGGCTTGGCCTCGCGCTCGCGTTTCGCGGCCGTGTCTACAACATCGGTGCCGAGGGTCAGTTCTACGTCGGCGCGCTCGCCGGCGGCGCCGCCGTGATCTTGCTTCCCATCCACGTCTACCCACTGTTGATCGCACTCGGGATGATCGCCGGCGCGGCCGGTGGCGCGGCATGGGGTTGGCTCGTCGGCAAGCTGCGCGCCCGCTGGGGCGTAAACGAGGTGATCACCTCGCTGCTCCTCAACTACATCGGGATCTTCCTCTTCTCGTACGCGGTACGGAAGCCACTGCGCGACCCCGACGCGTCGTCGCTCGCGAGCAAGGCAGTCCCCGAGGGAACGCGGCTACCGAACCTTCCACATCTCTCCACGCACATCGGGATCGTCGTCGGCCTCGCGCTCGTGCCGTTACTCGCATACGTGATGGACCGTACGCCGTTCGGCTTCCGAGTGCGGATGATGGGCCTGAATGCCGACGCTGCCTCCGTCGCCGGCGTCGACACCGGGCGGATGGTCGTGCGGCTGATGGTGATCTCCGGCGGCCTCGCCGGACTCGCCGGGATCATCCAGGTGCTCGGTGTTCAGGGCCGTCTCGACACGAGCCTCTCCCAGGGCTACGGGTTCACGGCGATCGTCGTCGCGCTGCTCGGCCGCCTGCGCGCGGTCGGAGTTCTGTTCGCCGCGCTCCTGCTCGGCGGCCTCACGATCGGCGGCCAGGCCGCCAGCATCGACCAGGGGCTCCCGTACGCGATCGTGCTAGGCATCCAGGGGGTCTTCGTCGTCTTCGTCCTCGTCGCCGACCGGTTCGCGCGAGCCTGATGGACTGGTCGGCGATCTTTGGCGTCAGTCTCTTCGCCGCAGGACTGCGCCTTGCGATGCCGACTGCGCTCGCTGCCGTCGGCGAGTGCTTTTGCGAGCGCGCCGGAGTTCTGAACCTCGGGCTCGAAGGCATGATGCTCGCCGGCGCATTCGCCTCGTTCGTCGGCGCCGACTACGCCGGAAGTGCCGCCGTCGGCGTGGCAGCGGGCATCGGCGTGGGAGTGTTGCTCGGCGCGGTGATGGCGTTCCTCAGCGTCCACCTCAAGACCGAGCAGGTGATCAACGGGATCGCGATCGTGATCTTCGCGCAAGGGTTGACTGCGTTCGCGTACGAGAAGATCTACGGACAGTCGGGCGCCTCGCCGCAGATCACGCCGCTCGCGGACGTCAGGATTCCCGGCATCGCGTCGATCCCGTGGCTCGGGCCGGTGCTCTTCGAGCAGAACGTCCTCTTGTACGTGTCGCTCGCGCTTACGTTCGGCGTCTGGTTGCTGCTCTACCGGACGCGCTTCGGGCTCTCCGTCCGCGCCGTCGGCGAGGCGCCGGCCGCCGCCGACGCAGCCGCTGTCTCGGTCGATCGGGTGCGGTGGCTCGCGCTCCTCGTCTGCGGCGGGATGGCCGGCCTCGGCGGAGCTGTCCTCGTCGTGGGCCAGCTCAGCCTGTTCAACGTCGGCATCACCGCGGGTCGCGGCTGGGTGGCGATCGCGCTCGTTATCTTCGGCCGCTGGAATCCGCTGCTCGTGCTGGGCGGCGCGCTTCTGTTCGGGTTCACCGACGCGCTCCAGTTGCGGATCCAGGCATCGAGCGGCGGCATCAACGCTGGCGTCCCCTATGAGTTCTTCCAGGCGTTGCCGTACCTGATCACGCTCGCGGTGATGGTGGCCGCGACCGTCTGGTCGCGGCGCAACGCCCAGCCTTCAGCCTTGGGAGTGCCGTTCACGAAAGGGGTGAGTCAATAGTCGTAGGCGGAGAACGTTCGCGATAGATTGTGTGGATGAACACGAGACCGGGAGGACACGTGAAACACAGGGCATCGAAGAAGATTGCACTCGCGTTGGTTGCGTTCGTCGTACTCGTCGCTGTGGTTGCGACGGCGGCGTTCGCGAAGCCGTCGCACAAGACTGCGGCGGCGAAAGTGAAGGTCGGCCTAATTCTGCCGTGCGCTACGAACGATCACACGTGGTGCCAGGCGGCATACACCGCCGCGGTGCGTCTGAAGAAGGAAGGGGCGATCGACCTCAAGTACACGTCGAACGCGCCGTTCGACACCGCCGCTGTGAGCCAGCTCATGGCGCAATACGCCCAGCGCGGCTACCAACTCGTGATCGGCCATTCGGCGTGGCAGGACGCGGCATTCGCCACAGCGGCGCGCTTTCCGAAGACGGCGTTCGCCTACGCGGGCGGTGGCAAGGTGAAGGGCAACGTCGCCACCTACGAGGAGCCGATCTACCAGGCCGGCTACCTCGCCGGGATCCTCGCAGGCGGCATCACGAAGACGGGCGTTATCGGCGGCCTCGCCGGGCAGGACATCCCGCTCTGCCATGCCGAGCTGCAGGCGTTCATCAGGGGTGCGAAGACGGTGCGCGCAAATGTGCGCGGACTCAGCGCGTACATCGGCGACTGGTCTGACGTCGCGAAGGCAAAAGAAGCGGCGCTGGCGCAGGCCGACGGAAAAGCGGACGTGTTCATCGCCTGCGGCGACGGGCCGTCCCAGGGCATGATTCAGGCGCTCAAGGCGCGGAAGCTGAGCGGCTTCGGCTACGTCGGTAACCAGAACTCGCTGGCGCCGAAGAACATGGTCGGATCACTCGTCTACAACCTGTACCCGCTGTTCAAGAAGATGGTGCACGACGCCGGAGCCGGCAGCTTCACGCCGGCGAAGGACTACGACGTCGGCCTGAAGAGCTTCCAGCTCGTCGTGAACTCGAAGTACTCGCAGGCGAAAATCCCGGCGAAGGTGATGGCGCAGATGAAGCGCACTCAGAAGCGCATCGCCGCCGGAACGTTCAAGGTCCCCTACGTCGCGAAGTAGTCGGCCTCGGTTGGAGGGTTCGCACGTGCGGGCCCTCCAACACCTCTGACCGATGTCGAGCCTCATCCTCCGCAACGCGAGTGTCGCCGGTGGCGCCATCAGGGACGTCGGCATCGTCGATGGGTTGATCGCGGAAGTTGCACCGGTCGGCGCTCCGGCCGACGGTGCCGACGAACTGGAGCTCGACGGCTACGTCCTGCTCCCTTCCGCCGCAGAACCTCACGCCCATCTCGACAAGGCGTTCACGGCCGATGTCGTGGCCGCGGAGGACGTCGAGGATCTGACGGCCGCGATCGCCGCGTGGCACGCGTATCGCAGGACTCTTTCGGTCGACGACATCGCGGCACGCGCGCGCCGCGCAGCGCTCGTCGGCCTTGCACGCGGCGCGACAGCTGTCCGCACCCACGTCGACGTTGGCGAAGGCATCGGCCTGCGCGCTGCCGAGGCACTCGTGCACGTCCGCGACGAGCTGCGCGACCTCGTCGAGATCCAGGTCGTGGCGCTCTCGTACCCGCTCAGCCCCGGCCTCGGCGACGAGAACCGTGAGCTCGTTCGAGAGGCGCTCGAGCTCGGGGTCGACGTCGTCGGAGGCGCGCCGCACATCGACAACGACCCGCTGGCGCACATCGAGTTCTGCCTCGGCATCGCGCGGGAGTTCGAGCGTCCCGTCGATCTCCACACGGACGAGCACCTGGGCACGAGCGTAGATCTCGCCGACATCGCGCGACTCGCGCAGGGGTTTCCGCACGGCATCACCGCGAGCCATTGCGTCAGCCTTGGGATGCAGCCGGCGCAGATGCAGACCGAGGTATCGGCCGCAGTTGCCGCAGCGGATGTCGCTGTCATCACGCTGCCGCTCACGAATCTGTACCTACAGGCGCGAAACCGTACGACCGCGACGCCGCGCGGGCTCACTGCCGTGCGGGCGCTGCGTGAGGCCGGCGCTACCGTTGCGGGCGGCGGCGACAACGTCCAGGACCCGTTCAATCCGCTCGGGAACGCTGACCCGCTGCAGACGGCTCAGCTCCTCGTCGCCGCCGCGCACGTCGACTGGCGCGACGCCTACGGCCTCGTCAGCGAAGGAGCACGCGCGGCCATGGCGCTCGCGCCTGTGCGTGTCGAGGCCGGCTTCCCCGCCGACCTGCTCGCCATCGCCGGCTCCTCGCTCCGCGAGGCGATTGCGACCGCGAGTGAGGACCGGTTGATCTTCCGGGCCGGGCGCCTCGTCGCCCGGACGCGGGTTGAGCGCGAGTTCTTTAGCTGACGCCCTGCCACTCCTGGGCGATTCGCTTGTGGCGGCGCAGCAGCTCGTCGACGCCGGCTAGCTCGAGCTGGCCGTCGCGGACGATCGTGCGGCCGGCGACGATGGTATGGCGCGGCCGAACGGGCCCACAGCGAAGCCACGCTTCGACCGGGTCCGAGACGGCGCCTGCGAACGGAATGCCCTCGAGCGACCACGCGACGAGGTCGCCGCAGCTGCCCGGTGCCAGGACGCCGAGCTCTCCCTCGCGGCCGAGGCACGCGGCCGAGCCGACGGTCGCGAGCGCGAGCACGTCGCGAGCGCTCATCCTCGTCGGCCCTTTGCGGATCCGGCCCAGGAGCAGCGCGGCGCGCGCCTCGAGCCAGAGCGACGCGTGGTCGGTCGAGGCGGAGCCGTCACAGCCGAGGCCGACGGGAACGCCCGCTGCTTGCAGCTCTGCCACCGGCGCGATGCCCTCACAGATCAGCGAGTTCGAGCTCGGGCAGTGGGCAACCCCCGTGCCCCAGCCGCCGAGCCGTTCGATGTCCCGCGCATCCGGAAAGATGCAATGAGCGACCCACGACCGGTCGCTGCCCCAGCCGACGTCGTCGAAGAGGTCGACGGGGCGCCTGCCGAAATGCTCAAGGCAGTAGGCCTCCTCGCCCGGGACCTGCGCAAGATGCGTGTGCAGGCGGACGTCGAGTCGCTGGGCGAGCTCGGCCGCAGCCCGCATCAGCTCGGGCGTCGAGTCGAATGCCGAGGATGGGCCGAGCGCGACGCGCACCATCGCCCCGGGCACCGGGTCGTGGTACGTCGTCACCAGGCGCTCGAAGTCGTCGAGGATCGTGTCGATCGGCTGAACGGCGAGGTTCGGCACGACCCCGCCGTCCTCTTCGCGCAGATCCATCGCTCCGCGCGCGGGGTGGAAGCGGATCCCGACCTCGCGCGCGGCAGTAATCTCGGCATCGATGAGTCGCGACGCCGGGTGGATGTGCAGGTGATCGGTCGTGGTCGTGCAGCCGCCGAGCGCGAGCTCGGCGAAGCCGATCCACGCCGAGACGTAGGAGGCCTCCTCGTCGAGTCGTGTCCAGATCTGCGCCAGCTCGTGCAGCCACGTCAGGAGGTCGGCATTGACGACCGGCCCGAACGCGCGCGTCAGGTTTTGAAAGATGTGGTGATGCGTGTTCACGAGGCCCGGCGTGACGAGGCAGCCGCCGGCGTCCAGCACCTCGCGTGCCGCGGGCGGTTCCCCCCGGCCGACCTCCACGACAAAGCCGTCGCGGATCGACACCCAGCCGCCGTCGAGTTCCTCGCCCGTCATGGTCACGAGCAGCTCCGCGTCTCGAATGAGCAGGTCGGCTGGCGGCGCGGCCTCCATCTTCAGGTGTTCGTCAGCCGCGGCCAGCGATGAGGCGCAGCGAGCGCAGGAGCATGCTCCGAAGCGCGCTGAGGAGGAGGCCAGTTCCCGAGACCGGGCGGACGGGAGCCGGAAACTCGGCCGGAGCGGCCGGCTCTGCTGCGCCCACCGTGACCGTACGCTCTGCCGCGAGTTGGCGACGGAGGCAGTCGGCGAACTGGGCTGTCAGCTGTCCTGCCACGTCCTGCACCATCCCGCGTGCGTACTGCGCGACGGCGCCAGAAAGGGCTAGATCGGTGACGATCTCGACGCGGGTGCCGTCTGGCACGGCGGTCAAGGTCGACAGGATCGTCGCCCGGGCCTGGCCGCGCCCCCGCTTCTCCCGCGCGGTCGCGGAGAGTTGCGATCGATGCCCTGCCTCGTCGAGGCTCTCGCGATTGACGTCCGTATCGAAGCTGAAGCCCATCGGGCCGAGCTTGACGGTCAGCTTGGCCTTCCACGTCGACGCGTCAACGACCTCGATCAACTCGGCGCCTGGCATGCACGGAATCACGCGGGGGACGTCAAGCAGAAGTGCCCATGCCTGATCCGGAGTGGCGGGCACGTCGAAGCTGTTCTCGAGCCGCATCGGCGGCTAGGATACTGGCCTGCTCCCCGCTCCGGGCGCTTCGTCTTCAGCTTTGCCCAGGCGAGGAGTGGCGTAGCCCCGACGAGGCTGTCCGGCGCGACTCGGAGACTGGCTGCTCGACCGACAAGGAGACGAGGTTGAAGCGGGCGGGGCAAGTATCGGAAACGGACGGCGCAGCAAGGCTGGAAGCTCGATCTGGCGTCCGCGCTTCAGCTGGGCGTTCAGCTCGGCGCCGAGCAGGATCGCCACGTTCGAGATCCAGAGCCAGACCAAGAAGACGATGAACCCTCCCAGCACCCGTAGTTGTACGAGCCGAACTGGCCACGTGGAGAGCAAAGGCGTCTGACGCGAGCCGTCCAGCCGGCAGGCGCCTCGTGGGCCGAGCTCGCGCGTTTCCCCGCCAACGCGGGAGCTGGTCGAGCCACGCAACACGATGCCGAGCTGCTCGTTGTCGTGTCGGTGGTCGCCGGCGTCGAGCTCGACGACGGCTCAGGGTGATCCGCTCGGCGTGCACGGAGCGCGCCGCGATGCGCTCCCAGATGCGCTGCGGGCCACCGAGGGCGTCGGTGGTCAAGATTTGGTCAAGTAGCCATGACGAGCGGGCGCGACCGGTGACGACGCGAGCGCGTCCGATTTCCGCATGGTTGCGACAAGCGGCGAAGGATGGCGAACGATGGCGACGGGTGTCGCCTAAATCGCACCCAGGAGGTCGTCGGTTCGAGCCCAGCTAGCTCCACCACCGAAAGGCCTGCACACGCGGGCTTTTCGTTTTCTCACGAGACGACAGAATCGGCCGAAAATGGCCCGTGGTCAAGATTTGGTCAAAACGCGAGACAGCCATGATCGCACCCAGGAGGTCGCCGGTTCGAGCCCGGCTAGCTCCACCACCGAAAGGCCTGCAAAGGCGGGCGCTGTCAAGCGGCACCGAAAAGCGCACCAGTTTCAGGCGTCGAAAAGTGCACCACTGGGGGAGACGTTCACGGAGTGCCCGTGGGGTGCACAAACCCGATCGCGTAACGGGTGGAGGTGGCTCATGCCGCAGTAGGGTCGGCGTCCCGTCTTCTGGAGGCCGCCTTTGCTTGCGTCGTTGCTCTACGTCGTCGCCTGCCGGCTGCTGCAGCTGATCGTGCTCTGCGCCCGCGGCAATCGTGCGAAGGAACTCGAGATACTCGTGCTCCGCCACGAGCTGTCAATCCTCCGCCGGCAGGCCAGCCGACCGCGGTTGGAGCCGCACGACCGGC
>JBBRYW010000028.1:0-27728 GCA_038237235.1 Gaiellales bacterium
AGTTCTTCCACGCTCGAGACGACGGACTGCTCGACGTGCGACTGACGCGGAAGCTCATTCGCAGGCTCGACGAAGACGACCGGCTGATCTTCCGCCGCGGCAGCTCCGACTGGGTCTGGATCCAGGCGGACGGGCCGGACGTTGCCTTTACGCAGCCGTGACAGGACGCTTACGTGACGGTGTGATCCTGCCCGCGTGAAACGAGTTGCGGTCCTCGCGGTCCTGACAGCGCTGTGCACCGGCGCGGGAACCTCACCGGCAAGTCGCTCCCTCGACGCGGCGAGCTGCTCGAGAACCTCGGTCGGCTTCACGCCTCTCACCGATCTCGGAGCGGGGAAGTACCAGGGGCACGTCGGCGGCCTGTACCCGGCCGGGAAGAACGCGCCGCCGAACCAGTACGCGAAGCAGGGGAAGGCGTACGTGAAGCTCGTGAAGCCACGCGGGGCAGACGGCGCACCGGCCGCGAGCGGAAAGGTCGTGCTGCTGTCGATCGGGATGTCGAACACGACGAACGAGTTCTCGGCCTTCAAGAAGGCGGCCGACGCGGATCCACGGAAGGGCGCCGCTGTCGTGGTCGTCGACGGCGCGCAGGGCGGCCAGGACGCGGAACACGTCAAGGATCCGAGCGGGAGCTACTGGCGGGTCGTCGACCAGCGGCTACGGGCGGCAGGCGCAACGGCCCAGCAGGTGCAAGTCGTCTGGCTGAAGGAGGCGATCGCCCGCCCCACGGAGGAGTTCCCGGCCGACGCCAGGCGGCTCCAGGCAGACCTCCACGCCATCGTCGACGTGCTGCGCGGGCGCTTCGCCAACCTCCGCCTCGTCTACACATCCAGCCGCACGTATGCCGGCTACGCGACGACACAGCTCAATCCGGAGCCGTACGCCTATCAGAGCGGCTTCGCCGTCAAGTGGCTCGTGCAGGAGCGCATCGACAACAAGCTGAAGGGCCGACCCTGGCTCGGTTGGGGGCCGTACCTCTGGACGGATGGGACGAAGGGAAGAAGCGACGGTCTGACCTGGACGTGCCAGGACGTTCGGTCCGACGGCACGCACCCTTCGACGAGCGGCGCGCAGAAGGTCACCGACCTGCTGCTGCGCTTCTTCGAGACGAACGCGACGGCGAAGCCCTGGTTCGTCCGGTAGCTGTCGATATCCTGCCGTCGAGCAAGCAAGCGACGGAGGTCTCGATGGGAATCCCGGTCAGCCTCATCCTGATCGCGGTGGGAGCGATCCTCACGTGGGCGGTCAATGCGCACACGAGCGGCATCAACATCCAGGCGGTCGGAGTGATCCTGATGGTTCTCGGCATCGTCGGTCTGCTGTTGACGATGCTCTTCTGGCAATCGTGGTGGGGACGCGGCTACGTCCGCAGGACGGCGTATGCGGACGACTACGCAGGCCCGCCGCGGCGCGCGTACTACCGGGGCAGGCGGCGGCGCACCGTCGTCGAGCAGGATGACGTCCCGCCCGACGCGCCGTACTGACCCGCCGGGCTGCCTTTTATCCGTTCGAGCCGTTCCGGCCTGGTATCAGGCGGCCGAACGTGTCGCCGGCGATGTAGCCGGCGAGCTTCGGGTTCTCCTGCAGGCGGCGCAGCGAGTACGCGTACCAGTGCCGGCCGTACGGGACGTAGATGCGTAGGCGCCGGCCCTCGCGGACGAGCGCGTCGCCGATGCCCCCGCGCACGCCGAGCAGCATCTGGAACTCGTACTCGCTCGGCGCCCGTGCGTGCTCGCTGACGAGCTGCCGCGCCCTCGCGATCAGGACGTCGTCGTGCGTCGCGATTCCGACGTAGCAGCCGGCACCCAGCAGCTCTCGGAGCGCGAGGGTGAAATTGTGGCGCACCTCCTCGAATCCCTGGAACCCGACCTGCGGCGGCTCGACGTAGATGCCTTTGCAGAGCCGGACGTTCGGGCGAAGCGCCGCGAGAGAGCGCACGTCGTCGACCGTGCGGCGCAGGTGCGCCTGGAGCACGATGCCCACGTTCTGGTGCCCAGCCTCGCGCAGCTCGCGGTAGAGCCGGAGCGTGTCGTCCGTGCAGCTCGAGTCCTCCATGTCGATCCGGACGAAGTTGCTGCTACCAGCCGCGCGGCGAAGCACGAGCTCGAGGTTCTCGCGACAGAGCTCGTAGCCGAGCTTGAGGCCGAGCGCCGTCAGCTTGACGCTGACGTTCGAGTCGAGGTGACGGCGCTCGATCGTCCCGAACACGTCCTCGTACTCGCAGGCGATCGCGCGCGCCTCGTCGGGCCGGGTGATCTCCTCCCCGAGCACGTCGATCGTGGCCAGCTTGTCCCGCGCGTTCAGCCCCTTGACGACGCGGCAGGCGTCGGCTAGCTCGGCTCCCGCGATGTAACGACCCGAGATCCTGCGGACGACGGGCCTGGGGACGGCGGGGAGCAGACGAACGATCGCTCGGTCGAGCAGGGTCACGGCCTGCTACGTCCCCCTCATGAACCCCTGGCGCGCGGCGCTGACGAGCCCGACCGCCTCGGGAAACAGAATCCGCATCGCGTCGCGCAGCGCGATCGCCTGCTCGTCCGGGCCGCCGCTGGCCGTGATCTGGCCGAGTGCGGCGCCGGCGAGCTCCACCGCGGTGTTCAGCGTCAGCGTCGCGAACTGCTCGCGCTGGGCCTCCTGCACGGACTCGGCCTGGCGGGCCGCGAACTCCTGCAGGCTCTTCATCAGGTCCTCCGGGTCGCCGCCGAAGGGAAATCCAAAGCCGCCCTCCATCGCTTTGTACGCTCCTCTCAGTCGCTGTCTGCCAGGAAGTCCAGCACAAGGCGGTTGAACTCCGTCGGGCACTCCATGTTCGGCACGTGCGCAGCGCAGGGGATGACAACCCTGCGCGCGCCGGGGATGCCAACCTCGAGTCTCTCCGCGATCCGAAGCATGTCGGGCACGTCCAGCTCTCCCACGACGATCAACGTGGGAGTTTGCACCTCCGCGAGCCTCACGCTTGCCGGCGGGTCGAGCTGCATTGGCGGCCCAGGAGGAGGCGTACGCTCGTAGGCCGCCACCTGGGTCCGAAACGCCTGGAGCTGCATGTCGTGGACGCGCCGGCGAACGGCCGGGTCGACCTCTCCGGGCGCGCGAGACGGGCCGTCCACCCACGTGCGGAGGTTCAGCTCGGTCGCACGCTCGAGATCGCCCGCCTCGAGCGCTTCCTCCTCCGCGCGACCGAATCGCTCGACCTCCTCCGACCACTCGTGATCGGGGAGACCGGGCGCCACCAGCACCAGACGGCTCACGAGCTCAGGGTGGAGCAGCGCAAACTGCAGGGAGACGCTTCCGCCCATGGACACCCCCACGAGCGAAGCGCGCTCCAGCCCCGCGACGAGCATGAGCTGCCGCAGATCGTCGACGTGGGAGTACGGGCCAGAAGGGAGTTGCGAGCGCCCGAAGCCGCGCAGGTCGTAGCGGAGCACGCGGTGCCGGGCGGCAAAGACGTCGAACTGGTCGTCCCACGAGCGCGAGTCTCCGACGCCAACATGGCAGAGCGCGAGCGCCGGCCCATCTCCGGCCACTTCGTAGAAGAGCCGGGCTCCGTCTACTTCGGCGAAGCCCGAGCCCGTCATCCCCTCGCGGGAAGAGCCGGCCTCTCGTCGGCGTCCAGGCTCCGGGGCCTACTCCTCACGTCGACCCCGCCCATGAGGGTGAAGGCACGCACGCGGACGAGCGGTGAGCCATAGAGCCGAGGGACGTCCCGAACGCGATTGCTCTTGCCGCCCATGACTGTCAAACCCGTCAGCTCGACATCGACACCCTCCGGCACCGTGATCTGGATTCCGCCCATGATCGCGACCGCGATGATCTCGATCTCTGAGCCGACAATCTCGGCCGAGCGCAGGTCGAGATCGATTCCGCCCATCACCGCAATCGCCGTCGTCCGCTCCTCGATCCGCCACCGCCCCTTGCGCTCGATGCCGCTCATGACCGCGATGGAGTGCCGCGTCGGGCGTCGTCCAGGGCGGTCGGCCGTGGGCTCCGGCGTCTTTGCGGGCAGGTCGCGCGTCAGCTCGTCGAGCTCGCCGAGCGTACGTGACGCATAGGCAGCATCCACCCGCTCGGAGAATTCCTCGAGCGTCAGCCGTCCCTCGCCGAGATGGTCGCGGAGCAGAGTCGCGACGCGGTCGCGGTCGGCATCCGCTGCCCTGAGGTCGGGTAACCGAGACTCGTCCACTGGCTCATTCTCGCGAATCATGTCAGCGGCTGCTTGTAGGCTCGCTCGACCTCGACCGTGAGTGATTCGACTGCGGCGAAAGCGGCCTTCATCCCCTCGGCGAACGGCGAGGGGCCGCCGTCGCCGAGCGTCTGCTCAACGCGTCGGGTGGCCTTCTCGACGGCTTCGAGGTGGTCGGGTGAGGCGACGCGGGGGGACGCGCCGACCACGCGTTGAAGCTCGAGAACGGCAGCCTCGGCCTCCTCGATCCCCTGCGGATGCTCGGTGATTCGAAGCGCGACGAGCTGAGCCAGAAGCTCGTCGAGGTCGCCTCCCACGGCCGCCTCCTCGGCGAACTCGCACAGTGCTGCGATCGAGACGGCGTCCCGCACGGTCGCTCGGCGCTGGACGGGACGGCCCGCCGCGTCGAGGGCCAGCCAGGAGCGCTCCTCTTGCGGCCCGGCGAAGGCGCACACGTAGATCCGCTCGCCGCCGTGAGCCTCCGCGGGCAGCACGCCCTCCACCGCTTCCGTGCCCGTCGCAAAGGCGGCCGCCGCGGCGGCGATCCGCCGCAGATCGTCATCGAGAGCCACCGCTTCCAGCATAGACTCGGCCGGTGGGAGCGACGCCTCGGACGCAGCACGCGCGCGCGCTGTTCGCGCCTCTCGGCGACTCGTACGACCGCTATTCACGGCTGCTCTCGTTTGGCCAGGACCCGCGGTGGCGGCGTTTTCTCGTCTCCCGGGTCGAGGCTGAACCAGGTGACGAGATCCTGGACGTCGCGACCGGGACGGCCGCGGTCGCAATCGAGCTCGTCCGGCAGCACGGATGCTCGGTGGTCGGGCTCGACGGAAGCGCGGACATGCTCGCCGCGGGCAACGAGCGGGTGGCGCAACTCGGGTTCTCCCCCCACGTCCGTCTCGTGCGGGGCCGAGCCGAGCAGCTTCCCTTCGAGGACGGCTCGTTCAACGCCCTCACGTTCACGTACCTGCTTCGCTACGTCGACGACCCGCCGGCGACGCTCCGTGAGCTTGTGCGAGTCGTACGGCCGGGCGGGACGATCGCGGGGCTCGAGTTCGGGGTGCCGCCGCAGCCCTGGCGCGCGGCCTGGGAGCTCTACGTGCGGGTCGGGCTCCCGGGTGCCGGCCGCGTCATCTCGCCCGGCTGGCACGACGTCGGCCGCTTCCTCGGGCCCAGCATCCGGGAGTTCTACGCCCGCTACCCGCTGGGCCTGCAGCGCGAGCTGTGGCGTCGAGCCAGGATCGAGGACGTCCGCCAGAAGCGGTTGAGCCTCGGCGGCGGGGTCGTCACGTGGGGTCGGAAGCGTGCGAACTGACACCCGACCCGCGTGGTATGCGCTGCAGTCCGGCGGCTGGCGGGACTATGTCACCCTTCTTCACCCACCCTGGACGCTGTGGCACCTGAGCTTCGTCGTTGCCGGTGCAGCACTGGCGCCTGACCTGCGCCTCTCTCGCCTCACGTGGACGCTGCTCGCCTTCTTCCTCGCGATGGGGGTGGGAGCCCATGCACTCGACGAGCTGAAAGGGCGGCCCCTCCGAACCCGAATTCCGGCCTCAGTGCTCGTCGGGCTCGCAGCCGCCTCGATCGCCGGGGCCGTCGTGATCGGCATCGGCGCGGCCCTCGCCTGGAACCGCTGGCTACTGGCATTCGTCCCGGTGGGAGCCTTCTTCGTGGTCGCGTACAACCTCGAACTCTTTGGCGGGCGTTTCCACGGCCCTTTGTCCTTCGCGCTCGCCTGGGGAGCCTTCCCGGTGCTGACTGCGTACTTCGCGACGGCTGAGCGCTTGACGGGCGCAGCCGTCGCCGCCGCCGCCTTCGCCGCGCTGCTCTCCCTCGTTCAGCAGACCCTCTCGAGCCAGGTGCGAAAGGTGCGGCGCCGGGTCGTGAGGGCGTACGGGACGATCGAGCTCGACGACGGGAGCTCGGAGCCCGTCACGGTCGCGACCTTCGTCGAGGCGCCGGAGCGCGGGCTCCAGCTCCTCGCCGCCGCCAGCATCGTCCTCTCGGTCGCACTCCTCCTCCGCCACCTTACGTAGCGCTCCGTCCCAGGAGCACTAGCATTCACGTGGTGGACGCCCTCGCTGTCTTCCAGGCGATCTTCGCCGCGGCCGCCGTCGCCGCGGCGGTCTCGCTCGTCCTCGGCTTCCTCGGCAGAGAGGATCGTCTGGCGCTCTTCGTCGCAGGCCTCATCGCCGCCGCTGGAGCAGCCGCCTGGGCGGCTCTCGCATTCGATCCGAGCGCGAACCTCGCCGTCGCCGCAGCCGGGATCTCGGCGGCCGCTTTCGCCGCCGCCGCGGCCTTCCCGCTCGGCCGGGCGGTCATCCGCAGCCGGCGGCTCGAGGAGCGAGCCGAGCGAGCCCAGGCCAGGCTTGCCGAGGTCGTCTCGCGAAGCGCCGAAGAGCGCGCGGCCGAGCTCGAGCGGATCCTGGCGCGAGCGCGGGCGGACTCCGTCTCGCTGCTGGCGCAACAAGAAGGGCAGATCGCCGAGGAGCGGCTTCGCGCCGTCGCCGAGCAGCGCCGCGAGCTGCAGAGCGACCTCGCCGGCTCGGTTTCGGCGGCGCAGGCTCGCGTCGATCAGCGCCTGGCCGCCTGGGCGGAAGATCTCGACCGCGCTCAGCAGGCGCTTTCGCTTCAGGCAACCCGCGTCACCCAACGTCACGAGAAGGTGTTGAAGGAAACCGAGGCCCGGATCGAGATCGAGGCCCGCCGGCTCGACGCCGACGCGAAGCGGGCGCGCGAGACGGTACTTCGCTTTCGCGAGGAGGTCGAGCGGCTCGCGCGCGAGGCGGTCGAGGCGGCGCGGGGTGAGATGGAGATTCACATCATGGACCGGCGGCGTGCTCTCGACGAGGTGGAGGGACGGCTGAAGGGGCGTGAACGGAGATTGCAGGAGGAGATCGAGCGCCATGAGACCGAAGCCGCGACGCGGTTGCAGGCGAGTTTCGCGGACGTCGAGCGCCGCCAGGTCGAGCAGCTCGAGCGGGTGGTGAGCCGGGCGGCGAGCCGTTACGCAGAGGCGGCGAGCCAGCAGTTCGAGGAGGCGGCCAAGCGCGCCCGCGAGGGAACCGCGCAGCGGCTGGCAAGGGAGCTCGAACGTGCGGTCGCCACCTTCGTGCGAGATGCCCAATCCGTGCTCTCCGAGCGACTGACGCACGTGGGGCATATCGGTGCACAGCGACTCGAACGCCGGTTCGAGGACGTCGCGGGCGGGCTCGAGCAGCAGCGGGACGAGCTCCTCGCCGGGGTCGAGCGGCGAGTCGCCGACCTCGAGGCTGAGCTGAGGCGCCGGCTCGAGGCGCTCGCCGCGGACACGGAGGCCGAGCGTGGGATCCTGGAGGCCCGTATCCACGGTCTGTCGCGCCGGCTCGATGAGATCGTGGCGCGGGCTGAGGAACGCCTCGGCGCGCTCCAGCTCACGGGCGAGTAGTACCGGAACGGGGACCTCGCTGCTAGAGCAGGATCTCGGCTGCGGTCTTGTGCCTGCAGCCGTTCCGTACCAGCTCCACGGCCCGATGGAGATCAGCCTCGCTCCCGGCAATTCTCTCGGCTAGAGGCAGTGGATAGCCGGCCTCGATCAGCACGTGCAGCCGCCAGCTCTCGACTTTCTCGCGCTCGCTGTCTCGCTCGACGACTTCGGTCTCGCTCATTCTGACCCCCCGTTCGTCCTCCTCTAGACGAACCCTTCCTACGAAAGTTGGAGAAATGTGCTCGAACACGCGCATCCTCGAAGCGGGCGGCGGGCGGCGTGGCATGCTGAGCCACGATGAAAGTCGAGGCGATCGACTACGGCGAGCGCAAGGTGTACACGGTCGCCTCCTTCAACCGGGGGGTCGCAAGCTGGCTGACGCGGCTTCCGAGCGTGTGGGTCGAGGGTGAGGTGACGGAGCTTCGCCGTCAGGAGCGCTGGCAGAGCGTCTTCTTCACTCTCAAGGATCCAATCGACGGCGCTTGCCTGGGTGTGACGATGCCGCGAGGCCGATTCGATGGACTTCAACTCGATCTCGGCGACGGCGAGCGGATCCACGTCTACGGCCGCCCCGAGCTGTTCGAGGCTCGAGGCGACTTCCGGCTGAGGGCCCTCACGATCGAGCGGCTCGGGCTCGGCCAGCATCTGGCCGACCTCGAACGGCGCAAGCAGCGCCTCGCTGCGGAGGGCCTCTTCGGGGCGGCGCGGAAGCGGCCTCTCCCTCGGCTCCCGCGGCGGATCGGTCTGGTGACGGGAAATGACGCCGCGGCGAAGCAGGACGTGATCACGGCGATTACCACCCGCTTCCCGCCGGCGCGCATCGTTGTCGTCGAGACGTATGTTCAGGGGCCGCAGGCAGCGCGCGCGGTCGCCTCGGCGCTGCAGCGGCTTTGCTCCTTGCCCGACATCGACGTGATCATCGTCGCGCGGGGTGGCGGCAGCTTCGAGGATCTGCTGCCGTTCAGCGACGAATCGCTCGTGCGAGCCATTGCTTCGTCGCCGATCCCCGTGGTCACCGCCGTGGGGCACGAGCAGGACACGCCGCTCTGTGATCTGGCGGCGGACGTCCGAGCCTCGACTCCGAGCGTTGCGGGCCGGCTCGTGGTGCCCGACCTGGAGGGACTCGAGGAAGAGCTTGCTCGCGGACGCGGCGCGCTCCGGCGCGGAGTGGAGCGTGCGCTCGAGCGCGACCGGCGCGCCCTGACCGTGCTGCGCGACCGGCTCCGGCGCGCGCCCAGCCTCCTCGTCGAGCGCCGTACGGCGCGGCTCGAGCGAGCCGCAGCCCAGCTCCGCGCCCTTTCGCCCAGGGCAACCCTCGAGCGCGGGTACGCGATCGTCCGCACCGACCGCGGCGTCGTCCACTCCGCAAGGACGCTCGAGCCGGGCCTCCGCGTGGACGTGGAGCTCGCCGAGGGAGGGTTCGGAGCCCGCGTCGAGGAGACGGCGCCGTGACGCAGGAACCCGCAAGCTTCGAGGAGGCCCAGACCGAGCTCGAGCGCATCGTCGGCGAGCTCGAGAGCGGCCGGGCCGACCTGGACCGGGCGATCGAGCTCTGGCAGCGGGGAGAAGAGCTCTATCGCTTCTGCCGCGACAAACTCGACCGGGCAGAGGGCCACATCGAGGAGTTGGCGCAGCGGGTGGAAGCCGTCCGTCCGGACCCTTGAGCGGGCACTGGGGACGCACGCCAAGCGGTGCCTTCCCACGGGACCCCGTAGGTGCATAGAATCCGCACATGCCCGCCCAGCTGGAGTTGCTCCAGAAGGTCCCGCTCTTCGAGAACCTCGACCGGCGGGAGCTGCAGTCGATCGCCCAGTCGTTCAAGGAGCGCACGTTCTCGGCGGGCGACACGGTCGCAACGGAGGGGACGGGCGGAATCGGCTTCTTCGTGATCGGAGAAGGCCAAGCGAAGATCAGCGTGCGCGGTGACGAACGGGCGACGCTCGGCCCGGGCGATTACTTCGGCGAGGTCGCGCTCATCGACGACGGCGCGCGCACGGCCACCGTCACGGCGGCGTCGGATCTCACCTGTTACGGGCTGACCGCCTGGGACTTCCGTCCCTTTGTCGAGCAGAACGCGTCGATCGCGTGGAAGCTCCTCCAGGTTCTTGCGAAGCGGCTTCGCGAGGCGGGGGAGCGCGAGGGCGCTTCTTAGATCACGTCCCTTGCCAGGCGCTCGCCGAGCGCCACGAGATCCTCGGACGCCCGTCCACGGCGTCCGCTCAGCTCCTGCACGTCGACGCCCCGCGGGCGATGGGTAACCAGCCCCCCGAAGACCACGCACCGTACGCCGAGGTCGTCGCATGCGCGAGCGACCTCACCGGGAGCCTTACCCTCCCACGTCGCCTGATCGACCTGACCCTCCCCCGTCACGACAAGCGCCGCACCGTGGGCGCGTTCGCGAAACCCGATCGCCTCGAGCACGAGCTGACCACCCGGGACGAGCTCGGCGCCGAGAGCCGCGAGCGCGGCTCCGAGCCCGCCGCCGGCACCGGCACCTGGTAGCCGCGCGAAGCCGGACAGCGAGCGCCTCGACGCGAGCCGGCGCTCCAGCTCAGCCACCTGCTCCGGCGACGCACCCTTCTGCGGGCCGAAGACTCGCGCGGCGCCGCGGGGGCCAAGCAAGGGGTTCCGGACGTCGCAGGCGACGCGCGCGGGCACCGGGAAGCCGCCCACAACCTCCTGCAAGCCGGCTCCCCCGTCGACGGTAGCCGTCCCGCCGACGCAGAGGAGCAGAGCGTCGGGCGCCGCGTCGAGCGCGGCGTGGATCAGCTCGCCGAACCCGCGGCTCGTGGCGTGCAACGGGTCGAGCTCGTCGGGCGCGAGGCGGGGCAGCCCGATCGCCTCGGCGGATTCCACGACGGCCGTCCCGTCGGGGAGAAGCAGCCAGCGGCCCTCGATCCCCCGTCCGAGAGGATCCGAGACACTCGCGTGCCGCCACTCCCCGCCGAGCGCCCCGTGCAGGACCTCGGCTGTCCCCTCCCCTCCGTCGGCAACCGGCAGCTCCTCCGCCTGAACGCCCCCACGCGCAAACCCACGGGCCAGCGCGCTAGCCGCATCAATCGACGTCAGGACCCCTTTGAGGCTCGCCGGCGCGGCTAGAACGCGCATTCGCCCGGAAAGGCGAGAACGCCGCCGCTCGAGGGCGACTGGCTACCTCGTGAGAGAGGCGCGCTCACGAACGGCCTCGGTCTCCGCCTCCGCTGCATCGGGGCGCTCGCCGGCCTGCTCCTCTGCGGCCTCCGACGCGTCCGGCATCCCCCTGAGCATCGCGAACGACAACCCCTCGCGGGCGAGGAAGAGCAGTCCGACCCCGACGCCGATCGATGCCTCGATCGCCTGCAGTCCGAGCCCGAAGGCGAATCCGCGCGCGTAGGCCACGCCGTACTGCACGAGCGGCAGCGCGATCGCCGCCTGCAGGAGCCCGACGTTCCCGGGCCAGAGCGGGAAGATGGTCGCCAGGTTCATCAGGACGAGGACGAGACCCGCGGCGGGGAGCGGCGAGTGGATGTGAAAAGCGCGCATGGCCGTGTAGACGGCGAGGAGCTGACAGAGCCAGCCGAGCGACTGGAACACGGTCGCCTCTACCGCGGGCAGCGGCTCGCGCAGGACGCCGAGGCCCTGCCGCGTCATTGTCACGACCCGGCGGATCGGGCCGAGGCCGTCCACGACCGATCGCTGCGGTCGGCGCGCACTCACGAGCGCCAGCGCGAACAGAGCGGCTCCGATGACGACGACGAGGGCCAGGCTCGTGATGGCCCAGTGCGGGATCTTCGCGGTCGCGAGGACGTAGCCGATCAGGGCAAGCGATGGGAACAGGTCGAAGATGCGATGAGCGAAGACCGTGCCGACGAGCGTCGCCCATGCGCCTTGACGTCCGGGAAGCTTGCGGGTGAGGACGGCAACGCGCGCGAGCTCGCCCACGCGCCCGGGAAGCACCGCGTTCGCGAAGAGCCCGACGGAGAACGCGGAGAACAACGCGCCGTAGCCGGGGCGCGGCGGCGCCATCGCCTGGCGGACGACGGTCCGCCAGGCAAGCGAGCGGACCAGCACCGAGGCGAGGTTGAGCGCGACGGCGGCCACGACCCATCTCCAGCGGACGACTGTGAAAACCTCTCGGATCGTTCCCCAGTCTGGCCCGCGCCACCAGAGCAGGGCGGCGACCCCGGCCAGCAGCAGGATGCCGATCGCGGCGCGTATCCACGGGCTACGTGGCCCGAATCTCATCGCGTGTTTAAGGTCTCGCTCGCCACGGCCCGGATACGTCCTCGTAGATCGCGGCCAGCCGGCCGGCGATCTCGTCCCAGGAGTATCGCTCTTGAGCCAACGCACGCGCGGCGCTCCCGAGAGCCTGGCGCCGACTCTCGTCGGCCAGAAGGCCGGCGACGGCGTCCGCGAGCGCGTTCGGGTCGCCGGGCGGCACGGAGACTCCCGTGTCCGCGTTCGTCACATCCCGGTACCCCGGAATGTCGGATGCAACGACCGGCGTCGCACACGCAAACGCGCGCGTCAGGACCATGCCGAAGCTCTCGCCGCCGAGTGAGGGGGAGACGAGCGCCTTCGCGCCGAGCAGCGTTTCGGTCAGATCTTCCTGCGAGAGAAAGCCGACGACGTCGACGCCCTCATCGGAGATCCGCAACCGCGCGAGCAGCAGCCGGACGGCGAGAGGGTCGGCGCCGGCAACGGTGAGTCGCGCCCCCGTCTCGCGCCGGATGCGCGGCCAGGCCCTGAGGAGGACGTGAAGACCCTTCCTAGCCTCCTGGCGGCCGGCGAACACGATCCGGTGCTCACGGCCTCCCGGCTCTGCAGACGGCGGGATCAGGACGCCGTTCGGGATGATCTCGTAGTTGCCGGGCAGGTAGCGGTGGGCCGTGTCGCACGCGGCCTGGGAGACGGCGATCCGGTGGTCGAGCCGCTCGGCAAGAAATCCCCAGACCGGCGTCGCAAGACGCATCCAGCGGAGCTCGCCGCTCGCGTGGAAGGTGCCGACGAGCGGCGACTGCGCGAGTGCGAGGGCCGCGATGCCCGGCACAGGCGTCATCGGCTCGTGGACGTGCACGACGTCGAAGCGCTCCCGCTCCAGGAGGCGCCTGATCCGGAAGATCGCACGGGGGCTCAGGATGATGTTCGGCAGCGACCCATTCGCGGGCACGATCACCGAGCGGCCGATCGGCAGGACCTCAGGCGGCGGGCTGCCGTGTCGCCCTACGCGCGGGTGCAGCACCCGCGTGAACTGGCCCGGCGGATCGTTCCCGATCACGACTCGGACCTCGATGCCGCGCCGTTGCAGGGCAGCCGCCTGCAGCTCAGCGTGCTCGACGACTGCACCCCAGAACGACCATGAATACGGAACGACGATGCCGACCTTCACCGGCGAACTATGCCCGAGCCCGAAGGCGGCGAACCCCCTTGCGCTGCCGTAGACTCGAAGCATGGACGTGTGGAGCGAGGGCCTGGCGGAGCTCCACACGCATCTCGGCGCCTCGGTCGCCTCCGACATCCTCTGGAGCCTCGCGCACGAGCAGGGGATCGCGCTTCCCGCCAAGGACTTCTGGGAGTTCGATCGGCTGGTGACGATCGCCGATCCTCGCCGCGTCGACAGCCTCGACGCACTGAACGAGATCTATCACTGGACGGAGCTGATCCAGTCGAGCCCCATCGCCGTCGAGCGCTCCATCCATGCGGCGATCGGCGGCGCGTACCGGTCTCAGCACATCACGACGCTCGAGCTGCGCTTCAACCCGATGAAGCGGAACCGAGGCGGCGAGCGCGACCTCGACCACATCATCATGGCGGCGGTGCGCGGGCTCGACCGCGCAAGCCTCGAGTATCCCCATGTGCGCGCCGGGCTGATCCTGATGATGGATCGCACCTTCACCGCGGAGCAGAACGGGATCATCGTCGAGAAGGCAATCCGCTACGCCCCCAGGGGAGTCGTCGGGATCGACATGGCCGGGCCGCGCCCCGGTGGCCGCCGCTATCCCTACGGCGAGCTCGCTCCGCTGGTGGACGACGCGCGGGCGGCCGGGCTCGGCGTCACGATTCACGTCGGCGAGGAGGGAGCGGAGCACGGAATCGCCGAGATCGGGGAGGTGATCGAACACCTCCACCCCGACCGGATCGGGCACGGAATCCTGGCAGCGCGGGACGTCGCGTTGATGGACGAGCTTCGCGAGGCCGGCATCGTGCTGGAGATCTGTCCGACGTCGAACCTCCTGACGAAGGCACTGGCCGACGAGAACGCCGTACGGGATACGTTCCGGACGCTGTCCGAGCACGGTGTTCCCTTCACGATCGCCACGGATGGACCGGAGATGATGCGAACCCACCTGCGCGACGAGTTCGAGCTGCTCCTGCGGATCGGGGCTGTCGACGAGACCGAGCTGGCCGAGGCGAACGCGCGCGCCCACGAGGCGAGCTTCATCCCCGGGAAGGCGAACGCCCCGGTGTCGGAACGCTCAAAGCCTCACATAGCCGCGTAGACGCGCGGCCAGCTCCGGCGGCTCGGTCTCCTCGACCACGCCGTCGACCCCTTCGCGCCGCGTCGCGTGCAGGATGCGGCCGCCTCCGAGCCAGAAGGCGATGTGGTCCGCCTCCGTACCGGCCCCGTACACGACCAGGTTGCCCGGACGAGGCTGGTCCGCCCTGACCGACTGTGCCGCGGCCTCCTGCTGGTCCGCATCGCGGGGAACGAGCCGTCCGAGACGCCGGTACGCCATGTGGACGAGCCCGGAGCAGTCGATCCCGCGCTCCGTCATTCCGCCCCACTCGTACGGCGAGCCGAGGTAGGCGCGGGCCTCGCGGGCCGGGTCGCCTGCCCGCTCTGCGCCGAGCCAGTCGCCTTGCGGAGACTCCCCGAGAGCGCTCACGCGGACCCAGCCCGGGTAGTTGTATGCCGTCACGATCCGGGCCCAGCCGCCCCCTCGCTCGAGCACGTAGAGCGGCTCGCCTGGCAGCGCCTGGGTGACCTGCTCGGCGTCGTCGCGCGGCTCTGCGCGAACCGCGGTGAGGACAGCCGGCGAGCGCGCCTCAGAGGCGGCGGGGAGGGCCGCCGATTCAGACGGGTGGAGGCCCATCGACCCGCTCCAGCAGTCCGGCCTCGAAGATGGGCTCGACCTCGTGCGGCGTGATCGCTCCCGCCCTGATCTCCTCGGCCCAGTGACACGCGGCGAAATGGCGTGGGGCGATTTCCCGCAGCCGCGGCACGTCTTGACGGCAGCGAGTCGGCTGAACGTAGGGGCAGCGGGTGTGGAACCGGCACGCAGACGGCGGGTTGGCAGGGCTGGGAAGGTCACCGGCGAGCAGGATCGTCTCGCGCTTCAGCTCGACCTCCGGATCCGGGATCGGCACGGCCGACAGGAGCGAGATCGTGTACGGGTGGAGCGGGGCTTCGTACAGCTCCGCAGCGGGCGAGATCTCGACGATCACGCCGAGGTACATGACAGCGATTCGATCCGAGATGTGTCGAACCACGGCGAGGTCGTGCGCGATGAACAGATAGGTGAGATCGAAGTCGTGTTGCAGGGATTCGAGCAGGTTGATGATCTGCGCCTGGATCGAGACGTCGAGCGCGGAGACCGGCTCGTCGGCGACGACGAAGTCGGGGTTGACAGCCAGGGCGCGTGCGACGCCGATCCGCTGGCGCTGCCCGCCGGAGAACTCGTGTGGGTAGCGGGCGGCGGCGTCGGCGGGCAGCCCGACGATCTCGAGCAGCTCGCGAACGCGCTTCACGGTTCCCGACCGACTCGCGAGCCCGTGCGCACGAAGAGGGCCACCGACGGTCCGGCCCACGCTGTGCCGGGGGTTGAGGGACGCGAACGGGTCCTGGAAGATCATCTGCATCCGCCGCCGCAGCGGGCGCATATCGCCCTCGCTGAGCTCGGTAATGTCCTGTCCGTCGAAGCGGATGCGCCCGCTCGTCGGCTCGTAGAGGCGCAGGATCGTCCGACCGACTGTCGACTTCCCACAGCCGGACTCGCCTACGAGACCGAGGGTCTCCCCGCGTCGGATGTCGAGCGTGACGTCGTCAACCGCCTTGATGTCGCCGACGTGCCGGTCGAGCACGATGCCACTCTTGATCGGGAAGTAGACGCGGAGGTTCTCGAGCTCGACGAGAGGCGCGCCGTCGACGCCGCCGCTCACGGTCATGCCGTCATTGCGGCCCGCTCCCGCTCCCACTCCTCGGCGGGCACGGGATTGAAGCAGGCGACATGGTGGCCCGACTCGACCGGCACGAGCGGCGGCACCTCCTGCCGCGACTGCTCGACCTCGTAGCGGCAGCGGGGCTGAAACGGACAGGCGCTCGGGGGGCTCAGCATGTCGCGCGGACGCCCCTCGATCGGCTGCAGGCTCGTCTTCTGCGTCGCATCCAGCCGCGGAATGCTCTGAAGCAGGCCGACGGTGTACGGGTGCCTTGGATGCGCGAAGAGCTGTGCGGCCGAGGCCGTCTCCATGAACATGCCGCCGTACATCACGTTGACGCGCTCGCACATGCCCGCGACGACGCCAAGGTCATGCGTGATCAGGATCAGCGCGGCGTTCTCCTCCGCGACGAGCTCGCGGAGGATGTTGAGGATCTGCGCCTGAATCGTCACGTCGAGCGCGGTCGTCGGCTCGTCGGCGATCAGCAGGCGCGGCTTGCACGCGAGCGCCATCGCGATCATCGCGCGCTGTCGCATTCCGCCCGAGAACTGATGGGGATAGTCCTTCAGGCGCGCCCTCGGGCTCGGGATGCCGACCCGGTCGAGCAGCTCCGACGTCCGCGTATCGGCGGCACGCCGATCCATGCCGAAGTGCGTCTCGAGCGCCTCCCTGATCTGGCGCCCGATCGTCAGCACGGGGTTGAGGCTCGTCATCGGGTCCTGGAAGATCATCGCGACCTCCTTGCCACGGACGGCGCGGAGCTCGCGGTCGGACAGCGTAAGTAGGTCGCGGCCGTCGAAGCGGGCGCTGCCGGAGACGACGCGCCCCGCGCGCGGCAGGATCCCGAGTAGCGCGAGCGACGTCACGCTCTTGCCGCAGCCCGACTCGCCGACGATGCCGAGTGTCTCTCCGGGAGCGATCTCGAACGTGATGCCGTTGACCGCGTGGATCGTCCCGCGCCGCGTCCAGAACTCGACGCGGAGATCCTCGACGGCGAGAAGAGGTTCCTGCGCCATCCGTCTCAGCGCCCCCGCCAAGGCACCGCTCGCGGTGCCGACTTCAAGACGCGCGGGCCGTGGTGGCTGCGCTCGCGCTGCCGCTCCAAGGGCTCGCGGGCTTTGCCCGTGAGCCCGACCGCTTCCGCGCGTGTCCGTCTGCTGAGGCGTCGACTCGACGACGCCGCCTGGAGGCCGTCCAAGCTTCGCTCGCGCGGCCGGCTGCTTTTGCCGGTCGAGCGCACCGAGTCACCGACCCCGCAACTTGGGGTCGAGCGCTTCGCGCAGCCCGTCGCCGATCAGATTGAACCCGAGTACGGAGAAGACAATCGCGACGCCGGGGACGATCGCCAGGAACGGAGCGCTCTGCAGGTACTCGTTCGCGTCGGTCAGCATGAGGCCCCACTCTGGTAGCGACGGATCCTGCGGCCCGAGGCCGAGGAAGCTGAGCGCGGCAACGTCGATGATCGCGGTCGCCATCGCGAGCGTTCCCTGCACGATCACCGGCGAGATCGCGTTCGGAAGGATATGAGACACGAGGATCGCCGGACGCCGCACTCCGACCGCGCGCGCGGCGAGCACGAAATCGTTTTCCCGCTGCGAGAGGACTGATCCCCGCAACAGCCGAGCGAAGACCGGCACGGTCGTCACCCCGATCGCGAGCATGATGTGGAAGAGGCTCGGGCCGAGCATCGCGACGACGCCGATTGCGAAGAGAAGGCCCGGGATCGCGAGCATCACGTCCATCGCACGCATGATCACCGAGTCGACGATTCCGCCGACGTAGCCCGCGATCGAGCCGAGCGTAACCCCGACCGCGAGGCCGATGCCGACCGCGACGATGCCGATCACGAGCGAGAAGCGGGCGCCGAAGAGGATGCGGGCGAAGACGTCACGGCCGAGCTGGTCGACCCCGAACCAGTGATGGACGGACGGCCCCGGGCAACAGCCGTTCGCGATCAGGAAGAGATCCTGCTTGCCCGGGTCGTACCTCGCGATCAGCGGCGCGAACACCGCGGCGACGACGAACACGCTTACGAAGAAGAAGCCGAGGACTGCTCCTGGGTTCCGCACCAGCCGGTACCAGGACTCGCGTCCGACAGCGCTCGGCGCCTCGAGCTGGATCTCGCGTGACTCGAGCTCGACGACCGACATCTCAGTCTCCCGCCCGGAACATCAGTGTCCCGTTCCAGAAGTGCGGCGCGCCCCGACGGCTGCAAAGCCGCGCCGGATCTGCGTCCTCAGTCGCGCCCGTATAGGCCTATACGAACGCTCCCTGCGTCCTTGTCCGGCTTGCTTTTCGCGCGCCGGGAGCATCACCGAATTTCTGGAACGGGACACTACGAGTATCGGATCCGCGGGTTGATGAGCGCATACGAGATGTCCACGAGCAGGTTGACGAGGACGAAGACGACCGCGAGGAAGAGGACGCCGCCCTGAATCACGGCGTAGTCGCGGTTGAAGATCGCGTTCGCAAGCCACGATCCCATTCCGGGATACGCGAAGACGGTCTCCGTCAGGACGGCCCCGGAGAGCAGGAGACCCGTCTGCAGCCCCACGATCGTGGAGATCGGCAGCATTGCGTTGCGGAAGATGTGCCGGCGGTCCACAATTCGCGGGGCCAGGCCCTTGGCGCGCGCCGTTCGCACGTAGTCCTCGTTCTGCACGTCGAGCACTGCGGCGCGCGTGATTCGCGCGACCACTGCGAGCGGGATCGAGCCGAGCGCGAGCGCCGGCAGGATCAGGTGCTTCAACACGTCGCCGAGCGCATGCCAGTCTCCGGCGAGGATGGTGTCGATGACGTAGAAGTTCGTCCGCGACTTCACGTCGATCGTGACCGAGACGCGGCCGACAGTGGGTAGCCAGCCGAGACGGACGGCGAAGATGTACTTGAGAATGATCGCGAGGAAGAAGATCGGGATCGAGATCCCGAGCAGGGATAAGAGCAGGCTCAGGTGATCGAACAGGCTTCCGTGCCGCTTCGCGGCGAGAAAGCCGAGCGGAATCCCGACGCCCATCGCCATGATCATCGCTGCGAGCGCCAGCTCGACCGTCGCCGGAAACCGCTCCCTGATCTCGCTCGAGACCAGCCGTCTCGACGCGATGCTGACGCCGAAGTCGCCCTTGACCGTGCGCTCGAGATACTTGCCGTACTGCTTGTAAAGCGGGTCATTGAGACCGTACTGCCGCTTGTACTGGGCCACGAGCTGCGGCGTCGCACGCTCTCCGAGCAGGGCGTCAATCGAGCTTCCCGGCAGCGCCCGGACCCAGAAGAAGATCAGGATCGAGACGCCGAAGAGAATCGGAACGAGGAGCAGCAGCCGGCGAACGACGAACCTGAGCATCTAGGTCGCGTCGCTCGCCGGCTGCACGCTAGGAGCCTACTGTCCTCCGAAGGAGACGTCCGCAAACGCCTCCGTCCCCACGGGGCTTGCGACATAGCCCTTCACGCCCTTGTCGAAGCCGAGAGCGGGCTTCGTGTGGACGTACGGAACAGCGGGAACGAGCTGCGCGATGAGGCGATTCGCCTGCTTGTACAGCGCGTCGCGCTGCTTCAGGCTCACCGTTGCCTCGGCCTTGTCGAGCAGGCCGAACAGCTTCGCGTTGCGGAACCCGAACTGCGGGCTGTACTTCTGGAAGAAGGTTCCGACGAAGTTGTCGGGGTCACCGTAGTCGCCCGTCCAGCCGATCATGTTGAGATCGCCGGCAGTGCCGTCGTTGACCTTCTTCACGTAATCGGGCCGCCAGGGAGCGCTGTGCGCTTCGACGCTGAATCCCGATTCCTCGAGGCTTGCCTTGAACGCCTGGAAGTTGAGCTTCGGGTCCGGCATGTACGGTCGCGACACGTTCGTCGGATACCAGAACTCCACCTTCACCGGCAGGGAGAGCCCAGCCGCCTTGAGCAGGGCCTTGGCCTTGCTCGGGCTGAACGGGTACGTCTTGACCTTCTTCTCGTAGCCGAACGGGATCGTGGGCGGCATGAACTCCTTGGCCACGATGCCGCGACCCGCGTAGAAGGAGCGGACGACGGAGGCCCGGTCGAGCCCGTACGCGACCGCCTGGCGCACCTTGACGTTGTTGAACGGCGGACGCGAGGAGTTGATCGTGACGTACCCCACGTTGAACTGCGGCCGGTCGACGAGCTTCAGCTTCGAGTCCTGCTTGATCGTCGGGATGTCCGGGGTGCTGACGATGTCGTAGCCGTTGACGTCACCCTTCTGGAGCGCCTGCAGGCGCGCCGTGCCGTTCGTGATCGGCTCGATGATCAGCGTCGAGATCCCAGGCTTCTTGCCCCAGTACTGGTTGTTCCTGACGAGCACGACCTTCTGGCCGATCTTCCACTCCTGGAGCTTGTACGGCCCGGTGCCCGTCGGGTGCTGGAACGCGTACGTGCCCGTGGGGTAGAAGGTGCTGCCGCGCAGCTCGCCCTTGTCCGCGTCGTAGCGCTTCAGCGCGGTCGGGCTCTGGATCGAGAACGACGAGATCACGAGCGAGGGCAGGAAGGGCCCCGACCGCTTCGTGAGCTTGATCACCGCCGTGTACTTGCCGTTTGCCTTGCAGCTGCGATACAGGCTCGAGCCGAGCGTCGCGTTCGCCGACTCGTTGCGGTGGAAGCCCCCGAAGATCGCGCGATAGTAGTAGGACGCCGAGGCGTCCTGGAAGGGCCCGGTGAAGTTGTACCAGCGGTTGAAGTTGAAACAGACTGCCGCCGCGTTGAACTGGCTGCCGTCGTGGAACTTCACGCCCTTCCGCAGCCCGAACGTCCACGTCTTGCCGTCACGGGCAACCTTCCAGCTGGTCGCGAGCGCCGGCTCAACCCTGAGCGTCCCCGGCTTGAGCTCCACGAGCCCCTGGAAGATCTGCTTCGTGACCCGGAACGACTCGCCGTCCGAGACGAGCGCTGGATCGAGGTAGGTCGGGTCGGACGTGCCCGCAAAGATCAGCGTCCCTCCCTTTTGCAGCTTGCTGACAGCCGCGTACGACGTCGCCGTGAGAACGGCGCCGAGTGCCGCGACGACAGCGAATTTCATTATTCTTCGCCTCACACCTTCTCCTTTCGCTGCTGCCGCTCACTCAGACGGGGCGACAGCTTCAGTATCCAGTAGGTCTGACGTTCGGGCAAGCCCACTGTTAGGCCGACCGAGTGACAACAGGCGGCCGAAGCCGCGGACGGTCTCTTCCCCAGTGCCAGCGGGCGACTACGCCGCAGCAACCGACGCGAGATCGCGAATGGCGGCGAGCCGCGCAAGAGCCTGGCCTTCGAGCTGCCGGACGCGCTCACGCGTCAGGTCGAGCTCGTGCCCGATCGCCTCCAGCGTCCACGGCTCACCCTCGAAGCCGAAGCGAAGCTCGAGAATCCGGCGCTCACGCTCAGGCAGAGCGTCGAGCGCGCGGCGTACGCCCTGGCGGCGCAGCGACTCCTCGGCCTCGTCGAACGGGTCGGCCGCCTCGCGGTCGGCAAAGAGGTCGCCTAGCTCACCCTCGTCGTCCGCGCCGACCGTCTGGTTCAGCGAGACCGAGGCCAGAGCCGCGCCAAGCGCCTCATCGACGTGCTGCAGGGGCAGCCCCGTCGCCTCCGCGAGCTCGAGCTTGGTCGCCTCGCGCCCAAGCTCGACCTCCAGCCGGCGCGCCGCTCGACTCAGCTTCTGCTGGCGCTCGACGACGTGGACGGGCACGCGAATCGTTCGCGCGTGGTTCGCGACGGCGCGCTGCACCGACTGGCGGATCCACCAGGTCGCGTAGGTCGAAAACTTGTAGCCCCGGCGCCAGTCGAACTTCTCGACGGCCCGGTTGAGTCCCAGCGTGCCCTCCTGGATCAGGTCGAGGAACGGCACGCCCAGACCGCGGTAGCCCTTCGCGATCGAGACGACGAGCCGCAGGTTGGACTCGATCATCCGGCGCTTCGCGACGGGGTCGCCGCGCTCGATCGCCTTGGCGAGGGAGACCTCCTCGGCGGCGGTCAGAAGCTTGTGGCGGCCGACGTCGGCGAGGAAGAGCTGCAGGCTGTCGGCGGAGCCCGAGAGCGCCTCAGCCGGCTCGGGCTGGCGCGTCTCGACGACCGGTTCTGCCTCCGGGGCCTGGTTCGGCTGCCCGACCTCGAGCCCGATCGTCTCGAGCTCCCGGGTCAGTTGCTCGCTGTCTTCCTCGTTCAACTCGTGCTCGAGCACGAATGCCTCGAACTCCACCGGCTCGACAAAGCCGCGCTCCTCCGAGGCCTCGACAAGCGTTCGGCCCTGCTCGGTCTCGAGCAAATCGTGCAACTGGTTCGGTGTCAAAAGCCTCTCAACGTCCTTTCTAGCCACTTCCGAGCTCGACGCCTGCGGAAGTCTGCTCGATCTCACTTTCTGACTCTAAGGGGTTACTCCTCGCGTTTCCAGAGTGATGTCCCCGTTCTCGCGCGGGTCTAACAAACACCTAACGAAGGCGTGTCGACCCTATTCCACAGCGGCCGGCTCTTTCGTGCGAGTCGGCGCCGGGAAGTCGAACTCGGTCTTGCCCTCACTGTTCAAGACGAGTCGGGCCCTAAAAGGTTTGCCGGCCTTCGAGCGGAAGCCCGACAACACCTCCTTCGTACGGCCCTCCTCGAGCAGCTGGCGAGCCACCTCGGGGGTGATCGTACGGCCGGCGACGCGCTTCCAGATCACGAAGCCGCAGCCCGGCTCCTCCTTGCTCTTCCAGCTCGTGCAGCCGAAGGCGCGCGAGTTCTCGCGGATCGTCTGGCCGCAGCGCGGGCAGGGGCCGAGCTCGACGCGCTCCGGGCGCAGCTTCTCCTTGTCGAGCGCGGCGATCTCCTCGACCGTGGCGCGCGTCAGGCCTTCGATCTGCTGCATGAAGGCGCCGCGATCGCCCTGGCCGTGCTCGATGTCGGCGAGCTGCTTCTCCCAGTCGCCGGTCAGCTCCGGCGACGTCAGCGGATGCCCCTCGATCATCGTGATCACCTGGATTCCCTTGGGTGTCGCCTGCAGATCCTTGCCTGCGCGCTCCACGTACTCGCGGCGGATCAGCGTCTCGATCATCTCGGCGCGGGTTGCCGGCGTCCCGAGGCCGCGCTCCTTCATCGCCTCGCGCAGCTCCTCGTCGTCGATCAGCTTGCCGGCCGTCTCCATCGCGGAGAGGAGTGTCGCCTCCGTGTAGCGGGGGGGCGGCTTCGTCTCCTTCGCCTCGCTCTCGGCGGAGAGGCATCGCACGGCCTGTCCCTGCTCGACCCGCGGCAGCTCGCCACCCTCCGTCTCCCCATCCTCCTGTGCGCCGTTCGTCACATCGGCCTCGAGCCCGTACACGCCTCGCCAGCCCGGCTCGAGCGTGACCTTGCCGCGTGTGCGGAAGCGCTCGCCCTCGACCTCGGTCACGATCGTCGTCCGCTCGTAGCGCGCGGCCGGGTGGAAGACGGCCAGGAACCGCCGCGCCACGAGGTCGAAGACGCGGCGCTCGTCCGGCGAGAAGGCGCTCACGTCGTGGGCGACGTCCGTCGGGATGATCGCGTGGTGGTCGTCGACCCGGGCATCGTTGACGACTCTGCTCAGGGGCAGTTGCCCGAGTCCGAGCACGAAACGAGCGCCGGCCGTGTAGTCGGAGATCGGCACGAGCGTCTCGGCGGTCGGCTTGATCGCCGGCACCAGGTCGCCGGACAGGTAGCGGGACGACGTGCGGGGATAGGTGAGGGCCTTCTTGCTCTCGTAGAGGGACTGCGCGGCCTGCAGCGTGCGGCGCGCCGAGAACCCGAAGCGGCGGTTGGCGTCGCGCTGGAGCGAGGTCAGGTCGTAGAGCAAAGGGGCACGCTCCGACTGCTGCTTGCGCTCGACCGACGCCACGGTGCCGCCCTTGCCCGAGACCTTCTCGACGATCTCGTCCGCGCGCGCGCCTTCCTTCAAACGCGTCTCGTCGCCCTCGAACCAAAGCCCCTCGTAGCGCGGGTCGAACTGAGCCCGAACAAGCCAGTAGGGCACTGGTACGAAAGCCTGGATCTCACGTTCCCGGCGCACGATCATCGCGAGCGTCGGCGTCTGCACCCGACCGAGCGAGACGACGCCGCCAACCCAGGCACGGCCGCGAATCGTCGCGGCGCGAGTCGCGTTCATCCCGACGAGCCAGTCGGCCTCGGAGCGCGAGCGCGCCGCCGCCTCGAGCGGCTTGAGCTGCGAGCCGGGACGCAATCGCTCGAAGCCGTCTCGGATCGCCGTCTTCGTCATCGAGTTGATCCAGAGTCGCTCGACCGGCTTGTCGACGTCGGCGGTGTCCCAGATGTACGCGAAGATCAACTCGCCCTCGCGTCCGGAGTCGCAGGCGTTGATGACACGGTCGACGTCGTCCCGCTTGAGCAGCTTGTGGACGAGCTTGAGCTGCTTCTTCGACTTGGCGTCGCGCGGCTGGAGCCGGAACGCGTCCGGGACGATCGGGAGGTCGGCCATCCGCCACTTCTTGAACCGCTCGTCGTAGGCGTCCGGCTCGGCGAGCTCGACGAGGTGTCCCACGGCGAACGTGACCACGTACTCCTCCGACTCGAGGTAGCCGTCGGAGCTCGTGAAGCTGCCGGGCAGCGCATTGGCGAGGTCGCGCCCGACGGAAGGTTTCTCGGCGATGACGAGGGTCTTGCTCACGGCGAACACCTTAGCCAAGCAATACTCCCCCGGGATGTCGCGGGGGTTCTATCTCTTCGTCGGAATCGTGAGCTGGCCCATCGTCCGGGGGCTCTTCCGCCTAACTGCCACAGGCGTGGAGCACCTGCCGGTCGAGGGTGGGTTCGTGCTCGGCGTCAACCATGTCTCGAACGTCGATCCCTGGGCGATCGGGATGCCGCTCTGGCCCCGGCGTCGCCTCCGCTGGATGGCGAAGTCGGAGCTCTTCAACCCCGCCCTGACGCCTTTCCTGCGGGCGATCGGCGCTTTCCCAGTTCGACGCGGGGAGGGCGATGCGGAGGCGATCCGCACTGCGATCCGCGTCTGCCAGGGCGGTGACGTGCTCGTCATGTTCCCGGAGGGGACACGCCGGGCGAAGGGATTGCGCAAGAAATTCGAGGCGCGTCCGCACACCGGAGCCGCTCGCATCGCGCTAGCGGCCGGCGTTCCGCTCCTCCCAGCGGCCGTCAAGGGCACTGAGAGACTGGCCCGCCTGCCGCGGGTCCGCGTCGCCTACGGCCCCGCGATATCGCTCGAGGAGTCCGGGCGGGAGCCCGAGGCCGATGTCGCCGAGGCCGCCACGGAGCGGCTGATGGTGGAGATCGCGCGCCTCGAGGCGACCCTTTGACGCGGCCGCTGCTCGCAATCGACGGCGACTCGCTCGCCCACCGCGCCTACCACGGCCTGCCGAAGTCGATTCGACGTGCCGAGGGCCGCCCCGGCGGCGCGATCGTCGGCTTCGCCAACATGCTCGTCCGCCTGTGGCAGGACGAGCGCCCGCGCGCGGTCTTCGTCGGCTGGGACACGCTCGAGGCGCCGACCTACCGCCACGAGGCATTCGCCGGCTATCAAGGGGGGCGCGAGTTCGACCCGGACCTGCTCGAGCAGTTGCCCCTCTTGCCGGAGCTCGTCGACGCTTTCGGGTTCGCGCGCGCGAAGACGGCCGGCTACGAGGCGGACGACTTCCTCGCCGCCGCGGTCCTATTCGAGGAGGAGCGCGGCGGACGAGCCGTGGTCGCGACGTCCGACCGCGACGCCTTCCAGCTCGTGAGCGAGCGAACGACGGTCCTCCAGCCGGTGCGCGGCGTATCGCAGCTCGCGCGAATCGGGCCGGCGGAGGTACGTGAGCGCTACGGCGTCGAGCCGCACCAGGTGCCGGATTTCATCGCTCTCAGGGGCGATCCATCGGACCGGCTGCCCGGAGCGAGCGGGATCGGCCCCAAGAAGGCGGCCGAGGTCGTGAACCGGTACGGCTCGCTGGAGGAGGCGCTTGCCGCAGGCCGCTTCGGCAGCGAGGCTGGCGATCTTCGCCTCTACAGGCGCCTCGCAACGCTCGACCCGACGGCACCCCTGCCCGAGCTCACCGACGGGACACCCACTTGGGAGTCCGCGTCGCAGCTCGCTCGCCGATGGGGGCTGAGCGGGCTCGCCGAGCGCCTCGCCGCGCTGGAGGTCGCATCGAGCTCCTGAGCCACGCTCTGATGGCCGAGCTCCACCCGACGCCGGGGCACCCGGAGTCGCAGGCCAGGCTCGCCGTCTGCCTCGAGGCTCTGGACGGCTGGCACGAGGTGACGCCGGCGACCGAGGGCGAGATCGAGCGCTGCCATACGCCCGGATATGTCGCCCGCGTCAAGTCGATCGACCGCACTGCATGGCTGGAGCCGAACACGATCGCGTCGGAGACGACGTACGAGGCGGCTTGCCTCGCCGCCGGCGCCGCCGTGGCCGCGGTCCGGGTCGGAGGCTTCGCGCTGGTTCGCCCTCCCGGCCACCATGCCCTCGCCGACGACGCGTTCGGCTTCTGCTTCTTCAACAACGTCGCGATCGCCGCGCGGGCGGCGCAGGCCGATCTCGGCCTCGAGCGGGTCGCGATCGTCGACTGGGACGTCCATCACGGCAACGGCACCCAGGATGCGTTCTGGGACGACCCGTCGGTCTTCTTCGCCTCCATGCACCAGTGGCCGCTGTTTCCGGGAACCGGCGGAGCCGGCGAGCGCAACGAGACGACGCTCAACGTCCCGCTTCCCCCCGGCTCGGGTGACCAGGACTACCTGCGCGCCTTCGCCGAGCAGGTCGAGCCGGCCGTGCGGGCCTTCGAGCCGGACCTCGTGCTCGTGTCGGCCGGCTTCGACGCGCACGTCGACGAGCCCGTCTACCTGACCGCGATGCATGTGACCGAGGACGGGTTCCGGGAGCTCGCCCGTCGCTCGTCCGCGCTCGCGCCTCGCGCCGCGGCCGTGCTCGAGGGGGGTTACAACCTCGAGACGCTGCCGCGGCTCGTCGAAGCAGCACTCGAGGGCTTCAACTCGTAGCTCAGCCATCCCCCGCGAGCGCCGAACGCAGCCGCTGGGCCAGGCGCTCCGCGTCCTCGTCCGCCAGGTCGAGGATGTCGTCCCGGTCGAGCGCACGGAACTGCTGCTCCTCGAACGGCACGCCCGGCGGCAGTGGCGTGACGTGCCAGTGCACGTGCCGGTTCGCCTCCTGGCTCCCCAGGCTCAGCACGTAGAGGCGCTCGGTCGGCACGACCTTGCGAAGCGCCTCGCCGATCCGGTAGACGACGCCGTGAAGCGCGAGATACTCGGCCGCGGTGAAATCGGCGGTAACGCCCTCGCGGTGCTCCTTGGGAGCAACGAGAACGTGGCCGAGGAGCACCGGAAATCGGTTGAGGAACGCGACCTGATGCTCGTCCTCGTAGAGGACGTGATGCGCGAACGCTGGGTTGCCGGCGAGGAGCTCGCAGATGAAGCAGATCCCGTCGGTGCGCCGCCGCAGCTCGTCCCAGTCGACTCTCCTCCGCGGCTGTTCCACCGCTTCAAGGATGCCGATGCAGATCCAGTGCCCGTGCGCTTCGTGATCCAGCGCCGGAAGCTCTAAACGGTGCTGGCACCCGATGCGGGTATTGCAACGGGTGCAGTTGAACACCGACTCAGGCAATCAGCGGCCTGCGAGGCGTCGCGCCAGGTGCAGTAGGTATTCCTCGCGGTTGAGCGGATTGTGGTCCGAGCGTGGCCGGGTCGGGATCGTGCCGTCCACGGGTCGATAGTGGTCGAAGGCGGATTCCAGGACGCCTTCACCGCGCGTCAGCCCCGGCAGCTGTTGCCGCAGCTCGTGCACGCGCGCGGCCGGAATGTCGCCCTCCAGCGTGCACGACGAACGCCGGATCGCCGGTGTTTGCGGAACCGCGCGCAGCCGTGCCAGCAGGGGCAATAGCGGTCCCAGCACGTCCGCCGGAACCTCGAGGTAAAAACGGTGGATCGGCTCGCATACCGTGGTGCCGGCCCGCTTCAGCGCGCTCATCAGGACAAGCGGCGTCAGGTTGCGGAAGTCGCCGG